>JAYRHW010000001.1:0-2338 GCA_041907145.1 Bdellovibrionota bacterium
TCAGTTCGCGTCGCTACCCCGTCTAAAGCAATAGGACGGCAAAATGAAACTTTCTTGGGAAACGGCAGAACTAGGCTCCCTCGTGCAGCGCATGTACGAGACCCTGCTAGCCAAGCGATACCAGGAGGTCATCTTCCACGATCTCGCCCATCGCGGACTGGGCGCTGACTTAATTGCCATATGTCCATTTCATCCAGCAGCGACTGAACCCAGCCTACATATTCATGGCGACAGCCCAACCTGGCGCTGCTTTGCTGGCTGTGGAAGCGGCAATTGGATTCGCTACTTGCAGAAGAAGGAGGGACTAGGCTTCTGGGCAGCTCTCGACAAGCTAATGCTGGCAGCACAGCTCGACTTGCGGCATTACCCGCACTACGAGCGCTGGAGACGTGAAACCGAAGTTGCTGAGGCCTACGAGAAGGTCCTTGATTGGACCCAATCACAGCTTCGAGACTCAACCGGCAAAGAGGTCCTATCCTATCTCAAGGCGCGAAAATTGAGCGAGCAGCATATCACCGCTATGGAGCTCGGCGCCCTCCCCGACTCCAAGGACCTGCTTGCATTCCTCGACGGCTCGGGACTCGATAAGGAACTACTCTTCGGCAATCCACGCGAGGGTCGCCCCGGGGCATTCAACGAAGCCGGCAATCTTGGAACAAATCGAGTTATCATACCCTTCCGCGACGAGATCGGCCGTATCTTCACGCTCTTCACGAGGACGACGCCCGCGACCAAGCCGCAAACAATGGAGAAGTATCGCCCGATCTCGACGATGACGGACGAGCGAGACGTCCTCTTTAATTTGCACGCCGCGGGCACAACCGATGCCGTGTTGATGGTGGAAGGATCCTTCGATGCCTCACGGGCTAGCCTTGCCAACATTCCGAATGTGGTGGCGACAAACGGAGTCTGCCCACGACCGATTCATCTCGAAATTCTGCGCCGGCGCGGCATCTCGAAAATTCTTCTGGTTCCAGACACAGACAAAGTTGGCCAAGAGCGCGCCGTCAGTACTATCGACTTTCTCGCCCAGGAAGGTTTTTCAACCAACGTGGTCGAGCTGCCCCCGGAATTCAAGGACGTCGATAGCCTATTGGGAGATTTGGGTGCTGTCGGCGTTGAAATATTTCGCCGCGCTATTTCCGCCGCAAAGGGCGGCATGGAATGGCGAGCTGATAAGCTAGCAAAGTCTCATGCACAGGATCCTTCGGCTCTTTCGGCGGCAGCTTTAGATTTGGCCGCGAAAATTGCGAGGACAGAAGATGTCGTGCAATTTCTCGCCGCGATTCTAGCGCACGATGGAACCACAATAGCGTCGCTGCATGCGGCTCTAGAGAAACTTCAAAGCGAAAATCTGCCCAAGTTGCTGAAAGCTCAGTACCTCGCGGCAGCCCAACAATCCATCCTCGCCCTAGGCGAAGGTCGTAGCGCGGATTTCGCTGCGCATTTCGAAGAGTGCAAAACTCTGCGCAAAAAGCTGAGCTAACTCCTCGACTCGACTTGCCTTTTAGAAGCGGTCCAGAAAATCGAGCAAAATCCCGATCTTAGCGATGTGGGGGCATGCGCCTTTTTGGCTCGGCCCCAGACGAAGGAATTTTTGCTTTGAGCGGTTTTGGATCGAATATCAGCTCGCTACGAGCGCTACGAAGGCTAGCGGAGAATAGTTCTGCGCTTGGCCAAACCTTCGAGCGTCTCTCAACGGGCTTACGCATCAATCGCGCCAGCGATGATGCAGCCGGTCTTGCGATCGCTGACTCACTGCGCGTGCGTTCAAGGCTCTACGGCGCCGCCAATAGGAATATCAATGACGCTCTGTCCATGCTCAATATCGCCGACGGCACGCTCAGCGATCAGACTTCAATCCTAATGCGGCTCCAAGAACTGGCCGAACAATCGGCGAATGGGGTTTTCTCCTCCGCGCAGCGCGAAACAATGAATCGCGAATACTACGCCTTAGTCAAAGAGTTCGGACGACTCGGCGACTCAGCTTCATTCAATGGCCTCTCCCTACTCAAAAATGAAGGGACCACGACAAACTTCCAAGTCGGGATCGATGGCAGATCGAATTCCAACATCTCATTTACAAGCTCAGCGACTGGAAGTTTGAGCGGAGTACTGGATCTTGATGATAATCCTGACCCGGGTACATTCATTTCATCAGGAACACTTGCAGCCATTTCTGCCAGTGTTAATCACCATCTGTGGCGAACGGACTGGCAAGATGGGCGGGGACGCATTCACGAGTCGCTCATCGTCATTCGAGATGCGGGCGGTGACTATAGCGGCACTGTGCGCCTAGATATTTACATTAAATCTGCAGAGGCTGGAGTAGTAGGAA
>JAYRHW010000002.1:0-29290 GCA_041907145.1 Bdellovibrionota bacterium
GGATTTATATTCATTTTGGCGGTAGCGCCCTGGGCCTCGCCGCTATGGTCGAAAATTCTCGTGGGACTTTTCGTGCCGTTCGATGGTCACCCCATCGCGAGTATATTCGGCTATTCGGCTTGGGGTGCCCTTTTTACTTTGGCGGGACTACTTTTCTTCTTGAGGCGTGATGTCTAATCAGGCGCTCGTCATCAAGAATTTGCGGCGCTCGTTCAGGCGCGTCAAAGCCCTCGACGGCCTATCGCTGAGTATCCCGCAAGGTTCCGTCACTGCCTTCGTGGGTGCCAACGGCGCAGGGAAAACGACTACCTACTCCTTAGTGGGGCAGTTCATCAGACCGCATGGGGGCACTATCGAAGTATTTGGCCAACCGCTGCGGGACTTTCGTGCCTCTGGCGGGATAATCGGCATTTTACCCCAAGACATGCAATTTTTCGAGGACCGCACTATAGCGCGGCAACTGCTGCTCTTTGCCCGCCTAGCGGGCCTGAGCGGCAACAATGCAATACGAGAAGTGTTGCGAGTGCTCGAGTTGGTGAAACTAAGGGATCGCTCGGACGATCTCGCAGGATCCCTTTCGCATGGCATGCGAATCCGCCTGGGGGTTGCGCAAGCATTGATCGGGAGCCCCCCGCTCGTTCTGCTCGACGAGCCGACCGCCGGTCTCGATCCGCGCATGATTGCAGATTTTCGCGAGACGGTTGAGGCTGTAAGAGGTAAAACGACGCTCGTTATCAGTTCGCATGATCTTAGCGAGCTCCAGGAGATGTGCGATTACGTTTGCATGATCGACCACGGAAAGCTGCTTCGGCAGGGGCCGATGGAGCAGATGCTGGGCGGCGTTTCCAGTATCGTATTTACCGTCGAGAATCTGACCAAGGATGTACGCGACCTAGAAGCGCAAATGCCGGCGGTGGATATTGTCGTTGAGGATAAGCAGACGCTCGTGGTTGAATTCGACCCGAGCAAATTCAAGATTGCCGATATCAATCGAGCGGTGCTGGCCTGGCTACTGAACAATAATATGCAGGTATTGGAGGTGCGCCAGCTCAAGAGCCTCGAGCAGGCCTTCCTGGAAGCGACAGGGCATTAAGCCCTCTATTGGAAGATTGGCGAAAAGAAGTCGTGCAGCTGCCCGAATAGCCCGCGTACTCCGAACTGTTCTGCAATTTTTCGGCCGTGGGTTTCAAGCCGTCGAGTCAGCTGCTCGTGCTTGTGGCGTTCAGTGCGCTCCATTCCCGGCTGCCTAGCGATGAAGCGAGAAGTCGCAAGCAGACGAGAAATCTCGATGACATCCTTTTCATTGGCTCTGGAATTTGTTGCACGTTCATCGGCGTACTTGAAGAACGTCTCGCGTAATTCTGGCGCAGAAAGTTCAATGAGTCGGCGGTCGATATGCGCTTCTTTTATTTGCTGCAGCAGGTTAATCGATGGGGCATAGTCGCCTGAAGCTATCTTCGCCCAAGCGGTCGAGACCTTGTCCATGGCCTTGTTTGGGACTCTCTCGTTTATCTGATCTGCATAGAAAACCTGGACTTCAACCCACGTGAGGCCTGGCTCAATTGCGAGCCGCTGCTTTTTGGCGTCGACTGGCGCGGCCGATTGTTCCTGTCGCTGGGTCTCTAAGGGCTTTGTCGGGGCCGGACTTGGAGCAGGATCTGAGGCCTCTGTCCGCGCCGGCTCAGGTTCCGCCGCTCCCGCCTCTTCCGGCGGTGGTAGGGCGTGAGCCCACTTCAAAAATTCCGTATCTTCCGCCTCGCTGCCCCGAAAGAGGATGAGCGCGGACCGCTTGAGACTGGTAGATCGCTCGTTGTCTCCCTGGTCAGCACTCAATGCCGCGAGAATCCTGAGTGTTGCGGCGATGCGCCGACGAGCTCCATCCGGCATCCTTCCCACGCTGGCTTGGGGATCGAAGTGATCGGGATGCCCCGAGAATCCATTGGAAGCGAAGACTCCCAGCGCATAACGCTCGGCCTGGGCCTGGTACTTGGCGATCTCTGCGTCGCTCGCGGCGTTCCCGCAGGCTTTGCCAAAGGCGGCGATTCTCCAAGCGTTTCTAGCTGCAGCTTCGAGCGCCCACGCGCAGGCCTCACGTCGGGGGCCGCGCTCCCGGTTGATTTCTGCCGGGACGCTGCCGTTGTGCGCGTAGTAGGTAGCTCGCAAATGACGTTCAAGGATGTCTCCCACATAGCGCATCTCATCCCAAAGTTCCTGGGCGTGCTGAGCGGGGTCACGAAAATCGCCTTTAAGGCCATAGATAACATTGAAGTCCAGAAAGTGTACGAGGGTCCTCATTCCTTCGTAGTGCTTAATATCTAAATGTGCGGAACGAACGGCGAGATCGAAGGCGCTCAGTTTGCGCGATCCGTTAGGCAAGTGATTCTCCCGCAGCGCCATCACCCATAGTATCTTCCCCAGCGCCTCGTGGCCTTCATGGGGAATCTTGCTTGCAAGTTCGGAGGGTAAGAGCGCCGTGACTTGCTCGACTTCAGTGAAGCCGAAGAGACGCAGCCCCCGCCACGCTTCGCTGTTTGATTCCGTGAAAAGGCTGCGCGAGCGATAACCCATCGCAGATGCAGAAGCGCCTTGAAGCTGGGCGAGGCGAGACTCTTGCTGGGGATCCCGCGACTGCGGGTTGGGTTGGTGGTACTGCGACGACATAACGCGAGGTTAGTGCTGTTCCGTATCGCAATCAAGTTAAGAGAATGGGGCGCTGCAGACGTATTCAGCAAGCGCATGAGAGCGCCGAAAAACCTCAGTGAAAACGAATGACTACACCATTGCCGCAGTGACCTCGTTCCAATCCTTCACAACCGCTTGCGGCTGTCACATACTATGGCGCCCCGCCACTTGGAGGTAAAGCGATGCCGGCCGTTCTTGTTGCTCCAGAAATATTCTCATCTTTTCCCGCCACCAGAATTGGAGTGTTGGTGCTCGATAATCTTCAAAATGCGGGCGAACATCCCGCGCTTACGAGCATGCTGCGTGCTGAGGAGGCAATCCAAAGGGAAAAGCTGGCGCCGGTAGAACTGCCATCTTTGCCGGAGCTTAAGGTTTGGCGCGAGGCCTACAAGAGGTTTGGTTCTGACCCTCGGGATTTTCGCCCTTCAGTCGAAGCGTTGCTTAGAAGAACGCGTGGAGGGACGAAGCCGCTACCGCTCATTAATCCGCTGGTGGATCTCTATAATTACATTTCCATCAAGTATCACGTGCCGGTCGGAGCCGAGGATCTTGCTAAAATTCACGGTGATGTGAAACTTCAATTTGCGGCGGGAGATGAATCAGGCTTGGCGCTCGGCGCGGAAGCTCCGGAAAACTGCTACCCTGGAGAAGTCATTTATCGAGATGATGTGAGTTTTCTTTGCCGTCGCTGGAACTGGCGCGAAGCTGACCGGACAAAGATTGAGAAGGCTACCACCAGGGCGATTCTCGTTATTGATACTGTTGGCGGCATTGGGCCAGAGGTGCTGGCGCGGGCTTTGGACGAAACGGCGGAGCTTATCAGGCGTGAGCTTAAAGCGGATATCAAAGGGGGGATTCTTGAACCCGCCTCTCCGGCACTTAGCTATGCGATTTAAAAGCAAACGGCCCGCATTGGTTTCCCAATGCAGGCCGTTCACGGTCTAAGTGTCGTAACTAGTAACGATAGTGCTCCGGCTTATAGGGACCTTCAACGTTCACGCCAATGTATTTGGCCTGTGAGTCGCTGAGCTTGGTGAGTTCAACGCCAAGCTTCTTCAGGTGCAAGCGCGCGACCTTCTCATCGAGCTTCTTGGGCAAGGTATAGACGCCAACCTGGTACTTGCCTTTGTTGGTGAACAGCTCGATCTGAGCCAAAGTTTGATTCGTGAAGGACGATGACATCACGAAGCTCGGATGTCCGGCCGCGCAGCCCAGATTCACCAAGCGCCCGCGGGCGAGCACGATGATCTCATGGCCATTCGGTAAAACGAACTTATCGACTTGCGGCTTGATATTGTACTCGCGAACTTCCGGGTTCTTTTCGAGCCAAGCAATATCGATCTCGTTGTCAAAGTGTCCGATGTTGCACACGATGGCCTGATCTTTCATCACCTGAAAATGCTTGGCGGTGATGATGTCGGTATTGCCGGTGGCAGTAACGAAGATATCAGCCTGAGGAGCAGCGGTTTCCATGGTCACGATCTGGAATCCCTCCATAGAAGCTTGCAAAGCGTTGATAGGGTCGATTTCGGTCACGAGCACGCGGGCACCATAGCTGCGAAGCGAATGGGCGCAGCCCTTGCCGACATCCCCGTATCCGGCAACGACACAAACCTTACCGGCGAGCATAACGCCAGTGGCGCGCTTGAGGCCGTCAGCCAAAGACTCGCGGCAACCGTAAAGGTTATCGAACTTTGATTTGGTAACGGAATCATTGACGTTGAAAGCTGGAAGCTTCAAGGTCTTGGCCTTGTGCATTTCATACAAGCGATGGACGCCGGTGGTGGTTTCCTCCGAAACTCCATAGATGTCCTTGAGAAGCTCAGGGAACTTTTCGTGAACCATCTTGGTCAAGTCACCGCCGTCATCAAGCAGCATGTTGGGGCCCTTATCACCAAAAACCAACGTCTGCTCGATGCACCAATCGTACTCCTCCAGACTTTCGCCTTTCCAGGCAAACACAGGGATGCCAGCCTTTGCGATTGCGGCGGCGGCGTGATCCTGGGTCGAGAAGATATTACAGCTTGACCAGCGGACCTCTGCGCCTAAGGCGGTCAGCGTCTCGATAAGCACTGCTGTCTGAATGGTCATATGGAGAGAGCCGGCGATGCGCGCGCCTTTGAGCGGCTTGCTTGCGCCGTATTCTTCGCGCAGCGACATCAGGCCGGGCATTTCCTTCTCGGCAATGGCGATTTCCTTACGGCCCCAATCAGCGAGGTTAAGGTCGGCAACTTTATAGTCCTTCAGGTCATTTTTCATGGGTCTATTCCTCTTTCTTACGAGTAGTTAGCAAAAAAACTTCCTTCTTCTTTCCTAAGATCTCGAGTTTGGCGTCGGCAAAGCCGCAGTCGAACGCCCAGCGCTTCATTTCTTCAGGGTCGAACCCCAGCCAAAGGTCCGCGTAGCGCTCACGCATGTATTCGTTGTCGTGCTTCAAGAGATCCACGATCATGAGCTGCCCACCGGGCTTGAGTACTCGCAGCGCGTCCTGCAACGCTTCAGCGGGGGATGGCAAATGATGCAGCACCATATAAACCAGAGCGCAGTCCACGCTCTCATCGCCAATAGGCAAATGTTCCAAATAGCCAAGGCGGAAATCGACGTTAGAAGCGCGGGAGCCCAAGGTCTTCCGAGCTTCGTCGAGCATGGCTTGTGAATAATCAACGCCGATGGTCTGGCCCTTTCGCGGTAAGATTCTATCAAGGAAGGGGCCAGAACCGCAGCCAAGCTCCAAGAATGCCGCCTGTTCAGGAATTCTATCCGCTACCAAGTCGAAGAAGGTCTCGGTGCCTTGGGTTTCACGCAGTTCCTTCCAGTTGCGTGCGACGGAATCGAAGAAATGCCGGGCTTGGTCCCGGCGACGGTTCAAGATTTCATTGGCTGCT
This sequence comes from Bdellovibrionota bacterium, assembly GCA_041907145.1. GTDB lineage: Bacteria > Bdellovibrionota_C > UBA2361 > UBA2361 > JAFLCA01 > JAFLCA01. Next base: position 5,568 of record JAYRHW010000002.1, read on the forward strand.
GCCTCGTCTTCAGCGTTGCGTTCGCCGCTCTCGAGAAGGATTCTGGCGGTCTGATGCGCAAATGAATTCTGATCCTTGGCAGGCAGAGTGTAGTAAACCCAGGTGCCTTCCTTTCTGGAAGTCGCCAGCGTGACTGAGTGCAGGACTTTTAGATGATGACTGATCGTGGATTGGGAGACTTTGAGGATCGCTGTAAGTTCCTGCACGTTGAAAGCGCCACGACTCAAGACCTTGAGCAGCCTCAAGCGCGAGTCGTCGGCCAAAGCCTTATAAAGTTCCAATGCTGAGCTCATAGCTACCATGTTACGCCATATATCGATAGCTGTAAATATATCGATATAAACATATTATGTTGTAATATCAACGTTGTATAGCAATTAGAGGTCACCACTCCCCATACCTTTGCGGCTTGGGGGAAATGCGTGACTGAGATGGCATTTGCTTTTAATATCGCCAGCAGCTGTATGAAGTACTTCCAAGACCAATTCGCAGTCTGCGCCCAACCCCCGGCCACTCCAGTCGAACAGACTCCACCTGCAGCGGAGCCTCAGGAGTTTTCTGAGTGCTCGAGTCCTCCCCGAGGACTCATTGGGGCTCAGTACGGAGGTTTCGTTGTAGCAATGTCAGTCATGGCCTGGGGGATTTCGCAGGTGCCCGCGAGTTTAGCTGCCGCGCCAGTTGCACCGGCGGCCGGAGCCTTGGCTTTGGCCCTTCCTCATATGATGGCTAAGGGCATTCAGCAAAGTATCTTGGATATTCAGGCTGAGGCTGGCGTTGGCCAGGACGGACATCGCCGCGAAAGAAAGCTGGAAATCATCAATCTTGAATCTACCAAGGCAGAGGTTGCGCAGCTTCTCGAGAGTAAGCAGTATCTGGAAGCTGTGAATCTGCTCCTCGGGTTAGGGGAGAAGCTAACCGCCTCTTCCACAGATCAACTGGCCGAAAACTGGCGAGACTACGTGGCGCTAGCCGAGAATACGCTCCTGGAAGTATTCGAAGCGGGGGTAGCAAACGGTAATACACTAGAGCCGCAGCTTCACGCCTCGTCTCGAAGGTTGGCGGCGCTGATTCGCTCAGATGAATATTCTAGCTTTCTTGCCCAGTTTCTGATTCCTAGTGCCGTTGCGTTCAAATAGAGGGAATGCGCGCCCGGCTTCGTTAGGTTCTTCTTCCGGCTATGCAAATCGATCAAAGGCAGCAGATCGCGATACCAGGCTCAAGCGCAGCTGAACAAGCAGACGATGCGTCGCTGGCGGCAGGAAACAATATAATCCTTGCCCCCGCGCGACTGTGGACCATCCAGGATGTCCGCGCACTCGATGCGCTCTCATCCACCGGGATGCTTCGATCTACTTCCTCGCGAATTCCCGACGATATACTGCCGGCATATGCGTGGATGGCCGCAAGGCTACGGGAGCGATGCGGAGAGCCTCCGGAGGGCGTCCAGTATCCAATGTGGAGTTGGAGTCAGTTTGAAAGTGAGTGGGTGCCTAGGCCCGATTTGCTGGAGGCGGCGCTTCTTGAGCCTGGAACCGAAGGAGTTTGTATTGAACTAATCGTTCCGCGTGAGTCAGTGCTGCTCTCGGACTTTGAGCTTTGGCATTATCCGCTCAATGGCTGGTTTCTGGGCTTGAGTGAGGCCGAAGATATTGACTTTGAGGCGCGCTGCGTTGCAGCTGGTCAATCGCCGGAAGCTACCTTTGCCGAGTTGTCGCCCCATCTTCAGCGGGCAGTCGAACATTCCTGGCATCGAATTTTTGATCTCGAGTCTGTTTCAGAGTGGGCTGGTGCTGGCGCAAGGCAGGAGCGTAGAATTCAAGCGGTAGCCTGGGAGTTTCGCGCGGAGCAGGTAAAGTCAATTGAGCGATTCGTTGCGCGCTAATGTATTATGCGAGTCCCTCCATGCTAGCGAATTATTCCAGATTAGCACTCGGCGTTGTTCGTAGTAGACTGGAATAATTCCGTTCCTCTGTAATTTCGAATTGAGCACGAGGAAAGAATTAGCCCGCGATTCGTAACGACCGCTGCAATGTGGGCAGGATTTCCAAATCTCTGGCAATCTGATTCAAGCGTCCAGCATCGAACTCAACGACATGCACGTTTGGATGCTCTCTTAGGAAGCCAAAGTTTCTCGATAGCTGCGCGGTTGCCCGATCGGGAGCGCTACGACCAAGCAGGACTACATGAGTATGCGGATCTCGCTTACTCTCTGCAGCCCAAGCCCTGATTTCCCTATCGGTAGCTATACCGCCGTCAAAACTGATGAGTACGGAGCTGCTCGGATTGAGAGCGTGCTTAAGTCCAAGACACCTTTGCCATTCGGCGTCCCAGAGATATGGAGTTTTCTCCGCGGTGGATAGAATTAATTTATTGTCCGGATGAAGCCCGACCTCGAGCCCTTCTTCCCGCACCACCGAACAGGTCCCATCGTAGTGCATCTCGAGTCTTTGGGACGGAACGACGCCCAAAACACGTGCCCCGGGGCAGGTTGCCTCGAGTTTTGCTCCTGCCTCCATGACTCCGCGATGGGCGACTGCAGAATCCAACTCGGTGGCGCGAGTCGCTCCGGTCAGGACCATTCCGGAGAACTGTCCTGAAAATGCGCGGGCAAAAAGTGAATCCAGGGCCTTAGCATCTTGCGGCGAGAGGATGCCGGCGCCGGTGATTCTGATGAGGGATGAATCTTGCGCTTGGCGTAGATGATCGAGTGCTGCCTCCATGCCGGCGCGGTTGTCAGGAAGCAGAATCTGCGCGTAGCTCGCGCTTGGCCCTGACAGGTCGGCAAACCCCTCCTCGACAGTCGGAGGTAGTTTGGCATTATTTCCGAGCAAAACAGCCATAAAACCCAGATAAACCGGTACATCCAAGTGTTATGGGAGGGCCTAAATCCTTTGATACTTAGGCCCCCAATCCATCCATAACACTCCTGATGGACCATAGTTTTAACTTATGAACGTCAAGCCTGAAGCACATCCTGCTGCCGCTTCCGTGGAGGCAACGCCCCGGGTGTCGAAGGATGCCGACGCCGAACTATCGAGCGCGCGGCATTCCATTCCGGAACATTCGAGGGCCGACAACATCGCATCAGCACTTGAGTCCTCCCGAAGGCTGGTGAACTCTTTCGAGATAGCTGCCGCGAATTTCGCGCAAGAAGTGAGCGACAAACTCTTACTCGTTGGTGCTCCTACTGACCATATAGCAAGTCCTAATGCCCCATCGTTATCGAGCGGCGAGAGATTCGAGAATCTAATAAAATCCGTGCGGGAAATTGCGTTGGCCCGTATCCCGTACGAAGCTTCAATTTCCAATTTGACGGTAGCGGCACTTGCCAGGCTGCAGACTCATCCTGTGACTGTGCGCGAAGTTGATACTGCGCTGCATGCATCCGCTGATGAAGGGTTAGGGATCTCTAAAATCTCGCTTGAGGATCGTTTTACCATGCAGCGTCGGCTTATGCAGGCGCTGCGCCCGATACGTGAATCGATTTCAGATGCCGATGCTAGCACCGTTACCCTCGAGTATCGTCAAGCGCTACGGTTGCAGCTTAAATTTCTGGATTCCCTCGGTGCTCTGCACGCTGACGGGGCATTCGACGCTGCCGTTCTCGAGGCGCGGAGGAAGTTAGGGAGGCATTTTGGTCCCGTTGCTGAGCTTTCCACTCAATTTGTCGGCCAAGGCGAGATGACTTCGGATGTCATTGAGCGGCTTGCCGCGCTCTGTGCAAAGGCAAGACGCGAGCCGGGAGATCCTCAGGTAAAGAGCAACGGCATTATAGTCACGCCACAAACTGCCGAGGTAATTGCAAAACATCTCGAGAGCGGCGCGCAGCTTATAACCCTGCAGCGTGATGGGCTGGCTATGGGCATGTCGCTCTATTATGAGCCGGTAAATCTACCGGCGGGAGCGAAAGGGAGTCTTGGACACTATCAGGGTCTTGGCTCTGCCGCCTTCGTGCATCTTATCCTCGTGGATCCCTCACTCAAGGGCACTCCGGCGCACGATATGCTGCTGCGAGCCACGCTCATTCAATTACAAAGAACATCGGCTGAAATAGCCATCGGGCGAGTCGAGGCTACAAACGAAGTCGCCCGTCGGGCTCACCATACCAACGGATGGCGCGAGATGCCCTTTGACGCGGTGGAAGTTACAAGCCCCGGAGGGCGAACGGCGCGGTTTACAGGACACTACCTGCCCGTTTCTCCACAGATGCGTTCGGTCCTCAAGGCGCCGGAGATTCGAGCCACGTATAGCGACTGGCCGACACTAGGGCATCTACCTGCAGCAAGCCCTTCCGCAAGTGGTGCCGAGAAGTTGCGACAGGACGCGTTGACCACGAGCGAGATGGTTGAAATGCTTTCAAGGGCTACTCACCCTGCGGTTGTTCGTTTCACCGGAGGCTGCGGAGATATGAATCGCCGCGACTGGTTGGGGGCCGTTTCAATGTTTACTGAAGCGTTTGATGGCTTTGAAGGTGCCACCTTGGCAGGCGCTACTCGTATGCTGGCAAAGTTTGACGATGGCTTATCGGGAAGTGCGCGCGGATCAATTTGTGAATTGCCTCTGGCTATTCAGGCTAATAATCCGCAAGCACTGGTGGGAGGGATCTGTATCGGGCAGCAGTCCGCCTCGCAGATGGGGGAGCATATTGTGCTGTCAGGCAGCATGGCATCCGACGAGCATCATATAACCGTGAAGCATCCGGGATTTAGAAATTATGTGACAGTCGATGAAAAGCGCTTTGAGGGCTCTCGCCGTTGGGATGCTGAAGCAGAGGAATCATTGGCGATTGTTGCAAGACTCATAAAGCAGGATTTCAGCCCCTGTCTCATTTCATTTAACGGCGGTGGCGCGACCAGACGAGAGTGCGTGGGTTGGGCAGAGCGCAGTCTGCCCGTGGTGCTGATTAGCGGAAGCGGCAGAGAAACCGATGCACTTGCCAATGATGCAAATTTCTTAGCAATGCACCCTACGGTATATGTCGTGCCAAGAGATGCTCAAGCTCTACGCAGCGTATTGCTGCATCTGGGAATAATACCGGAGCCGAGTAGAAACTACAGTCTTGTATAGTTGCTATGCGCCCTCAGCTTTCTCGCCTGCTAATTCGCGGCGAGCAAATTCGGCAAAGTCCTGATGGGTCCTGGCGTCTATTGCGCCGAGTGCGCTGATATCGAGGGCGCAGGTCCATCCCGTGTCCTGCTTCCGCTGAAATTCAATAATCGCAAAATATTCCCCGTCTCGTTCTAAAGCCCAAATCTTGCTATTCGAGCCTATGACCGTTTCCGGAGCTTCGCCTTCACGCCCTTGCCTTACGAGTTCTCGTAAAGCGAAGGAACGCGCGCGAACAAGAGCGGCGGGCTCGGCAATGCGCCTTGCCTGCATGCCCGCCCCGTATGCTCCGGGTGGGTTTATTCCCGAGAAACGGCGCAGAATTTCGATCGATTGCCGCAAACGATCAATCTCCCAGGTCTTGAAGGCCGAAGCAAACAACTGAGAGGCGCGCTCCCGTAGTTCCTTCAACTGTGCCGAGCCGGTTAGGCTCAGTCGCAGCAGAAATTTTCTTGCATCATCCTTTGACTGCTCGCGTACAATGAGCTTTCTGCGGCGCAATGTCGCCATGAGAACAGAGACTGTATTGGGGGCAAGCGATAGAATTGAACTCAGCTGCTGTGCCGTGCAGCCGGCGGGACGCGCCTCAATCTCGCTTAGAGCATGCCACTGCACGGAGCTGAGCTCGGTGCCCAAAACGCTTGCGCCCAAGAGTCCCAGCGCCCTGGTGATACGCCGAATTTCCGAACGAAGCGGGTGATCGCGGGGTCTCTGCGGAGAAGGGGAGATGTCTGCGGCATCAGAGATTGCAGCAAGAAAGGAGCGAAGCGAATGCAGTTCCTCACTGGTAATGGCGGAAGAAAATCGCCCCATGTTGGCATTGGCCCGCTGATCAAGCTCCAAAAGAATTGCCGCGCCTTTGCCGGACAATCGTGCAAATGCTGAACGTCTGTCTCGTGGATCCCTGTCGATTTCGATGAGCCTTCGCTTGCGAAGCGACGTCAATGCGCGGGAGACGGTGCTTTTATCTACCTTAAGCTGGAGAGCAAGCTCGCCTGCTCTGAGGGCGGAGTGAGAGTCGATTTCGACGGCGATATGACTTTCAACGAGGGAAAATGTAGTGCCTTGTGCCGACGAAACAAAGCGATTTCCTCGCTGCAGAGCCCTCAGCAGCTCGAGGATAGGCTCATACAGTGCGGAGCGGTTCTCTGATTCCATTGATTAGAACTAATTCTTTACTTGATTATTCTATATGTAATCCAGCTGCCTGTCCCGTCAGTAGTATAACTAGTTCATAATGCTCGCTTTATGTCTGTGGTTTGACAGGTAGACCAGCGTTTGAGTAGCAAGCCTGTGACTGATAGAATGAATGTAGTCGCCGTTCATTCTAATACGCAACTAACTGCCAAGCCTGAGTAGACTGAAAAAATCTTCTGCTCTCATGGGAGGAGTCCTTCCCATGAGAGGTAGAAGGCAGCTTACTAGGTTTGTGTACAGAGGTTCTCTCTGCATTTCAAAATGTTTTTGATGCAATCTAGACATCCATATCGCGCGCTGGCCTTGTCCGTTGCCGGGTGAATTCATTTCACTCTGCACCGGACAACGGCTAAGCGGCGTTGCTCACTTCCTTGGAGCGGGTAGCTTTAGGGATTCTCGTTTCCGCTTGTGAAGGACACTCAAATGTCGAATCTCAAGAAGGTCGTCGGTTTGTTCGGTACCTGCGGTGACTCGCAGTGGCGTTCCCCGGTCATGGCGCGGCTCGAAGCGGCAGGACATGCCTACTTCAACCCGGTCGTCCCGAACTGGACGCCTGAGTGTGCCGCGATCGAGGCCGAGCATCTCGCCACGGATCAGGTGCTCCTGTTCGTCATCACTGGCGAAACGGAGGGCATCGCGTCGATCGGCGAGACTGGCTGGGCGGCACTTTCGGCGCACAAGAACGGGCAGACCTTCATCCTGGTGGTGGAGGACTTCCCGGACAATAACCCGAAGTCGGCTCAGAATCGCGCCCGCAAGTTGGTTCGCACCCATGCTGAGAAGGCCGGACTCAAGGTCTTCAGCAGCATCGAGGCGGCCACGGACGCTACGCTCGAGGCCATGAACGCCTAAGAGTTTGCTACCCGAGGCAGCTCACGCGAGGAGAGCAAGTGGGATCAGTCATCGCTCGCCGCGATGCTGATGGACTATGTCCTGGAGAATCGAGCTGCCTTCTATCTCCACCCCTTCTTTACCCCCAATCCCGTTACATTTGATACCAAGGAGCTTTGTGCAAGAGAGCTCAACAACAGTGCCTCAAATCTGCGCAAAATCATATTAGGTTCGTTATTAAGTGCCAATCTGCTCAATTACGTGGAGGAGCGGACCTGTGTTTCCGCTCTACAGAGGAGACATAAGCAGTATGATGCACATGGATAAGTCCGAAGCTCTGAGTTCAATGCCGGCGATAGTTCCCCCTCATGAAAAGGCCCTCCTTGACCATCCGGCCTACCTAGCGGTGGGCATGCATAGGATTCCGGTGCCGCCGGAGAAAGTATCATGGTCAGTGCCCTGGCCCGAGTACGATGCCATTCGCCAAGATCTATTCGATCATCCGGTAGTCACGAGAGAGTATCTTGTTAGTAGAGAACAGGGGTGGGCAGCAGCCCCGGGTGAAGCAGCGATGGCTAAGCGCACGAGAAGTTACGTTGTCGACCTGCCCGTAAATGCAGCAGGCGAGGTTCTAAATCCCGGCGGTCGCACCGGTATCAAGGAGGGGCGGGGATTACTCGGCAAAGTCGGACCAAACTTTGCCGCTGATCCCATTATATTCCGCCTTTCACCCGAGAACGGCGAATTGCAAATTCTGCTGGTGCAGCGTAAGGACACCGGGGCTTGGGCGTTGCCAGGCGGCATGACGAATTACGGCGAAATGGTCGCGGGAACTCTACAGCGTGAATTGCACGAGGAAACTGGACTGCGATTATCCATGCAGGACGCTACCGTCGTGTATAAGGGCTATGTAGATGACCCCCGTAATACCGATAAGGCTTGGATGGAAACCGTGGCGGCAATGAAGCTGCTGTCCGAAGCAGAGGGTGCTGCGGCGAAGGTGAAAGGCGGGAGCGATGCTCGTAAGGCTCAGTGGCGCCGGGTTGATTCGCAGTTGCTCGGGAACCTCTACGCCAGCCACGCGCACTTCATCAGACTAGCGCTGGTGCAATTGCCGATTGTCTATGGGGAGCGATTGGGAGGAGTCGCCCAGCAGATAGTGGCATCTCGCGAGTAGGAGATTGGCCGGAGCCCAGTCGTGCCTTGCCACAGGGACCACCGAGGACTAGCAATATCTCAATCGTTTGCGGTCCCTGTCCGTTAAACCGACCTTCCAATATCGAACGTTTCCTCCCGGAGTATTTCTGGCATACTCTGCTGGAATACTCCCCCGAGGGAACGTGAAGAGTCTCATCGCATTTATTGTCTGCAGTATCCTTTCGTGTGCGCCCCTAGGTTACGCGGATAATCCCAAGCACCGCATCGGCGTTCTTCTCCCGCTGACGGGAGATTTTGCAAGTTACGGGGCGGTGGTTAGAAAGGGTGTCGAGAGCGTTAAACTCCCGGATATCGAATGGGTTTTTGAGGACGAGGCCTGCGACCCTGCGCGCACTATCACTGGATTCAAGAAGTTGACCAGCTTCGACAAGCTGCAGTTCATCATTGGCCCCTGCTGCGGCTCTCCGCAAAAGGCGGTCGCTCCGCTGCTTATCGACAAAGAGATTCTGGTGCTGCTCCCCAATGCCGCGCCCGAGTCTGTTTTTAGAACTTCGGGACAGAGGATGTATTCGGCGCAATATTCTTTGGAGACTGAAGGGAATTTCATGGCTCAGGCCATGAATCGGCGCGGCCTAAAGAGAGTAGCCCTCGTGATGAATGACAATGATTTCAGTCGTACTTTGGAGGATGGCTTTCGCAAGGGCTTTAGCGGTTCAATCGTATTTACCGAGCACGCTCCTGGTTTCGACGTACAGCAGATGAAGTCGATCGCTCTTAAACTGAAGGGCATCAATTTTGACTCACTCTTCATCCCAGACGCGGGGCCGCTGCTCTTGGGGTTCTTGAGCGAGATGAAGAAAATCGGAATTCCAAGGCGCGCGACGTTTTCCGTTTATGCGGCACAAATGCCTGACGTTCTTACAGCGGAGAAGGATGCAGTGGAGGGCCTCCTCTATTCATACCCCGAGGTTCCTGGCGGCGAGGATGCATTCGCATATTTCCCCGCGCTGGCGGCGTCGACCATGGCGAAGGCCGTTTCCGACTGTGCCGGCAAGTATGAGTGCGTGGCAAAGAAATTCTCCGAGGAATTGCCTTTCAGTTACAATGGAACACTGAAGGGCAAGATAGTCCTCAAAAGCGTTAGACAGGGAACCTTCGTCGCCTTGCCGGATGATGAAATCTGAGGGCCTCACGGTGAAATCGGCAATTATTGTGCATGGCAGCTGTGATCAGGAGGAGTATTTTAGCGATGAATATCCCTCGCTGTCGAACAGTCATTGGCTCCCATGGCTGCAGAAGCAGTTCATTATGATCGGCTACCAAGCGTTTACGCCCGAAATGCCGAGGGCTTTCGCGCCCGAATATAGTCTCTGGAAATCAGAGTTTGAACGCTACCCTTTGTCATCTGAGTCCGTTCTGATAGGACACAGCTGCGGTGGTGGATTCCTGATTCGCTGGCTCAGCGAGACTCAGACGAAGGTGAAGAGGCTGATATTAGTTGCGCCGTGGCTGGACCCTGCGGGACGCAAGTGCTCCCAGTTTTTTAAATTTGCGATCGATCCTGCCTTAGCGCAGAGAATCGATATCCATCTCTTCGAATCAAGTAACGATGATGAAGACATTCAGAAGTCGGTTGAAATAATTCGGCGAGCACTGCCGAGTCTGCACTATCGTCAGCTCAAAAATTATGGACATTTCTGCTATTCGGATATGAAGACAACGCGCTTCCCTGAACTAGCAGAAGTGGCGCTGCGTGGTTGTGCCTGACGTATGGAGAGAAGGGGATGAAGATGGGGAAGGGGCGGCTAGAAGCATTTAGTGACGGAGTAATCGCCATCATCATTACTATCATGGTTCTCGAGATGAAGGTGCCGCATGGTGATGCTCTTGACGATCTCAGGCCCATATTGCCGATCTTTCTAAGCTACGTTTTGAGCTATATTTACGTAGGGGTCTACTGGACCAATCACCATCATATGCTGCATGCCGCCAAGCGAGTCTCGGGTCCGGTGTTGTGGGCAAATCTGCATTTGCTTTTCTGGCTCTCGCTCCTTCCTTTTGGCACTGGATGGATGGGAGAGAATCATTTTACTTCCGGGCCATCCGCCCTGTACGGGTTTATTCTCTTTATGGCGGGAGTTTCCTACATAATTCTACAGAGGGCCATTATTGCACTTGAGGGAGAATCTTCGTTGTTGCGGCAGGCGGTTGGTCGCGATTGGAAGGGCAAGTGCTCCGTTATGCTGTATGTGCTGGGCATGGCAATGACGTGCTGGTCGCCGTTCTTGTCTCAGATGCTCTATGTCATTGTTGCCGTGATGTGGCTAGTTCCCGACCGCAGAATTGAAGGTGCGCTCGGTTCTGTCGAATAGGTATTTGGTTGGCAAGGAGATTATGAGTTCAAATATTTTTGTCCCGCCAACAGAGCAGTCGAGGGAGAGCCTGGTAAAGCACTGCGTAGCCCATTCAATGGTCTCTGCGGCGCCGAGTTTTGCCCTGGCAGTTCTGTTTGGCTGGAATTCTGGTGCGCAGATCGCGGGTATGCTTGTTGGCATTGCGGCGTTCATTGCATCTGCAGTGCTCCTCCATCTTTCAAAGCCAGTGGCATTGCTGATGAAGGGAGAGTGCAGCGCAAGAGCCTTTCAGTGGAGTAAGGCAGTGCGCGCCATACACGCGGTTCTTATTTGGCCCTGTATGCCGGTGCCTGCACTGTCTCCTGTGCTTTTGCCTGACTTCTGGGCCGGCATGTTGGCCAATCAAATTACCGAAGCGCTGGGGTTCCCTGTATTATCCTCGATTAATTCAAGCACTCCCCATTCCTTCACCTCGCAGGATCTTTTTAGTCAGGCAGTGGCCGCCACCTTTATTGAAGGGTGGATATTGGCCTTCGCTGTGGCGGCACTGACTATTGTGTTCTGGCTTCTCTTGAAGGCGCGGCGGTTTACCGCTTGAAAGTAGTGGAGTAGGGATGCTGCCGGCATCCCTGCTGTGTGACTTCAATAGATCAAAAAGCAGCGACCAGTCTATTTTGCTGCTACTACACCCTCTCGATAATGGTCGCTATCCCCATGCCGAGACCGATACACATGGTAATCAGCGCATATCGCTTCTTCGTGCGCTCGAGTTCATCAAGAGCTGTGCCAATCAGCATCGCTCCCGTTGCGCCGAGCGGATGGCCAAGTGAAATTCCGCCGCCATTGACGTTTACCCTTTCCGGGTTGATGCCCAGCTGCTGCATGGCAACCAATGGCACCGGAGCAAAAGCTTCGTTGATTTCCCAGAAGTCGATGTCGCTCACCTTCAGTCCTGCTCGCTTGAGCGCTATTTGCGAGGCAGCAATGGGGCCGGTAAGCATGATGCGTGGCGGCGAACCGATGGCTGCCGTGCTCACGATGCGCGCTCGGGGCTTTAGATTCAAAGCCGCTGCTCGCTGCTCGCCTGCCAATAATATCGCCGCTGCTCCATCAACGATGGCCGAAGCATTTCCGGCAGTGATTACCCCATTTTCCTTAAAGACTGTTTTGAGAGTCGCCAAACCTTCGACGGTTGTCTCGGCCCGAATATTGTCATCAGCATCTAGGTTTGCCGTTTTACCGCCTTCATCGGAAAACGGAACCGGGATGATGCTGCGCCTAAAGCGGCCCTCGCTCTGGGCCTTCTTTGCCTTCATTTGGGAGTGGTAGGCAAATTCGTCGAGCTGCGCGCGGGAGATCTTGTATTCAGCAGACAGAATTTCAGCCGCCATGCCTTGCTGGACCAAATCTGGATGATGCTTCTTGAGCAGCGGGCTCTCGGCGCCGCCGCAGTCACTAAACATCGGGACTCTGGTCATATGCTCAAGGCCGCCGCCGATGGCGAGATCATAATTTCCGGACTGTATGCCCATCGCGATGAAGTTCGTAGCCTGCTGGCCTGATCCGCAGAGGCGGTTAATCGTGGTGGCCGGAACGGTAATCGGCCAACCGGCAGCAAGAACGCTCGCTCTAGCCACACACCAGCCTTGCTCTTGCACCTGGGTGACACAGCCGATGGCCACATCCTCAACGTTTTCAGGGTCTAATCGATTGCGCTCGCGCAAAGCATTAAGCGGGTAGGTAAGCAGGTCGACCGCATGCACCGAACTAAATTTTCCCTTTCGGCGTGCACGCGGGGTTCTAACTGCATCAATAATAAAAGCTTCGCGCATGGCATTGCTCCTAGAGTGACTATTCTAGTGAGTGTAGCTCAAAAGGATTGGCGGCGGAATATCAGCGCGGAAACCCTTGAAATGCGGGCTTTTGCTGTCCTCATCAGGCGGCGCACTTCGTGATATAATGGAGATCTAGGTTTTAGTTGCGTGGAAGGTTGTTTTTTATGGGTAGTGCAGGCTCAAGGAGAGCCTTAGTAAGCTGCGTATTCGCAAGCATCCTCACCGGTTGTGCCTTCGTTCCTCAGCATCCTAACTATCAGGGTCCGCCTCCTCGTCCGCAGCAGATGCAGGACTATTACAGTTACGACACTCAGACACCCTACACAGATTTCAAGGAGGTAACGCTCGAGGAGTCCTCGCGTTACACGCATAAGAAAATTGACATCCAGACAGAGCACGGACCAATCAGCATCGACTATTTTGCGAGGCACGAAAAGAACGACAGCCTGATATTCGTCTTACCGGTACTGGGCGGTCGTAATATCATTGCCGATTACTTCGCCAAATACTACGCGCGGCATGGGTACGACACAGCGATCGTAAACCGTTCGAATGATTTTAAGGATCCCAATCGCTTCAATGAGCTCGAGGAAATATTTCGGGACAATATCATTCGCGATCGTATCGCTATCGATTACTTCGAGAAGCAGTACGGCAAGAAGGAGTTTGGAACGTTCGGCATTTCCCGCGGGGCAATAAACGCTGCCATGACCGCCGGCGTCGACGCACGACTAAAATACAACGTTCTCGTCATGGGCGGAACCGATCTGGTATCCCTGCTGAAGAAATCTGATCAAAAGGGCGTAAAGAAATTCCGCAACAAGGTGATGAACGTGCGCGGGATTACAAAGGAGCAGTTTTACAATGAGCTTCGGGAGCGGATAGTCACTGACCCGAATAATCTCGCTCGCTACATCAACGCCAATAATACCCTGATGTTCTTGGCGCTCTTTGATCATGCAGTGCCTTTCCCATTTGGCGAGAAATTGCGAGAACAAATTGGTTATCCGCGCACGGTGTACCTCACCGCCGGTCATTATACCAGTATTCTCTTCACCCAATATGCAAAGCTCTTGCTCCCTCGTGAGGAGGTTTGCCTCTTCCCCCAGGCTTACATCGAGACCGAAGCGCTAGCGTTCTACGATCGATCGTTTAAGAAGAGCACTTTCGGACTTTCGGTCCTCCCGTATCGCATTCTGCAGCTACCCTTCAATTTGATCGGGTCGACGATAGCCAATCATAATTTTCATCAGCAAAATCCAAACGAGGATATTTGGACCAAGATGCCGCTGCTGGGAGCTCCTGCTAACGACGTGCATCAGATTATCTGGAAGCCGAATTAGGGACGATCCTATTTTTCGGCGAAAATAGGATCGTCCCTATTAACCGAACCCCAGCCGCGGTCTCTGCAGGTTCCGAATTCGTTCCGCTAATCCCAGAAGGAAATTCCAAACGGTTAGGGCCGCAAGTCGGGCCGTCCGGCCATCGACATCAAATTGAGGATTGAATTCGACGATATCGCAGGAGGTTACCCCGCGGTGCGCTCCCGCATTGGCCGCGAGTCCGAGCAATTGCTCGACTGACAGTCCACCCATACAGGGCGCGCTTACTCCCGGCGCGTGGGCTTCGTCGACGGCATCTAAATCGAAACTCAGCATGGCTCCCGCCCGAAATTTCGCAAACAGCGACTCGATGCGCGAGGGAGTGAGCCCTCGCTTGAGCACGTACTCCGCTTTTTTTGTATTAAGGTAGGCGAGGTGATCAGCAGCGCAAGCATGTGACTGAAGTCCGGCTACCGCGTAGTGCCGGCATAGGCCTGACTCGTGCTCAAGAATTTGCCGGAACGGTGAGCCTGAATGGCCTTTGCCCTCGACAAGCGGTCGAACATCGGGGTGCGCGTCGATATTTAAAATATCAACAGCCATCTTGGAATTCACGTACCCAAGGTAATGCCCGTAGGAAGTTTCATGACCACCGCCGAGGATAATGGGGACAATTTTTTGTGTAAGTGCGGAGCCGACGACAGCGCCCAGCGCCTGCTGATCTGACTCCATAGAGCCTGTTGATCTAATATCGCCCCAATCAGCCACCTTTCCGATGATCTCCCGTATAGAGACTTCGGGACTGCCTCCTGCTGTAAGTTTAAATAATGCCTGTCGAACGAGACCTGGAGCGGCCGACGCGCCAGGTCGCCCGCCATTTCGCTTCACGCCTTCATCTACCGGAAAGCCAATGAGCGCCGCGTGTGGCACGACTCCCTCGGTAAGCTCCTTACCTAAGAGTGAGCCGATGCGAGGATCGTCAGTCCTCTCCTTTGGCAGTTGCACCGAGGCGCTCTGCAATAATGCTGCTTTATCTTTGTCGCTTAAGCTTGCCACAATAATTTCCCCTTCTTGAAGGTCATTCGGCACTGGTTCGGCGTAAAGTGGTACAACCACTGGGCTGGATCGCTGGAATCAATCACGGCGAAGTCGGCTTGTTTACCGGCTTCCACTGAGCCAAGCCGAGCATCCTCATCGATTGCGGCGGCGGCGTTGATAGTAGCACCACGCAGAGCTTCACGAGGAGTGAGTCCACAAAGTGTACACGCAAGCAGCATGGCAAGCGGGAGGTGGAATGATGGAGCTGTTCCAGGATTGAAGTCAGTCGCCACCGCCACACGCACGCCGGCATCGATCAGGGCTCGTGCGTTTACGGGCTTTTCACGCGTAAACAAGGAGGCGAAAGGGAGGACGACAGCAACTGTCCGTGAGTTCTTGAGTGCCGTTATTCCGGCTGCCGATATATGTTCCAAATGATCAGCGGAAACAGCGCCAAGCTCAGCCGCAAGCGCGGCTCCCGAACTATCGCTAAGCTGGTCGACATGCAGTTTTAGCTTTAGTCCTAAACTCTTCGCGACTGACTGAATTTTTCGTGCATCGTCTGCATCGAAAGCCGATTTCTCGACAAAAATATCGCTAAAGCTGGCGAGTTTTTGTGTGCTGACCTGCGGCAAGATTTCCCGGCAAATGAGCTCGACGTATGCTTCCTTTTTGCCCTTAAACTCAGCCGGGACAGTATGCGCTGCCAAAAGAGTAGAAATAATGTCGAGAGGCTGGGAAGCTGCAAGGCGCCTGTACACTTTCAATAGTTTGATCTCATTCTCAAGATCCAGTCCGTAACCACTCTTGCATTCAACGGTTGTTACGCCGAGCCTAGACATCTCTAGTAAAAACTGCTGGCAGCGATTAAAGAGCTCGTTCTCAGTCAAAGCTCTAGTCTTCGCTACCGTGGAGAGTATTCCTCCTCCGCGCCTGGCTATATCTAGATAGGAAGCCCCGCGCATGCGCTCTTCAAATTCATCCGCTCTCCAGCCTCCGAAGGCTAAGTGAGTATGGCAATCTATCAGACCTGGAATAACGAGAGCGCCTTTGGCGTCAAATTGCTCGCCTTTTGCAAAGCTTGCCGGCATTTCCGCCTCAGGGCCAACCCAGGCTATTTTTCCGCCTTCCCAGCTCACCGCGGCTTTGGGAATTTCAGAGCCGCGCGGGTCGCTGGTTGAGAGAATCCCTATATTGCGCAGTACCGGCATAGTCTTAAATCATGGGTAAATCGAGGCCTTTCTTCTTGGCCGTTTCAATTGCGATCTCATACCCGGCATCGGCATGGCGCATGACACCGGTACCGGGATCGGCTGTCAGGACTCGCTGCAGGCGCTTAGCACCGGACTCTGTTCCGTCAGCAAGGCATACCATGCCTGAGTGAATCGAGTATCCGATTCCCACTCCACCGCCATGATGCAGCGACACCCAGCTTGCCCCACAGGCGGTATTAAGGAGCGCATTGAGCAGCGGCCAGTCAGCGATGGCATCAGAGCCGTCTTTCATGGCCTCGGTTTCACGGTTTGGAGAAGCAACTGAACCTGTGTCCAAATGATCGCGCCCAATTACGATCGGAGCCTTCACCTTGCCGTGTTTGACGAGCCAATTGAATTTATCTCCCATGACTGCGCGGTCGCCGTATCCCAGCCAGCAAATCCTGGCAGGGAGGCCTTGAAACTGTACTTTCCTGCGTGCTTCGGAAATCCAGCGCACGAGAGGCTCATCCTTCGGAAACGTTTCGAGAACTGCGTCATCGGTTACAGCGATGTCTTGAGGATCTCCCGACAATGCCGCCCAGCGAAAGGGGCCTGAGCCACGGCAAAAAAGCGGTCGAATATACTCCGGCACAAAGCCGGGAATTTCGAAGGCTTCTTTCATGCCGCGGCGGTCGGCGACTTGGCCGCGAAGATTGTTGCCGTAATCGAAAGCGCGAGAGCCGCGTGCCTTTAGTTGCAGCATGGCCTTGACATGGACGACCATCGTGTCCAGTACGGCGTCGCGGTATGCTTCAGGATTGCTCTTCCGCAGACCAGCGGCCTCTACCAGCCCGTAGCCTCGGGGAATATAACCACGCTCTAGGTCATGTGCCGAGGTTTGGTCGGTGAGAACATCCGGAACGATGCCCCGCTTAACGAGCTCAGGCAAAACATCGGCGATATTCCCAATGAGGCCAACAGACAAAGCCTGCTTCTTTGACTTAGCCTCTAAAACTTTAGCAAGTGCAGCTTCGAGAGAATCACAGAGAAGATCGCAGTAACCGGAAGCGACTCGGCGTTCGATGCGAGTGCGATCAACATCGACGCCCAAAAAAGCTGCGCCGTTCAATGTCGCGGCAAGCGGCTGAGCTCCCCCCATTCCGCCTAAGCCGCCGGTAACAACAAGGCGTCCGGCTAGAGTTCCGCCAAAATGTTGTCTGGCGCACTCGGCGAAGGTTTCGTAGGTGCCCTGGAGAATTCCCTGCGTGCCGATGTAAATCCAAGAACCGGCGGTCATCTGACCATACATCGTGAGCCCGAGGCTCTCGAGCCGCCTAAATTCCTCAAACGTTGCCCAGCGCGGCACGAGATGCGAGTTGGCTATAAGCACACGAGGTGCCTCAGTGTGGGTGCGGAACACGCCCACTGGCTTTCCGGACTGAATGAGCAGCGTCTCATCGTCAGCCAGTCTCTTTAGCGTCGCGATGATTTGGTGATAGCAGTCCCAGTTACGCGCAGCCTTGCCTGACCCTCCATAGACGACCAAATCTTCGGGCCGTTCGGCCACTGCAGGGTCTAGATTGTTCATGAGCATGCGCAAAGCGGCTTCCTGATGCCAGCCGCGGCAAGAAATGCTGGTTCCACGCGGCGCGCTTATGCGTACAGTCGAGCTCATGCCGATTATCCTTAGGCGACGAAGGCACTTTCGGGCCAGTATATCAAGCTACCGGCTCATCGCAAGAAAGTGTAAAAGACTCCTATGATTCAGCTTGGACCTGCAAAGCCTCTCACCCTAGGGGAATGTGCCCGAGTTGCGCTGCAATCGGAACGGGTATCCCTATCGAAATCGGTGGCCGCCATGCTCGATGAGCGCCGAGAACAGATTGTGCGCTTCGTGCATAAACAGAAACACCCGGCTTACGGCTTTAATCGTGGATTTGGCCATAATGCTGCCTTAGCGGTTCCCGACAGCGAGCTTGAGTCCCTGCAAAACAACCTTATTCGCTCGCATGCCTCCGCAGTTGGTCCTTTAGCTCCCCATTCTGTGGTTCGTTTAGCGATGCTGCTGCGTGCTCAGTCGCTGGCCGAAGGGCATTCAGGTGTGCGCTCGATAGTCTTGCAGCAGCTCGTCTCCTTTCTGAACGCTGATATCGTGCCGGAGGTTCCGATCTATGGTTCTGTTGGGGCAAGCGGAGACTTGGCTCCATTATCGCATATCGCCCTGGCGCTTATTGGCGAGGGAAGAGTTTACTATCGGGGGAAGTTGGTGGGCGCCATGCAAGCGATCAAAGCGGCCAAGCTTACTCCGCTCCATTTGCAGATGAAAGAGGGATTAGCGCTCAATAACGGGCTGCAATTTTCAACGGCGTACGCAGTACTGACCGCAATTGCTTGTCGCACGATGTTAAAGTCCGCCGTGCTGAACACTGCTCTTGCCTGCCAAGTGTTCAACGGACGCTATGAACCATTTATAGAGGAACTTCACGCTCTTCGCCCGCATCCAGGGGCAGTGCATGTGGCGACTTGGTTAAGAAAGCTGCTGCCGAGCGCTAAGCCCGTATCGAAGCTCGAGCGCGTGCAGGATCCCTATAGCCTTCGCTGCTCGGCGCAGGTTCTTGGCGCAGCCTCGGACCTCATTGAGGAGGCGGTTAAGACATTCGAGATTGAGATTAACAGCGTCACCGATAACCCCCTCCTCTTAGCTGATTCAAAGAAGCCATCAGAATTCACGCGAGTAGTCTCCGGGGGGCACTTTCACGGCATGCCGGTCGCGGTGAAGATTTACAATTTAGTTCAGGCGATGTGCATTCTTGCCCAGTATTCTAATACCCGCTGCGCTCGATTTGTCGACGAAGCGAGAAACTCTGGGCTGGGAAACGATCTTATTTGGCCGGGACTTTCACCAAGTGCCCGCGCGAGTTCTTCCGGCATGATGGTGACTGAATATGTATCAGCCGCACTCACGAATGTCCTCTGGGGTGCTGCTATGCCCACACATTTGTTTTCGATTTCAACGGATGCGGGGCAAGAGGATCACGTGAGTATGAGCGCTGGGCTTGCGGTGCGGGCATACGAGATGTTGCCTCGTCTTGCCGAAGCACTGGCCGTTGAGTTGGCGCTCTGCGCTCAGGCCGCGCAGATTAGAAAACATCAGAGCAAAGGGCGGTTTAAAATGAGTGCTGTTTGTGAAACCACGCTCACAAAGGTCTCAAAGGTATTTCCTGCGGTCCTAACGGATCGCTCGTTGTCGGCAGAGCTAAAAATCCTCGCTGACATGGTGGCGGCTGGAGACTTACTTCAGTCTATCGCCTTTAAGGAATAAGCTAAGATTTCCAGCGAGTTATTCACGTAACTATGATAGCTACTAGGGCCATAACAAATGGGTATGGCCGAATTTGCCCCCGAAGCTGGTTTTCGCCCAGCAGTTGATCGGATCGAGCCGCAACTGCCTGCGGATCTTTCTGCTCGGCTGCCGCATTCGGAGAGCGCACGCGCTATCCCCCACGGACAGATTGTGCGGGCTGCGCCCTCGCAGGCCGTGCCGGTGGAAGACTCGAGCCGTGAGAAGCCATCCGGCAATTCATCCGTCTTTGCGACTGCAACGCTCTTTGTACTGGAGAGAGTCCTTGGTCATATTGCAGTTGCCCCGGGAGTTAGCCTTAGGCCACGTCCCTCCGGGGATTACGAATTCGCACTTCAAAAGATTGGCAGCGGTAAGAATCTCTTTGGTTCTCTGCGAACTTTTCGCGCAGAAGAAGGCATTTTCGAAAAATTAGTGCACGACGGACATTGCTTGACGGGGCATACGCCGTCAGCCCCAGCACTGCGATTTTTTCGAATAGCGCTCACCAAATTGCTGCCTCACGAGAGGGATCTGGCCGCGGCTTTTCGTGCCTGGGAGGCAAGTCGGGATAGAGCTTCTGAAGGGGAGGCGGGATTTCACTTCCGCGGGGAACGGCTGGCTGTTTCAGTCGAGCCATACAGGCCCACCATCGTGCAACGCGGCGGCTATCAGTTGATGCGACTATTGCAGCGTTATCCGCCCTCCTCCGAATGGTACGAGATCAAAGTGCAAGGATTCAATGATGCGCCGGAAGGGTTCTCGGCCGCTAAGGCTCAAGGGCTAGCCCGTCTTGGCTACATGGGTTCGACAGTTGCAGCTGCCATATTCCCCGCGATTTACAATGTGACAGCGGCGATAGCCTCGTCCGCTGAGCATTCAATAGCCAAATTTTCCAGCAACACGGTGGGACTCTGGTATCTTGGCGGCAGCGCAGCGCTCTGCGTTTATGCCGCGAGCGTGTCATGGCTTACTGCGCGAGGTGACTCAGCGCATCGACTGTCTCACGGTGCTAAAAGGCGCTAAGAGCGGACTTTAAATCGAAGAAGGTGTACGGCTGCTCCGCGGCGCGCTCCTCCGGACTCTTGGCGTTTGATACCCAAAATTTCAGGTTCACCGGATCGTAGATTACATTCTGAAAATTTGACGGCATTGCCATCTTCGGAATGACATCATTCATCAGCATGGCCGGCTCGACGTCGCCATGATGTTTCTGCAGCTGCTCCGTCATGATGTTATTGTAATGTCCCCCGTAGACGACATCAGCGATAGGTGCCAAATCGTTTTTCTCGTCCTTGAGAGGTTGTCCAGGCTTGAACACCAGGAAGCGGTCTTTGTCGCGAATGTACAATTCGGCTTCACGAGTTTTTCCATCGGACATAAGATAAATATATCGATTAGTACCCTTGGCACTGGAGATAATTTTTCGTACATCGCGCAAATTCTTCGAAAATTGAAGAACGTCTCTCAACAGGAATGGCATAGGGAACCCATCGAGGGTCTCATCAGGCCGATCGCCGTAGCCCATTTCTCCGAGTGTAATTCCGTGTTCATTCATCCCGGATATGGCGCCGAGAAAGCCCATCCAGCCGATATTTACGAAGGCTGCACCCTCATCGGGTCTATGCACGGCAATCAAAGGATAACGATGAAGTTTTGATACACGGTGCAGGCCCCAGTCCAGTATTCTGACGGTATAGAAGGCATTGTCTTTGGAAGCCTTCCCGCCGGTACAGAAGTTGCTGCAACTCGTGGCGATTTCTCCATCCATCATCTCCTTGATGACCTGCTTGATCCGCTTCTTGCCGCCCCACTCGCCGATTTCGGGGAGGATATGGATATGGTGGATGACCTCGAGCGAGAGTTTAGAACCATGGGCTAAGCCATGCATTTCCTGATAGTAGCGCTCCGGAATATATGGACGCGCTCGCTCGAACGATTCGAAGAAAAGTTCCTTGAGCCGGAATTTTTCCAAGGTCTTTTCGTAGAGCGCAGTAAGATTAGTATCGACTTCATTTCTTAGCAGTACGCCGTGCTGGTAGCCGCGTTCATAGGGAGTGCCGCGCAAAAACACCACTCGAATACGTCCATCCTCGCTCCAGCCGATTTTGGCCTTATCGAGAATGCCGCGCTCAATGTCTGGGGATTGGATAATCTCGCTTCGCAGGTAGACGCTCATGGGGTCAATCCTGGAGAGGCGCACCAGGGCGCACCCGCTCAGCGCTGAGCAGGAGGCTGCGCCTAGTATAAAGTCTCTGCGCTTCATAAACCTCTAATAAAACCGGGGAATTATCTCATTATACTATAAAGATCGGCAGCTGCCGAAGAAAACCTAAGCTGCTAAAAATTCTCAGTTTTTAGACGCCACTTGCTGCTCCATTTTGGCCATATCTCTTAGTGAGAAGAAACATTCAGCAGGCAGGTTCGAATAAGGTTCGGGGAAGCAGATCATGCGGAATAGAAATCACCTTGGAGCAGCCCTCTTTCTAATCCTCGCGTGGGCAGGGATTGCCAGCGCGCAGCAGGCTCCACGAGTAATCACAGTCGTGCCAAATGGCTTGGACATCGCCATTCCACTGACTGCGGCTGATATGGGGCGCGATATTGTCATCGTTGGTGAGTCCACCAATAAAAGAGAAATTATCGTAGAAGTTGGACTGGGCGGAGCTCCTGGTGTGATCGGAACGGTCCTAACCACTTCGGTTGGAGCAGGAGTACAGGTTTCGGGACTCAATTTTTACTCCGGTTGGAGTATCGTCCAGGTACCGAATACTCAGCTCATCGTCGGTACTACGAATGCGCCGCCCACGCCGACCCCGGGATCAAGTAGCTGCTTCGATGGGCTGGATCAGAACACAATAAATTTCCTGCATTCGCTGTATCCAAACCTATCGGATGCTCAGATCTGTTTGATTTTGTCGGGTGGAGGAGTGCCTACTCCTACGCCAGTGCCTCAGTTTGGAAGCTTGACTGAGGGCAGCGGCGTCGTACTACGTGACGCATGCGCGAGTTCGAGCAAGCTCGCCATTCAACTTAGAATTTCCACTGCAGGCCAGCCCGCATCTCTCTTTGACGGTACCAAGTCACTTCATGCCTACCTCAAGCTCGACAAGGGCCTAAATGCTGGAGCTGCCAAGTACCTTCGCATTAAGCCGCCGGAGGGTATGGATCGAGGGAAGACCAGCGCGATTCTTCTTTCCCCGGCAATTGCCTACGGTTGGGAAAATAAATACGGCGGTGCCGGCAATGACACGATGGTATTTCAAACCTACCGGGATGGGCGCGCGCTTTCGACCAACACGGAGAAATGCCGACCGTTGTGGGGTTCTACTACCTATTCGATCGCCAAAGCGGGCAAGTATATTGACAAGAGGAAGGACCTTTCCATTACGGTCAAAAATGCAAACGTGCCTGGAGGGGAATACAATTATTGTATACCCAAGGGCTCGAAGAACCGCTGCACCAAGGCTTACGCGAAGCGCCACGGAATTCGCTGTAGCGGCCTGTAGAAATTCAGCCGGCAAGTTCCCCGACGAGCTCTTAATCCGGCGCGCCTTTGCGCATGGCCTTGAGTAAATTTCTCAATAATTACCGGTATCCCTTAGGGATTTTGCCAACTCTACTCTAAGAAGCTATAGTTGCCTCGCTGGAACTGCCTAAGCGGTGCCTTCTATATTTATTGTCGCGTGCTTATGAGTGCTTTGCGTAATCTCTTGGCCCTTATTGTCTTGTGCCTGCCGAGCATGGCGAGCGCCTGTCCTACTATCGATGGGCTTATTGATGTCAATTGCGATCAGGTACTGAAGATTGGATTCGTCGGCGATAGCTTTGTTAAAGGAGTGGGGGATAAGAGTGAGCTGGGCGGGGGGTATGTAACCCGCGTAGGGCTGCTTTTTCCTAGCGCCGTAATCGTCAAATATCCGAAGCCTGGAGTTTATACCGGGCAGCTGCTTTCGCTCCTTATGCGTTCCGTACCCCATATGCAGCAGGGGGATGCCGGGCAAAATATGTTCGACACCGATTACCTTATTATCGATGTCGGTCGAAATGACTATTGGGCCGACAACTTTCCGCCCCGCACCATCAGCAATATCAAGCGCATAGTGGCGTATCTTAAAACGCAGCTTGCAAGAAATGGCCATATCGCTCCGATTATCGGCGTTAGCACTCTCACCAAGACGACTCGAAAATTCCAGGCCCCATTCATCGTGCAAGTGAATGAGATGATGCTTCTTGGCCGCAGCGTCGCGAAGTTGCCTGCGTATCTGCGCATGGACAAGCTGAGTGTCAGCGGGCTGTCGCGTGATGGACTGCACCCCAAGGCTGTGGGCTATGACCGTATGGCA
>JAYRHW010000003.1:0-4680 GCA_041907145.1 Bdellovibrionota bacterium
CGGGCAGCGTCATCCCGATCTTCAAGGAGCAGATCTTCAGCGGCGGACCAATCACCATTACTCACCCGGACATGGAGCGATACTTCATGTCAATCAGAGAGGCCGTTCGCCTGGTCCTTACCGCCGGCACGCTCGGCGAGCGCGGGGAAATTTACATTCTCGACATGGGTAATCCCATAAGGATTGTCGACGTGGCGAGAAAAATGCTTGCGCTCTACGGCAGACGCGATATCGAGATTACTTTTACGGGAGTCCGTCCCGGGGAGAAACTATCCGAGGAGCTCCTTAACTCAAGCGAACTTCGCGGCCCCACTCGTTTTGCAAAGGTGAGTCGGGTGAGAAACTTTATTCAGCCGAGCATCGACGTCGCCCTATGGGCCCTCGATCTCGATTCGCGACTAGGGGTACTCGACAATAGCCAGATACAGGGGCATATGTTCGAGCTGATTCACCGTGCCCAGTCCGAGATGGCCGCCTCTAGCTTGCCCGCACGTCTTGTCGGCTAAAATCCGGGGCTACCCTAGGCGTAGGACCTGCGCTACATTTGTGACTCGGAGGGCTTACATGCCTTTACTCGGCGGAGACAGTAACAGCTTTTGGCGCTTTGACCTAAAAATGATGCTGCAAGGGCTTGCCGTCGTGGTACTCCTGCGCGGCGTCGCAATCTTGTTCGACGTATACCCCCAGCATATCCCTTTCATAGACGACATTATTAACGCTGCCCTAGCTGCGATGCAGTGGATGGCAGTAAGCTTTAATCGCATCGCCTCGCAATACACGCCCTTTTAGAGCTGCCGTGCTAGGGTTTTTGGGTAAGGTCGTACTCGTCACTAATCTCGTGCCCGACGACCTCTTCGATAATATCCTCCAGTGTCAAGATGCCGGCAAGACCGCCGTGCTCATCAACGACTGCGCAGATTTGCTCGTTCTTCTCGAACATCTGAAATAGAATCTTATCCACCCGCGCGAGCTCAGGGACGGTCGCGAGCGGACGAGATAGATCTTTAAGCGTGGAGCTGCGCTTCTGCTGCATTAACGCACGATATAAGTCACGCTGTCGGACGTAGCGAGTCAAGTGCTCAGGATCGTCCTCGGAATACAAGGGCACGCGAGTGTACTGCCAATGCAGAAGCTCGCCTTCTATCTCGCCCAGGGTAAGATTTTCCTGTACGCGGAAAACGGTGATGCGTGGGGTAAGGATATCCCGGACCAGCAACTTATCGAGGCCAATCACATTATTGATAACGGACCCCTCGAAGTCATCCAGCGCCCCCTCCTGCGTGCCCATGGCCGCAAGGCTCAGCACTTCTTCCTGAGAAACCGTCGGACGATCATCATCGGGCTTGAAGCGTTTAGAGGTAAATTGCAAAACCGAAATGATCGGCTGAAACAGTTTTACCAGCAAAGACAACGGATAGGCGGAGAAATGCGAAATAGGCTTGCAGTACAGTACTCCTAACACCTTGGGCGTAAACTCAGCGAAAACTATCGTGACAGTCGCAAAGAGCAGCGAAAAGATCAGCACCCCTTGTTCGCCATACATGTCTCCCGCTGCCGCACCAGCGAGGGAAGCTCCGCCTGTCATGCCGACGGTGTTTAGTATCAACAGGACAGTGATAGGGCGTTCGATGTCTGACTTAAGGTCGAGCAAGCGCTTAGCCGCTTCCGAGCCCTCCTCGGCGCGGTGACGCACATGGGGCATAGGAACAGCGAACAGCGCTGCTTCGACAATCGAGACGAGAAAGGCTACGAGCAGCGAGGCAGCGACGGTTCCCAGGAGGAGATAAAGCATCAATACCCTTGATAAATTCCACCCATAAAATTAGTCTGACGGAAGCATTGCATCAATAGCGGATCGCCTGTTTGAGCTCTAAAACGTCATCCCTCTCCTTAAACCTCTGTAACATCAGCGGCATACCAATCAGGGTGCATGTAAGCTTTTTCTTGCTCCTTGCCTGGGTCGCCTTCGAGGAGTTCCAGCGCCGAGGGCAGCCCCTGCAGGAAGTCCTTTTCGTGATTTCAATTTTTACATGCGTACTGCTCCATGAACTTGGGCACGCGCTGATGGCTAAACGCTTCAAGATCGGCACTCGCGATATCGTGCTGTATCCGTTCGGGGGCATTGCCGCTCTAATGGGACAGGCCCGCCCGTTCCCTGAGCTGCTTATCGCGATCGCTGGGCCCCTGGTTAATGTGATTATCGCCTCAGTATTGGCGCTTTTTTTGGATTTCTCATCGGTTGATACGCTCCTCCAAGATCCGCCGGTGCTAGCCAGGATCTTCATCGCCAACGTCTTTTTGGTCGTCTTCAATATGATTCCTGCTTTCCCCATGGACGGCGGAAGAGTGCTTCGCGCGCTCCTACAACTGCTCAAAGTGCCTCACGCGACAGCCATCTCCACCCGCCTAAGCCAGGCGCTGAGCATACTCATGGGACTGTTCGCGCTGTATGTCGGTAACCCGATCCTGCTAATCGTTGCCGTGGTCGTGTTCACCAACGCAGTTCAGGAGCATGCCCATGAACGGGCTCAGTCGATCGCTCAAGGATTTCAGGTGAAAGACGTCATGATTGACGCAGGACATTTGATAACTTTTCAACACGGCATGACGATAACCGAGGCTCTAAACCTTGGGCTCAAAACGTTGCAGCCTTATTTCCCAGTCGTGCTCGGTCATTCAATTCTCGGCATAGTCTCGCGCAGCGATCTTGTCGATGCGGCCACGATGGACGAGGAGTCCTATGTCTCCGGACTGATGAATAGGGAGGTCGTGACGGTCAGCCTGCTTGAACCCCTTTCCCGCCTCCTGGATATTTTTGAAGTGCTGGGCAGCGGAGCCCTGCTCGTAATGGACAATGACAGACTTGCCGGAATGATAACCCGCGACAAGTTGATGGAATTCTTAATCGTCCATGGGCTGCGCCGCGAACGTGATCGCCTAGCTCAGCAAGATTCGGACTTCGATCCCGCATGAACTGGCTGCTTTGTCGGCTGCTTTTCGCTGTCGGCTCACTGCCTGCCGGATGCAAGCGCGCGCTGGCTGGACTCGTTGGCTGGATTCTTTCAACCTTTCCAGGACGGGAACGCAGTGTCGCCGAGTTGCAACTGCAAGTGTTCTTAGAAATCCCAGCCCCCCAACCGCTCGTGCGAGCGGTTTTTCGCAATGTGGCCCTTACGGTGCTGGAGTCGCTGAACCTTTGCCCCATCCTCGCTTCTCAGCCCCCCTGCATACGCTTTGAACAATGGGATGAGTTCCAGCGCTGGATTAGATCTGGCCGAGGCACGGTATGCCTTACGGGGCATGTGGGAAACTGGGATCTCTTAGCGGCATACATGCAGCAGCGCGAGATTCCCTTCCACGCCCTGGGACGGCCGGCCCGGGGCAGATTCGCGCAGTATTTCCTACAAGCCCTGCGTGCTCGGTATCATATTCGCACCATCTGGCGCAGCGACCAGAGCGGGGTGCGTGCGATTATGCGGGAACTAAAGGAAGGCCGCGGCATAGCGGCTCTCATCGACCAAGATACGGCCGTTGCTAGCACCATGGTTCCTTTCTTTGGGCACCCCGCTAAGACTCCCTCTGGGCTAATTGAAATCGGCAAACGACTAAATGCGCAAGCATGTTCTATGTTCTTGATTCGGCAGGGATCTGGGCAATACCGAGTTATCTGGAAAATACTCGACAGTAGCAAGACCGTGGATCAGATTCTCGCAGCATTCCACGCCGAACTGGAGGCCGTAATTCGTGCACACCCAGAGCAGTGGGTTTGGTTTCACAAGCGCTGGCGCTCAAAGCTGGATGGAAGTACATTGGGTTCCGCTCAGTATATTCAGTACCTACAAGGTTTGCTTACAGCTACCAAGACATGAGATCGATGCCCCGCCTCGCCCTTGTTTTGATATTTGCGCTTCCATTTATCTCAGGCTGCCGCACAATTGGGCTGTTTGCCCCCAGCGAGTACGAGAACCTAGAGTCGGCGGAAGAACATTCACGCCAAGGTGAGTACGATCAGGCAATTGCCGCGTACCGAAAACATATGCGCTACCGCTTGGGGCTAAGTGATCGGCCAGAGTGGGAGAACCCCTATCTGTATCTCTTGATGATTGGAGACTTGCAGTTGCGGCAGGAGAAGCCCGATGAAGCGAGGATTACCTATGAGCTGGCCGAGAAAAACAAGGTAGACCCTGCGCTAGTCTCAGACCGCTTCCGCTACCTGGCATCCTGGTATGAGCAAAAGGGTGATATTGATACTGCCCTTAAAATTCTTACTACCTATCGAAATCGAGACGAGCTGCTCTTCGATGTCATGCGTGACAGATTGGCAAAGGAGCTAGTGCGAAAGGAGCTGGAAGCAACGCCAGCTCCGATAGTTTCCCCAACCGCTACAGTAGCCTCTAATAAATCGGTCGGTACACCCTAGAAATCTTCCCGAGCAGTCGCTCGTCTTTTAAAGCCTCATCGAGCGCATACGCCATCGCTTGACTCAGCGCCTGCGCAATTCGAACCTCAGTTAGAAGAGGATGCTGCACCGTGGTCTGGCCGCTGTAGCGGCCCTGGAACATAAGCTGATTATCGATAGTTGACACCTCGACGGTGATTACGGCCTGAGCGCTGGCCTCCGAGGCCGGAAAATTTGGCTGGACCTTAACATGCCAAGTATCTATTTGAGCACCAACAACA
>JAYRHW010000004.1:0-2829 GCA_041907145.1 Bdellovibrionota bacterium
CCGTAGGTCGGATACGACTACCCCTTGACTTAGCTCGCGAGCGCAGGCCGCTAAGGAACGCCGCGCACTCGAAGCGAGCGCGATAAAGATCTTTGAATTGGGAAGTCAGTTAGGGGGGAAGCACTGCTTGAAATTCAGGCGCGGATAATCGCAAAGGCTTTCACGCAAGTCAACACTTTTGATTCGTTGGTGTAACTCGAAGCCGACGGTCCCACGGCAGCGCTCAAGAAGTGCTCTTCTCCCAAATTTGCGTAGGCACGGATATTTCTGGCGCATTACGAAGCCTTAAGCAGGCTTACAGCAAAGATTTCACGGCACTAACTATCAATAAGTTCGCGGAATTATCCGATAGAAACGAAGATGAAATTAGTTCTTAGAATCTGGATACTTTCCCTTGCGCTCGGGCTAGCCGTCCTCCCGCCGAATTCTGCGTTCGCCGCCCGATTTATCCGCGGCCAGACCATAATTTCAAATCTCCCCACGACCGGGAATTCAAAGCGCCCGCATCTGGCACTGCGATCAATGAATACTCTGCGCTTTACCGCGCTGGCTACCGATCGACTCTCTGACATCGCTGCCAAGGTTTCGGTGCGACGCAAGCTTCGAATCTCGGCGCCGCAAATCTCCGAACCATTTTCCAGCGCTCGCAACCCATGCAACACCCCACCCATAAGGCGCCTGCTAAGAGTTTCGAAAGGCTTGCGCTGCGACCCCGATTGGGAAGGGCAGCTGACTGCTGTTCCGAATGACACCCTTCTCTCAAGTATGTACTCAGCCAGCACCAGTGCAGCAGGAAACATCAACGTGCGGGACGCCTGGGATTTGTCCACCGGATCCTCCTCCACAGTCGTAGGCATCATCGATACCGGCATCGACTACAACCACCTGGATCTAGCACCCAACATCTGGACAAATCCCTTGGAAATTGCCGCAAATGGGATAGACGACGATGGCGACGGACTCATTGATGACGTGCATGGCTATGATTTTCTGAATAGCGATAGCGATCCCATGGATGACCACTCGCATGGCACCGCAGTGTCTGGCGTTATCGGTGCCGTAGGGAATAATGCGCGAGGCATTGTCGGCATCAACTGGAATATCAAGCTAGTTGCCTGCAAGGCATTCAACGCTTCAGGAACGGGCTCGCTTTCGGCGGTCGTGAACTGCCTCAACTATATGGTCGAGCTCAAGCGAGACTTCGGAGTGAATATCGTGGCCACGAACAACTCGTACGGCGGCTTTCCGAACACGGGAGTATTTTACGACGCGATTGCTGCGACTCGCGATCAGAATATGGTCTTCGTCACTGCAGCGGGTAATAGCGCCAGGAACAATGACAACATCCCTACCTATCCGGCGAGTTTCGGGCTGGATAACATCATCGTAGCGGCTGCCACCGATTCCGCGGCGAATATTACTAATTTTTCGAATTACGGCGCCGATTCGGTCGACATCGCCGCACCGGGAATCGGAGTGCTCACGACCATACTGAATAATCAATATGGATATTACGAAGGGACTTCTATCGCGGGCCCGCACCTCGCTGGCGCGATTGCTTTGATTCTTAGCTATCACCCGGAATACGTTTACTCACAGGCTATCGATTCCATTCTGAACACAGGGACCTTCGTCCCCGGACTGGCAGGGCTTTGTAGAACAAGCGCCATTCTCAACGTAGCTCAGGCTCTCCAGTTTGCGGCCCCGACGCCTACGGCAACTCCAAGCCCAATACCCACCATGACGCCTACGCCCAGCGGCCCAAACCTGGAAACGGCCGAGTTATCTATTTCCGCTACGAACTCAAAGAGTAAATCGGTAGCGCGCTGCACGCTGCGCGCCCAGAATGGCTCGGCTTATGCGGGTTTATCCGGATATCAGGTGACGCTGACTATCAAGGGATCTTCCCTGCGCGCTCGTGCCAGGACCAACTCGGATGGTCGAGTGTCTTTCACCCTGCGACCGCGTCGCGGCATTCGATATCGAGCCCGTTGCTCGACCTCGGTTACTATCCCGAATACAGAACAGGCAAAAACCTTGCAATCAAACTACGCGACATTGCGGTTAACTTAGGCTACCTCTTTACCCCGAACCATTTCGAGCAAGGCCAATATCCCATCCGAACGCACATCGGGAAGAACTACTCTAGCCAGAGCTTTTACACCATCGGGAGCATTCCCCATCGCCGCACTCAATCCTGACTGACTGAACATCGGGATATCAAGATTCATATCTCCGGCCGCAGCGGTCTGCTCAATGGTCACGGACAATCTGCCCTGAATTTCTCTAAGCGCCTCTCCCTTGGTAGCCGATCGTGGCTGAAAGAACACGCTGCGCAGCTCCGCGGAGCTCGAGTCCGTAACTAATGAAACGTACAGATCAGGGAATTCCTTTGCCCCCTCTCTTTCCAGAGCCTCAGCCTCCTCCAACTTGAGCGAGTCAACGTAGAGAGCCTGCACAGAACGTCCAGTTTGGCGCGCCTGGGGCTGAATCCAATTTCCGGCCTGCAGCACCTTGACAGTCCGCCGCTGCGCCAGGTACGACAGCAAGTCATCAAGAACCTCCGAAGTAAAAGCAGTTTGCCAAAGAATCTCTCCCTCCGGCGACCGAACTTCAGCTCCCCCGCCCAGCGCTAGCCAAACGCCCGGAAGTCTTAAATCTTCCAAGACAGGCTGCACATCCTCGTAGGAGCGGCCGGTAATCAAGGCTAGATCAATACAGTCCGCTGCGCGGTGCAGGCCCTCCCGTAAGCGCGGACTTAGTGTCGACCCAAACTCCGGCAGCAAAGTGCCATCGATGTCCAGGGCCAAAAGTTTGTATGCTGTGTTC
>JAYRHW010000005.1:0-16335 GCA_041907145.1 Bdellovibrionota bacterium
GAAAGCAATGCTGATGATTGGATTAGCAAGAACGACAAGCCAGAAAACTGGATCAGCCGAATAAAGGAACTTCTGGCAACTACGGTCGTCGATCTCTAAGAAACCCTACTTCGACTCAGACCCCCAGGCGTAAATCGTGAAGCTCCTATTTTCTTCGATACGATTAGGTAAAAACCTCGGAGTGCATTATCTGATCGCCTCTGCCACAGTCTCCGCCCACCACGGCCCGGAACTTGTGCCCATCGTCGCAGCCCAAAACCAGGCAGAAGTGTCGCTAAAACTCACTCCGCTGGTATCTCGAATTCGCTCACACACCCGCAGGCTCGTACTTTGGCGCTGAGCCGAAAAACAGCCCCAATGATCCCCGCTACTATCAACGCGTACGGGCAGGGGATGTACGGCATATCCGGCTCCGCGAAAGCAGTCTGACGCGGGATGCAACTTTCTCGTATCCTTCGTGACCCAGCGGAGAATGATTTCCCTGCTTCCGTCAGTAAATCTTCCGATCTTTCCAGGAAAATCTCTGGAGAACGCCTCCTCGCGCTCAGTGAGAGGAAGCGGAATAAGCTCATTATTCTGCAGCGTAGCCGGCCAGCCGGGAAATGCCAGGGAGGGCCTTGCAGTTTGCACTGGCAGCCAAAGCGGGCGCAAAGCCGCAACAAGAATAAGGCTAAACCAGACGAGGGTTTTCACCATATACGCGTATCCAACGAATAAAAGCGAGCACAAGCACAGCGTTCATGAAGAAGCATAGTAAGCCGACTCCGCTGTGGAACCATGTCGGCATCGGAAGAATTCTAGTCTCAGAGAAGAAGAGCACGAATGTGCGGAGAATATTCGCCAAAAAAACGCTGAAAGCTGCAAAGGTGTAAGCAAGCCAAGTCTTACGATTGGAGAGATGAGCAAAACTTGCAAGCGTGAAGCAAAAGTACAGTCCTCCCCAGAGCATTTTAATCCCACTGCAAGGCGCGTCGATGACTACGTAGTCCCCGCGCCAAAGCAGAGTCGTTCCATGCGCGGTAACAAACTCTCCACAGCTACGCAGCAAGAAAGCAGCGATTTCGCCATTCACGACACGCAGCGGAAATCCTAAATAGAACTGCAACGATGCAATGATAGGCAGCGACAGTAATGTCAGCGCTGCAAAGCCAAGATGCAGCGTTGTGCCAAGTAGGAGAGGGCTTATCGTCAGAGTAATTGAGAGCATGGCCAAACCCGCACGCGCTAAGGAGGGCAAAGCCGAGTAGAACAACACGTAGATCAGCAGGGGCAGAGAAGCGGCCAAACTTACCGGTATCGGCCTTCGTGTGCGATTTCTCGCCACGAAGGCCAACCCGGTAAGCAAGGCCGCAACACCCCAAGGTTCATCGGATCCATCCAGCATACGCTCTGCATACCACTTCCATACCGGCCAGAAGCACAGAACTTCGGCCGACAGAAAGCTCAATGGCAGGAGGCAGGCCGCCTTAGAGCCCATGCTTACTCCTGCCACCGGCTCATAGCCGTACGCGGGTGGAGCAGCTTGGCTGAGATCCCGATACTGAAGAGCGCGACGAGCAGTAGTGCCCAAGTCTCTGGTTCAGGTACGGAGGGCACTCCGCCGCCAATCGCGCTGTTCGCCACACCGGCAGGCAGAGGCAGGGGCTGCTTTGCCTTCGTTCCGGGTTCAAATGCTCGGACAATCGTATCAACGGCGATAAACGAGGTGTACTTGGTGAGCAAGTTATAGGTAAGCCCGAGGTTGGTAATCAGTGCTACGGTCTCACTGTTTCCCTCCACCTGAACATAATCAGACAACTCAGCAATCTTGTTCCGGGCCCAGAGAATTCTGAGCGCCTTGTTATCAATTGATTTTGGAGCTGCGCTCAATTCAAGTTCCTGGCGAAAGGGCTTATCACCTTGCTGACCAGTAACAATCACTTTCCCTGCAGCCTCGCCCCGCCACTTGCCAAATTGAATGACAGGTTTGCTGGCAAACAAATCAGCAATGCCGTCCGGTGAGACGTCGTACGCATCGAATCCCTCGTAGCGCACTTTGATATTCGAGAGCACAGGACTATCGATATACTCCCGGAATTCGCGTGCACGCACTCGAGCCTCGGCCGGATTGAGCGCTACAAAGGGCTCCCCGCCGCCGGCCCGAGCCAAGCCTTCAATGAGCAGTCGGTTCACTCCTGAGCCGATGCCAAAAGCAAACACGTTGCTGGCTCCGAGGTTCTTCTTGACCAAATCAAAGGATTCGGTCTCGACATCAACATAGCCATCCGTAATGACGGCGACGGTGCGCGACATATTTTCTTCCTTAGGAAGCGAAAATCCCCGTCTGAGCGCCGGGAGCAACTCTGTCCCGCCGCCGCCCTGCTGCTTATCGATGAGTCGAATTGCTGTCGCCACGTTCTCGGACGTGGCCGCAAGAGAGCGAGGCGACAAAAGTTCGGAGGCGCCAGCGAACAGCAATACATTGAACCTATCGGTAGGCTTCAACTGCGACACCAAGTCCTTGAGCAAAGTCTTGGCCGTATCAATGGGAAAGCCGTACATGGATCCAGAAACGTCCAAAATGAAGATATACTCGCGGGGAACTATGTCCGCTGGTGAAATGCGCTTGGGCGGCTCCAACATCAAAAGGAAGAAGTTTTCTTCGCTCCCCTCGTAAAGCAGGGCGCCGGACTCGATCTTGTTTTCGGCAAGCCTGTATCTCAGCACGAGATCACGATTGCCGCCGAATTTTTCCTCGGGCAGCAAGTCAATCGATGCCGAGGTAGGATTTTCATAGCTCACCGACACCTGATGCGAGGCGGAAGTAATATCAGAGATCGGCAGTCCCGCATTAATTTTAGCCTTAAAGCCAAAGGTATAACTCGGAGATTCCCCCTCCTTGAGATAGGGATTTTTCACCCAATGCTCTGCCGGGGGATTTTCGTCGCTCGTTCCGGATTTGTCTGGTCGATTTGAATAGCGCGGACCTACTACGGTCGGATAGACGAATTCATAGACTCCATCCCTAGGAACTAGCGCCTCGGCGTATGAAAGTTCTACGGCGATCTCGTCTCCGGGCATTATATTGGCGACATTCATCCTAAAAACGTTCGGTCGCTCTTGTTCAAGCAAGGAGGCGCTCTTTCCTTCCTTCTTCGCAGCCTGATACTCAGCCTTCGCCTGAGCGCGCTCCTTAATCTTGGCCTCAATGAGTCGCTCGCCGATACGCATCGTCACTTTGTACACTGCAGCACGTGTGGACGCTGGAAATACGTACACTGCCTCGAGCGGTTTGCTGCCGCGATTTTGGTATACCTGTTTGACCTCGACATCGGCGATCATTCCCGCCACCACTACGTCCGCCTCGGTGTGCTTTAACGGCAGCTGCTCCGTATTCGAATCCTCACTCATTACAAAAAAGTAAGGCGAAAGTGTCTTGTCATTGCCCGCTTCGTTTCGTGACTCCTGGGCAGTAAGGGTTTGCGGAAGAAGACTGACTATGAGGGCGGCGGCGATGCTACAGATTCGAGTGTTCACAATTCCTCCCGAAGGAAATTAGTTTCTACTCCCTATAATTGCTGAGTGAAGTGAAACGCCTCTGAAGCGCAGGTGAAATCGAGGTGAAATAGACTACCCGCGTGGTGGTCTAAGAATTGCTAATTAACTCTTCGAGCTAACTGGAGTTTCCGCCGCGCAGGAGCAGACAGGAAATCTTGCTGTGTTTCTAGCGCCTTAAGTTCGGTGACACCGCAGGCTCTGCAATCGCCCTGGGTAAGGCCAGTGCTAAGTCCAAGAAGGAGCGAAAGGTTCAAGTTTAGGTCGTGGTTTGACCAATATGACAGTCGCTGCAGTACGAAATACTCCTAGAATCGCTATCGCAGCGGGCCTTGGCCTCCTACTTTCCACTCTGATTGTCAGTGCTCCAACTAAAGCCTTTGCAGCCACCAAGTGGCAGCGAAATCTCCAACAGCTGGTGCGCAAAGACAAGGTTCGCAGACGGCTGATGGGCAAGACTTGTTCAAAAGCCAAAACGATGAATCTCGCCAGCGCATTTTGTGACTTCGATGGCGATGGGTTCGTCAACTACCG
Source organism: Bdellovibrionota bacterium (assembly GCA_041907145.1). Lineage (GTDB taxonomy): Bacteria > Bdellovibrionota_C > UBA2361 > UBA2361 > JAFLCA01 > JAFLCA01. Next base: position 4,069 of record JAYRHW010000005.1, read on the forward strand.
AGAAAACAACCTGCCTCTACGCAACGGCAAGAAGATAAAAATCAGCTTCAAGAAGGCCGATACCGATGGCGACGGACTTACGGACTATGAGGAGCTGCTAAAATTTGGAACCAATCCTCGTGTTGCCGACTCCGATCATGACGGGCTGCTCGATGGCGAAGAGGTGAAGACTTACGGAACCGATCCGCTCAATCCTGACAGCGATGGCAACGGAATCATGGACGGTGAGCAGTATCTAAACCCCGGCGGCAGTTGCGGCCCTTCGAACTTCACCCCAGGCGGTGATACTACGCAGTTTGGAATTCCCTCCGGAGTAACCGGCAACCGCACTCGCGGGCAGGGAGTCTATCAAACCTATTGTCAAGTCTGCCATCCCAACGGAAATCAGGGGCAGAACCAAACTTACCAGCAGATTGATGCGGCTATCACCGGAGCTACGGGGAAGCCGATGAATATTCATCTTGATTCGCAGAAACTTGCCGACCTGACGGCATTTCTCAACAAAACGCAAACCGGCGGTACCGGGCCGTGCCCGACCGCCACACCCGATAGCGGCACGCCTGCGCCTACCGCTACGGCAACGGCCATTCCAAGTCCAACTCCGACCGCATGTCCTGGCGGGAGCTTAAACTTCAATGAAGCTGGCGATACGACGGCCTTTGGAATTCCGACGCCAATCTCTGGAAATCGGGACGCCGGGCAAATTCAGTACAATGCCACCTGCACCGCCTGCCATACAGTGCAGGAAAATCGAGGTGCTGACCGGACCTTTGGCCAGCTTAAGTCGGCGTTCTCGACCAATCCGTTTATGAATGGCACTATCACTGGACCAGTTATCCTCGATGACCAGCAAATCGCAAACGTAATTGCCTACGTTCATCGCAACGATACGGGCGGATGCTCGGTCTCCGGCACACCAACCCCTGTACCAACGCCCAACCCCGTAACACAGGGCGCTGCGATTTTCACGGCTACTTGCCTTAGCTGCCATGCCATTAGTCCGCAAGGCAGAGTAGCTCATATAGACCGTCACCCTTCCCTCAATCAAATTCATGAAGCTCTGTGGACCGGGCCAGATGAAATGCCGCAATATCAGAATCTAACGGCAGGGGTTGTTCAGGGCCCCCCGTATTCCAGCACTGAGATGGCGCTCTGGAGCTACCTCAACAGCCTGCCGTAGGTTTTGGCGGCTACATATGATTCGCGCACTTGAGCAGCACTGAATTCAGGGGATTCAGGCCCCAAGCCCAGTTATGCAGGCTAAATTCAACACAACTTGCCTCAAGACTTCCCAGAGAGGCAGCGCAGCGTAACGGTGGCAACAGCGCCGGACGGCTGTCGATTCTCCAGGGTAACAAAACCTCCATGAAGCTCGGCTACTTCCTTCACGAGCGGCAATCCCAGTCCAGTGCTCTTCTTGCCCGAATCTGGACGTGGCAGAGAGTAAAACTGTTCAAATACCCTGGTCTTTGCCCACTCCGGAATCCCAGTTCCAGAGTCCTCTACCGCCAGAGTCACCTGGCCCTGCTGTTCTGAGACCTTGACCTTCACGACTCCGCCGCGCGGAGTAAAGTCGAGCGCATTTTGAAGCAAATGAGACAGCGCCTCGGTAAGCCAAAACCTATCTCCCATCACGAGGCTGGAGCTTTCACCCTCAAAGCTCAAGGTAATGCCTTTACCCTGAGCCGCCGCCTGATGCTCCTCGACAAGCTGCTTGGCGATAGCCTGCAGAGATAATTTCTCGCTCGATCCAAGTTCACCTCGCCGCTGGAGCGTCGACAGGCCCAGCAGCCGCTCGACGAGTTTTTGGAGTCTGGTTGTTTCACGTTCGATATTTCCAAGAAATTGACTGCGCTTGTCACTCGGCAGATCCTCCTTGAGGAGCTCGACAGCACCCTTAATGCCCGACAAAGGACTCTTAACTTCGTGGGTCAACGTCTGTACGTACTTCTCGACATATTGCTTACCCTCCAGCGCCTCCTTCATCTCGACAAACGCCTTTCCTAACTCGGAAATCTCGCCGCTGCCGAGCTCCGGCGCGCCAACTCGCCGTCCATCACGCACGGCACGCGCATATTCGGTAAGCACACGAATCGGGCTCGTGACCCAATGCGAAAGCAAGGCTGCCAGCAAAACCACAGCCGCGCAGACCAGCATTCCTCCATTAAAGATTTTATGCTGCGCAGTGTTCACAAGTTGATTTGCAGTAGCCGTAGGTTTACCAACCGAGACAACCCCAATAGTCTTCCCGTTCTGGATAACAGGGGCTGCTACATACATGGTACTGGCGGGTATGTCGGGGTTGTCTCGCGAGGTACGCGCTCCATACTCGCCACTCAGGGTGAGGGATACATCACGCCACTTAGAGTAATCTTGTCCCTCGTCCCGACCGTTTGCGGAATCATACAGGACGATTCCTTTGGAATCCGTGACATAGACGCGCAAGTCGATTGCGGTCTTTTCGATGTTGTAAATCGTAGCTTTGAAGCTTCTACCGAGAGCGTCGCGCATGGCAGCGCGCAGCGGTTCGGTGACAAGGGTTCCATCCTTCGCAGACACTGCCAGTTCCGCCGCCAGCACGGTAGCAAAGTCCACCAGCGGCTCCTCGGTGGACTCACGGTACCGCGGTGAAAGATCATCAACGATCCAATCAATGAGAAGGTAGAAACCCAGTCCTGCGACAATCAAGAACGAAAGTATGATCTTCGCTCCGATGCGCATCAGCACTCTTTGAGCGAATAGCCAAAGCCGCGGTGAGTTATGATGTAGTCTTCATCGGCATCGATCGCTCGGATCTTGCCTCGTATAGTCTTGATATGGGTGTCCACGGTCCGCGCCAGGCTCATATCAGGCTCTTCCCAGGCCCGATCCATCAGTTCATCACGAGAGTACACTCGGCCGGGATTACGAATGAGAACGCACAACAACTTGTACTCGGTACGCGACAGGTCCAAGGGTTCGCCCTTGAACGAAATCACTACCCGCGATTCGTCGATAGAAAATATTGCCGAGGAATTCTTGGCGGCTTTCTGCGCAGCCTCGGTGCTGCGCCGCAAAATTGCCCGCACCCTGGCTACGAGCTCACGCGGACTGAAAGGCTTTACTACATAGTCATCAGCTCCTAGTTCCAATCCAACGACTCGGTCAACTTCGTCTGCGCGAGCCGTCAGAAAGAGCACCGGAATGTTGGACTGCGCTCGCATACTCTTGCACAATTCAAAGCCGTTGATATCAGGAAGTCCGACATCCAGAATTGCCAATGCCAGGTCGTGAGCTTTGAGAGCCTCGAGAGCATCCTGGGCGGTGCGGCACAGAACCGGCTCGAAGCCCTCGGTAGAGAGCGCATACGATACGGTGTCGCTGATCGAGGGCTCGTCTTCGACGATGAGAATTTTACGCTTAGGCCCGTTCATTTACCGATGCAAAATCGAGAAAAGATTCTGCCCAAAATATCCTCTGGAATGGTCTTCCCGACAAGCTCCTCGAGCGCCCCTAAGGCAATTCGTACCTCAGCACTAGCGATTTCGAGCGGCATTTTTCTCAAAGCCGCATCGGTGGCTCGCCCTAGGGCCTCATAGGCGCGGAGGAGGCAGCTGCGATGCCTTTCATTGGTAACTACATTACTGGCTTGTCCTTGATCGGCCGAGCTCTGGCGCACCTCATCGACAAGCGCCTGCGTCAAGGCCTCAAGCCCATCGCGAGTTTTGGCGGAGAGATAAAAGTTCTGTGCGCAAATGGAGGAATCGCAAAAATGTGTCGTGAATGCGGCTCGGTTAAGGTCAATTTTATTCGTGACCATCCAAAGCTTCTTAGCCTTACCCTGCAAGTCAGGCAGCAGGCTCTTCCATTGTCCGCCATCGTCAGTGGCATCAGCGACCAGCAAAACCAGGTCAGCCCAAGGAATTCGCGAGCGTGCTAGCTCGATGCCTTGCTTCTCGACGATATTCTGCGCTTCTGTTATGCCGGCGGAATCACAAAAGACAAAGCGATAACCTTGAATGACAGCTTCTTCCTCAATGAGGTCGCGGGTAGTGCCGGAAATATCCGCCACTATGGCGCGTTCCCTATCGAGCAGCAAATTGAGAATACTGGATTTGCCCACATTAGGGCGTCCGCAGAGCAAAACCCGAAAGCCCTCGCGCACTACCTGCCCGTACGAGTAGGTCTTAATCAAGGCATCGATTCGCTCACGAGAGACTTGCAGTGTGCGAACAATTTCCTCGATTTTCTGCGGCTTGATGTCTTCATCAGGAAAATCAATGGTAGCCTCGATTTCCGCCAAGGCATTTCTCAGCGGCTCGCCAATCTCGTTTACCGACTGACTAAACCGCCCCTTCAGGTGATCGGTGGCAATTTTGAGCGCTTGCTCGCTGGTCGCCGTAATAACATCGCAAACCGATTCCGCTTGAACTAAGTCTATCTTGCCGTTGAGATAGGCGCGCTTCGTAAACTCGCCGGGTTCGGCAGGACTGATGCCGAAGGCAAAAAGCGAGCGTAAAATTCGCTCAACCAAAATTGGACTTCCATGAAACTGAAACTCGGCGATGTCTTCGCCGGTGTAGCTCAAGGGTGCCGCAAAGAACACGGCCATAGCCTTGTCAATCGTCTTGCCGCTCTGATGATCGATTATCTTGCCGTAAACAAGACGGCGGGGATCGGAGACCGGATCGATTGAGGCTTTGAACAAGGCGCGCAAAGCCGTGCGCGTTCGCGGGCCGCTGACACGAATAACAGCAATACCGGCCGGCGCAGGGGCCGTGGCCAAAGCAGCAATCGTCGAGGCTTCCTGCATGATTCTCCGAACTCAGCTCTGGACGGCTCCAGGGAGCATGGATCTTATGTTACTTGCCCAGGAGTGTTAAAACAAATCCAAAGCAAAAAATGCAAACGCTTGCCACTACCGTAGCAACCAGCGGGCTAGCCTTCCGGTGACTTCGTAAGTACACCTGCTGAGTTATTGAAATGACGTTGTTCACGAGCCAATACAGGACCAGTCCCGACGGGAAGGGGAAGAGCACGAACATAACCGTGAATATGACGGGCATCATCAACATGACCTTGCGTTGAGCGGGATCGGCTGTGGGCTGCGGAGACGTGTACTGCTGAAAGAACATGCTGGCGCCCATGAGAAGGATCATTACCGGAACCGGCACTCCCCATACCAGCAGCTCCTCCTTGGCGGAAAGATCGGTGATCCACAAGGCAAACGGCGCGTGACGTAGCTCGATTGAGTACAAGAGCGCGTTATACAACCCTAAGAATACCGGAATCTGGATGAGCATCGGGAGACAGCCGCCCATCGGATTAACGCCCTTACGCTTATAGAGCGCCATCATCTCCTGGTTAAGCTGGCTTGCGTCCTTGATCCGTTCGCGCAGCGCTTTGACTTCAGGCTGAATGTCCTGCATCGCACGCATCGAATCCATACTTGCTTTCGTAAGCGGCAAGAAGAGCGTCTTGATAAGCAGTGTTAGTAAAATAATGGCCAAGCCATAGTTGCCGAAGATCGCTTCGAAGAAGCGAATCGCCGAGATCAGCGGGAAAGCCAGAAACGAGAAAATACCCAAATCAATCGTACGGTGAAGGTTGAATCCCAGCTCCTTCAGAATGCGGTAATCCTTCGGACCAACATAGAGAGAGAAGGTGCCTCCAGTCGGAGTCCCCTGCACTCGGCTCGAGAAAAGCTGCGGTTCAATCACGGTGCGAGAATTCTGTCCGCCGCCCTGCGGTGGGATCAGCGTTGCCATGAAGTATTTATCGTTCAGCGCCACCCAGGTGTTGTCGCCTAGTTCTCGAACAATAGGGAAAATAGTCGCTCCCGACGTAACGAGCGTATTCAATACTATGTGCTGCAGCTTATTGGATGATGCTGACAAAGTGGTGAACTGTGGAGGATCGAGGCGATCATGCAGCTCCGGATCCGAAACGAATCGGTTCCACTCGAGCCATACGTTGCTTCCATCCGAACTTGGATTGGAAAGGCGAACATCCACGTCGAACATGTAAGCATTCGGGCGGAATTTGAAAATCTTCTGAATGCCGATTCCGTTTGGCAGCGTTCCGCTTAGAGCAAAGCTGCCCTCGGCGCCCAAGGGAATGACAAATGAGTTTGGGCCCTGCGACTGAGTTCCATCGGAAGAGCTCAACGTGTATTTGACGAAGGCATCACTCAGGGATGCTCCCAGAAGCACTGCTCCGGGGTAGGCGCCTGTCTCTCCGGTGTGTACCATGTTGACTAAGTCGCCGGCATTGAGATGCAGCTTATAATCCTTGAGATTGTAGCGAGTGATGCGACCGCCGAGTAAGGAAACGTCAAGCGAAACGGTTGCTGAATCGATGGCTAAAATTCCCGCGGAAGCCACTTCACCGTGGGTCGGAGCCTGCTCAGTCGCAGGAGGAACGTACGCGGCAGGGGACTGTGCCGGTGAGTTTTGCTGAGCAATTTGCTGCTGAGTCTGAGCAGGGGAAGTCGATGGGGAACTCGAAGCCGTCTGGCTGGTGCTCGTGGATGGAGCGAGCGAACGCGCATGCTGCTCCGTAAGCGGAGTAATAAATAGCTGCGAGTACAGCATGATGAAAACGATGCAAACGAATAGAGCGAGCGCGGTTCTTTTATCTTCCATGTAGGGTCTATCCATAAACTTTTCTATGCTGGCGGGACTGGATCATGCCCGCCCTTGCACCAAGGATGGCAGCGCACGAGACGCCACGCGGCCAGATAGCTTCCTCGAAAAAGCCCATGCTTTTCAAGAGCTTCAACCGCATAATCCGAGCAAAATGGCTCGAAGCGGCAAACATTCCCAAACAGCGGCGATACAAACCTCTTATATAGGCGATGCATCCCCCGAACGAGGTTCATCATGGATGTATGGGCAGTATTTCGCCACCCCATAGGCCTAACGCGTGAAAAGTTTTCCGTACTGGAAGGCTTTGAGAAGCTCTTGTTCTACCTGAGCAAAAGTCAGTGTCGGAGACTCCATTCGCGCAATGACCACGAGGTCAACTGGCTCACTGAAACGGCGCGCGTTAGCTCGAAATACTTCCCGCACATAACGCTTGATGCGATTGCGCACTACGGCACGCTTATCAACTTTAGTGGTGACGGTGAGCCCAAGGCGACTTCGCCCGGTAGCGGACGTGGCGACGAGTACGAGAAAATGCTTGCTGTGAAGCCGTCGCCCAGAAGCCCGAACGGCTTCTTGCACTGCGGCAAAGTCCTTTTTCTTCTTGAGACGGGACTGCGGCGGAAAAGCGGACTGACGGCTATTTATAATGGCCCTTGCGGTTTGTCTTAACCGAGATGCGATGACGGCCCTTGGCACGTCGTGCGTTGAGAACGTCGCGACCTCCCTTGCTCGACATGCGCTTACGGAATCCGCTGGTAGTATGCTTGCCCTTCTTGCTTGGCTGATAAGTGCGTTTCATGAAACTGCCCCAATGCTTAAAATCTTCTCAAATGAGGGTACGTTTATATCGGTTTATGGCTAGAAAATCAAATCAGCCGCCGCTGTGCAAAGCGCCAATAACTCTCTGTAATCACTAGCCTATTGCCATAAAATAGGGGCGCGCGGGGAGCTGTGTTAGTAGGAAACCATTCCTGGCTCTAAATAGTTCCGCACGTAATCGCGCACAGAGTCCTCAAGTGAGGCGCAGGCGAATTCGGGATGCACTGACTGAAGCTTCCGCATGTCAGCTTCGGTAAAGTACTGGTACTGGCTGCGAATTTCCTCCGGCATCTCAATGTATTCAATCTTAGCAGGCTGATTGAGCGCAGCGAAAACGGCGCCGACTAGATCGTTCCAACTCCGGGCTTTGCCGGTACCTAAATTGTAGATACCGGTGACCTGAGGATTCTGCAGGAACCACCACATCGTATTTACGCAGTCCTTTATATATATAAAGTCGCGCATTTGTTCCCCGTCGCGATACTGCGGCACGTAGGATTTAAAGAGCTTCACTTTGCCGCTCTGCTTGATCTGCTGGTAGGCCTTGAGCACCATGCTGCGCATGTCGTCCTTGAAATACTCATTGGGCCCGAAAACATTGAAGAACTTAATGCCCACCATTTTTTGAATGCGCCCGCCGCGCAGCGCCCAAAGGTCAAAGAGCTGTTTCGAGTAACCGTAAGGATTCAGTGGACGAAGCGTAGGAGAGATCGCATCATCGTCGGAATACCCGAGCGCGCCGTCTCCGTATGTTGCTGCGCTGCTTGCATACAAAAAGCGAATGTTATGCTTGAGAGCGTAATCCGCAAGATCCGCGGTATAGCGATAATTGTTGCGCATTAGAAATTCGACGTTTCGCTCAGTCGTCGAAGAGCACGCTCCCATGTGTACGATGCCGCGAATTTGATTGGAGAACTTTCCGGCGCCCAGGTCCCTTAGAAATTCGTCCTTCTGGGCATAATCAGTAAACTTCTTGCCCAAAAGATTCTTCCAGCGCTCCGATGAGGCCAGCTCATCGACTACTAAAATGTTGTCGATTCCTTCCGTATTCAATTTGCTGACAAACGCCGAGCCAATAAAGCCCGCGCCGCCGGTTACGATGTAGAGTCCAGTTTCCGCCATGACTTGGTACGTACCATAAATCGCAGGCCAACTAAAATGGGGTAGGGGAACTATCCGAAATGATTGACGAGGTAGTTCGATCCTTCAGTGCGCGAACCGCAGCGCCAAACCAAGGCGTCGATTGTCCGCATTGATGCCCAGCGAGGCCGGCGAATGCACCTGGGAAAGCTCGACCAAGATTCCTGGACTCGCCCTCAAGGCCTCATCAGGAATCGAAACTCCAAGCGTAGTCCAACTGCCAGGCTCGATACCCTGCATACTCCTACTGACCGACCACTTACCGGCGGATAAACGCAGCATTTGATCCTTCCACGGTGACATTACTTCGAGCTTCATACGTAAAGATTTATCCGCAGGAAGCTTTAGAAGCGACACCCGCTTCTGAATCCAGCAATAGTCTTCTCCAGCATTTTGCAATCGGTCTCCAGAAGCCGACTGACAGCTCAGCTCGCCATGGTCATTCGCAGCAAGCTCGACTACATCGGCGTCAAGGCCCTGTGCCGTCTTATCCTGCAGAACATGCGACGCGGATTCCTCATCGATGGAGTAGATCTTAATCGCCGGATTAATGACGATGCGCTGCATCTCCTCCTCGCCGATGAAGCTCTTGAGCGGTTTCAGGATTTTCAAATCCTCCTCGCTTGCATGATGCTCGGGGCCAACAACCAGCGTCGAAAAGCCATAATTGAACAGCTCGAGCGCAGAGAGCTTAGCCGCGTCAACTCTGCTAAATCCAGGCAGTCGGTAGACGGCTTGCGGAAAAAGCAGTCGCCCCGAAACGGCAGTGTCACTCAAAGATGCGCCCTGTTCACCAAGCCACGCCGCCGCAGCGTTGCGGCTCTCTGGCTGTGAACGAATAGACTGTATATAGCGCAGGGACCCGAGCAGCGGCTGAAAGCAGAGCAGAGGCACGGCAATCCAAATAGCAGTGGCCCGGCCTGCCTCCGAAATCTTGAAGCCGCGAAGAATAATTTCAAGTCCGCAGCTGGCCACAATTGCAACGAAAGGAATAATCACCATCATATTGCGCGTGAAATTGGCCTTTTGTCCGATCATGAGTGCGGCAAACAGCAGAGGGAATACCGCAAAAAGGGCAAATTCCTGCTTACGCTCAGATTTGAAAAATCCAAAACCTATGACCGCCGCCAAGCTTGCAGTCCAGCCCACACCATCTGTGACAATCCAGCGGGCGTAGAATAGAGCCTGGCGGACCCCTGGTTCCTCGGTATGCCCCTCATGTCCCGCAACTCCATAGTGCCAAATCTCGTAAGAGAGGTGGTCAAGAAAGAGCGGAATTGACACAAGGATAAAAGGAGAGCCTAGAAAAAACCCCGCTGCGGGCGTGAGAAGCGCCAAGACCAATTCGGCAACTGAGAATCGTCTGAGCGCCAAGCATACACAGAACGGAAGCACAGCAATCGGCAAGGCATTATATTTACTCGACACAGCCAGTCCGCAAAGAAGCCCCAGCCCGGCAAGCTTCCAGAGTGAAAACTTTTTGAATGTCAGCAGCGCCGCATACGCACTTGCCAGGCACATGAATGACATCAACACGTCGACGCCGATAATTGGAGAATTTATCAGAAACTCGGGAGACACCGCCGTAAGCAGTGCTGCGGTAAGCGCGGGAATCTGTTTCCCCAACACTTCAGCGCAGACGCTGTACGCGAGCAGGACGGTGAGCAGACTCAGTAGAACACTAAAAGCTCGGTTCCAGCGAACGATCCCGGGATGCGAAGCCGTAAAAGCGTAACCTCCAAGTCCATACGGATTTCGCGTTTCGATTTCTCGAACGGAAGTTAGATAGCCTTTACTCGCTGACCATAAATACGACAGGGCTACCACCGGCATGCGAAGGTAAAAGTGCAGCGATGGCTTATGAAAGTATTGAGGATCGTAGCGGCCTTCTTTGACCATCTCTACCGTACGGTTGAAATGGTGCGCCTCGTCTTCCGCATAAAAATAAGGTAGCCCAGCGCTGATTCCGGGCAAGCGCAGCCAAAGCGCCACCAACAATATGACGAGCACGGGAATTACCGGCGGACGCTCAGTGGAAGACGCTGACTGCATGCGTAAATTCTAGGAATTATAGCAGCTTATAGCCAGTCCCTGAACTTGAGTTTTTAGGCTGCCTACCGGTAAGCTTCAATAAAACTAGGCTGTCTATGACCACCTCCAGCATTTCCCTGCGATCATCCATGCCGCGGCTCGAGCCCGCTGCTATGCACCCCCGGCTGCGCGCATATTCCAAGCTCGTATGCGCCGCCGTCGCACTGCTCATCTTTGTGGGCGCTCTCGTCACGAGCCATGACGCTGGATTATCAGTGCCCGATTGGCCGACTACCTATGGGCAGAACATGTTTCTCTATCCGCCCTCCAAGTGGGTCGGCCCGATTTTCTATGAACATTTTCATCGCTTGCTTGCCTCAGGCATAGGGCTGCTGACCGTCATATTAACTTTTTGGATTTTGAAGGTCGAAAGCCGCCGCTGGGTCAAAGGCCTTGCTATCGCTGCTCTCGCAGCAGTGATCGTGCAGGGATTACTTGGGGGATTAACCGTTTTACTTAAACTTCCCGATTCGGTCTCCGTCGCGCACGGCATGCTGGCGCAGACGTTCTTTTGTATGGTCATCGTTATCGCATACTCACAATCACAGGAGTTGCAGGCTCGTCTACAAGGTGTCGAAGGCAGCGGCAGTTCAACGCTGTTTCGTTGGGCGCTGTTAGCTTGGACCGTTGTATACGTGCAATTGTTTCTTGGTGCGGTTATGCGCCATGGGGGAGCCGGAATCGCTGTCCCCGATTTCCCGACGAGCGGCGGATCGCTGATCCCGCTTTTCGACCAGCCCATGCTTGATGCGGTCAATCTCCTACGCCGCGAGGTTCACCTGGCACCGGCATCGATGTACCAGGTGGTAACGCACTGCCTTCACCGCTTTTGGGCATTGGCAGTGGTGGCAGTGCTGCTGACTTTTAGCTGGAAGGCCTTTGGTGCGACAAAGACTCCACTGCTGCGTAAAGTAGCTCTGCTGATTGGGGCAGGTATTCTTCTGCAGTTTACATTGGGCGTGCTTACCGTGATTTCCGTGCGGCAGCCATTTCTCACCAGTGCTCATGTGGCGTTTGGTGCATTAATGCTCGGTCTGTGCGTGCTGGCAGTTCTGCGCGCTTACCCTGTACGAGGGAGATAGCTCTATCGAGCGGCGAATTGCTTCGCTGCTCGTTGAATGGCTGCGAAAGTCTTAGGTGCACGCTCCCATACTTCCTTCGATATTTTCTGGGACAATGCTCGATCAGCTTTGCCATGTCCTACAAGATGCAGGAAGCCATACTCCTGAAGTGAATCGCAAGCCAATGGAGAAATCGAGCACAGCACCCGCCCAGCTTCGCCGGCTCGCTTCATCCATTCTCGCGCCAAGAGCTGCTCAATTGCTACGGAATATTTCCAAACCTGCGCTGGATTCGTTTCCTCGAGCCGCTGCCAGTAGCCTCGATCTGGGGTACTACTAAGTAGCGCCAAGCAGGCTCTTGCGTACTCATGTAGCATCTTGATATCCACTCCCCCGAAAACCCCGCAGTTAACTGCCGTGAAATCTTGGGGGTTTCCTACATACTTGGAAAACTCAGGCAGCAGTTGCAGCCCCCGGATCGCGTCGCGGTAGAAAAACTGCTCAGCCGGCGCAGCCTCAAGATGCTGCCC
>JAYRHW010000006.1:0-19519 GCA_041907145.1 Bdellovibrionota bacterium
GAAGCCTGTCCGGTGTTAAGAGGAATGTTCTGCCCGGCTCGTACAGGAATAAATGAGTATACCGAGAGACCAAGCATCCCAAACAGAAGCGCCGGCGCAAAAATCTTCTTAACCACTCGCCAATCGATACAAACAATCAGCGCCGACGGCAAAAGCACCAACGCTAGGGAGACATGATTACCTAGGCCCAATCCGCCAATAAAACTTAGGAGCACGAGAAAGCGGAGGTCGCTCGTACGGAGATAGCGCTCGTATACAGCAATGAGCAACAAGATAATGAGACAGTGCAGTGCATACACTTCAGCGGAAGCAGCTTGGCGAATGAAGGCTTCGAGGCCAGCAAAGGAAATCGCACAACTGAGTGCCAAGAAGCGCGCAGCACCCGGATCGAGCCACTTGCGAGACTGACAAATCCTCAAGACCAGATAGGCCACCGCTGTTGCATTCGCCGCTGAGACCCAGGCTGAAAAGGAATTAATTCGCCAGCCAATCGGCCCCAGCGGGATTAAGGCAAAGAGGTTGGCCAGCTGGGTGAAAAGAGGGAATCCGGCCGGATGCGGAATATCGAGATAAAAGGCGGAGACCAGGAATTCGCCGGAGTCCCGCCAGTAGAGTCCCGGCAGCACCAGCAACTGCAATAGTGCGCCACAAACGAGAAATAGTGCGGCTAGGAGAGTTCTATCGGCCTTCTGCATGTCAGCAGTCTATACCGGCCAGCAGGAACCTACGAGGTGGGGAAAATGGGGGGGGTCCGAGGCATAAAAAAAGGGCCGGGATTTTAAGTCCCGGCCCTTTTGGATTGCTAAATCAGCTACGCAGTCTTACTGCATTCCGCCGTTCGAGCTATCCCAGCTATAGGTGACGCCAGAACCACGGCTGCTGGTAGAAGTACCAGTGAACCCGGTTGCGGTGGCGGTGATGCTGAGCGATACGGTGTCAGAGAGAGCTCCGATACCAGGCAAAGAAGCACAAGCTGCGTCTGCGCATGAGCGATAGACTTCATTATCAGCAAAATATGCTTCTTCAGCGGTCGCTACGTTTCTCAAATCGCTACGAGCGCGAGCGTCGAATCCACGAGCTCTGTACTCAGCGAACTGCGGAATCGCGATAGCGGCAAGAATACCGATAATGGCGATAACGACGAGCAACTCAATAAGGGTAAAACCAGCTTCATTCCTCTTCATCTGACGTTCTCCAATTAAGTAAAAGTAAACCTAGTTGCCTGGGTCACGCCTTGGGTTGCCTCAACTCCTGGTTTTACGGGCCAATGAGCCCAATCTGGCTTCCAACAGAGGAGTCAGATTTCGAGACAGCAAGTCGTAATCCTGCTTCACCTTGCGCTTCCCTGTAGAGCAATTCGGATGCCAGCGAAGATAAATTTAGGACTATTTATTATGATGTGGATTCAGCTGGTTAGGATTCGTTTCGCAAAAGGGTCAAATTCTGACCCTGCACACCATTGCCCACTAGTGACAAATTTTGCGTCGAAAAATGACAAATTTTGTCTTGAAGTTAGCGCTGCTAACCCAAGCAATAGGACAAATCATCAATTAATTTAAATAGTTGCCTGCAACTATCGGTAATCTTGAGGCCTATTCCGCCCAGTTAGGATACCAGGGACCGACAAAGGGCGTGGACGTTAGTATAGAAAGTGTTCATCGAGGAGAAGACCCCACTGCCTACGGGCGCCCAGGAGCTGCCATAGTCATGGGACACATGAGCGTCTAGGAATCTTGCCACGGGGTGGATGGACCCACCCTGCACGGGCACCTCCCTACCGTATCCGGCGAATTCCCCACGATAAATCGCAGTAGTCTCGCCTTTCGATGCCCAGAAGAAGGTCCTGCCCTCTGCCAACTGCGTACCTGGCCACGGATTATTATTTTCGCTGGGCTGCAAACTCATACCACTCCCTGAGACTGTCCGGGAAACGCTGAGCAGAGCACCCCGGATCTTCAGCGCTGTTATGCACGTTTCGGATTGGTAGGTAGCCTAGACAAAAGGTAAGAGCAAGATCAGGCCTCATCATCGGCGCTGATTCCAAACTTTTGCAGGCGATAGCGAAAGGAACGGAAATTCATCCCCAGCAGTTCAGCGGCGCGCTTCTTGATGCCCTTCGAGCGTGTAAGCGCCATTTCAAGATAGCGTCGCTCGATGGTAGCTAGAACTTTATCGAGGTCAACGGGAAACTCGATGCTCTCATCCACTATGATCTCGGTCTCCTGCCGAGCTGGAGTAGCCGCCTGAGTCGGCAATGTTTCTCGTACCGCATCAGGAAGATGATCGGGCAATATTACTTCCCCTCCTAACACCAGCGCCCGCTCAAGCAGATTTTCAAGCTCACGGACGTTACCCGGATAGCGATAGTTCAGGAGTAGCTGCATCGTGGCCGGGGGTACAACGGGAGTTCTTCCACTCTTAACCAACCCCCGCAGAATGGAATTAACCAAAACTGGAATATCCTCCTTACGTTCGCGAAGCGGCGGCAGCTGCACATTGATTACATTCAGCCGGTAAAAGAGATCCTCACGAAAGTTTTTAGCTTCAACTTCGCGTTTGAGGTTGCGATTGGTGGCCGCTATGACGCGAACGTTAATCGGAATGTCTCGTTCGCCGCCGATAGGCCGGACTTTCTTCTCCTGCAATGCCCGCAGAAGTTTAGTTTGCATCGCAAGTGGAAGCTCTCCTATTTCATCGAGAAACACAGTTCCCCGTTCGGCTTGCCGAAAAAGTCCGAGAGAATCGCTATCGGCACCCGTAAAGGAGCCCTTCTTGTGTCCGAACAACTCGCTCTCGATAAGATTTTCAGGGATAGCCCCGCAGTTGACCGCGACGAATGAGGCCTGGGCCCGCGGCGAGCCGAGATGAATGGACTTCGCGACAAGTTCCTTGCCAGTCCCGGACTCTCCGCTAATCAACACGGTAGCGTCGGAGCTGGCGACTCGGTCAATGAGATTGAAGACTTTCTGCATGATGGGGCTTTCGCCCACGAAATTACTGAGCTTGGTTCTAGCCCCGATGTGCGGCCCCTCCTTCTGCGCAAGCAGCTGGGCCATACGCTCCTGCATTTTAAGCTGCTCTTCAATGCTGTGAAGCTTCGTTACATCTTTGAAAATGAAGATCATTCCAGTCTGATTACCGTGCTCATCGAAGACTGGGCTACCCTGATAGCTCAATTTCACCGCGCTCTCAGAGCCAACCGGAGTGAACTCCAGCTCGCGAGCTTCCAGCTGCTCCGGAAGCTTCTTGAGATCGGCGCTTGGATCCACGCCTTTCAAAATCTGCGCAAACGATTTGCCAACCACCTCGGATTCATTAATTCGCAACAGGTCGCGAGCTGCCTGGTTGAGGTTTGCAACCGTCTCATCCAGTGCTACGGATATAACTCCATCCTGGAGTCCGTTAATAAGTGCCCGCTGTTCCTGATCGAGCCGAGACAGATCTCTCTGCGACTGCTCAGCTAGAGCCCTCGACGAGCTCAAACGGCGAGTGAGGAACCCAGTCGCGAAGCTTATCAGTACCATGGCTGAGCCAAGTCCCAGCACCTGCAGAAAGACGCCTCCTCGTGGGGCCTGTACTATGAAACTACCATTCGACGCTGCGAAATATCGAAAGTGAATGCCCGCAAGCATCGCTAGATATGCCACCGTGGACATTACGGAGAGCATCAAACCAGCCCGTCGCGAAAGCAAAATCGAGGTCGCCATCACGTGCGGCAGATAGAGGAACAAAAACGGGCTCATGGCATCACCCGTTGTGTAAATAATACCGGTAATCACTACGATATCGAGCACGAGCTGCAGGGTCGTGAAAATAATCCCTGCTTTGTGCGTTCGCAGCCATGCGGCACTTGCCGCGGAAAGTGCGAACATACATGCAAGCGGGGCGTACACCGCTTGCATGCTTCCGATCGGATCTTCTCCGCCAAAACTCAGTGCTACACTAGACCATAGCAAGACGAGTGCTAACAGGCACAGCCGCGCCGCCACCATCCAGCGGACATCGAACTCGGCTGTTGCATCGAACAGCGGAGCAGCCGACTGTCCCTCACTTGTCATTTTCCACATAGTGGCTAAAACCTAAGCGTGCCTCTAATTACCGACGACAGAGCCCATCTTGAAGATTGGCAGGTACATCGACACGACCAACCCGCCGATAATGACGCCGAGCACCAAAATCATGATTGGCTCGATCAACTGCTTCATGGCAGTGACTGCGTTGTCCACTTCATCCTCGTAGAAGTCGGCAATCTTTTGCAGCATGGCGTCCATCGCGCCCGTCGACTCGCCGACGGCGATCATTTGCACCACCATCGGAGGAAACACCTCCGACTTGGTAAGCGGCTCGATCATGCTTTTGCCTTCTGAAATAGCTACTCTCGCGCGCTGCACCTCTCGCTCGACGACTTTATTGCCGGCGGTGCGCGAGCAAATATTGAGCGCCTCGAGTATGGGCACGCCAGAACTCATCATTGTGCCAAGCGTACGGGTGAATCGAGCAACAGCGACCTTTCGGATGATATCTCCGAAGACCGGAAGCTTCAGCGCCAAGGGATGAATGACTTCCTTGCCGCGATCGGTCTTCATGAACCGCACGAGGAAGAATGACATCCCGCCAAAGGCTCCGGCGATGAGGTACCACCAGGCAACGGCGAAATTCGAAAGATTAATCACGATTTGAGTCGGAAGCGGCAGCGCCGAGCCGAAATCCTTGAAGAGGTCAGCAAAGGTCGGAA
Source organism: Bdellovibrionota bacterium (assembly GCA_041907145.1). GTDB lineage: Bacteria > Bdellovibrionota_C > UBA2361 > UBA2361 > JAFLCA01 > JAFLCA01. The sequence continues at coordinate 4,736 of JAYRHW010000006.1, forward strand.
TAACGAAGATCAAGAGCACAGCCGTAACTATGATAGCGGCTGAAATGACCACCGAGGGATATATCATGGCGGTCTTTACTTCACGCTTGAGTTTCATGGATTTCTCCATGTGCACCGAGAGCCGTTCAAGGATGATGTCCAAGATACCGCCGTTCTCTCCTGCCGCTACCATATTGACATAGAGGTCATCAAAAACCTTCGGAAACTTCCCCATACCCTCGGCAAGCGTGCCTCCGGTCTCGACAGTCTCCTTCACGCCCATGAGCGTCTTACGAAACGCCTTGTTCTCATGTTGCCGAGAGAGAATGTCCAAGGCCTGCACCAGCGGCAACCCAGCATCAATCATGGTGGCAAATTGTCTGGTAAAGATGACGACATCTTTGCCTTTGATCTTGGCTCCAAAGCCCGGAAGCTTGATCTCCATTTCGAGACCCTTGCCCTTCTCTCGGATTTTCTGGGTATTGGGAATGATGCGCTGATTCTTGAGCGTGTTGAAGACCGCCTGTAAGTCCTTAGCTTCCATTTCTCCGGCGACCTTCTTGCCGGAGGGATTTTTGCCTTCCCATATAAATACTGGCATATGAATCAAAGCCTCTTTATAAGTCGTCTTTTCATCTATTCGAAATTTTTCGTAAAAAAGTTCCGGGAGAACGGCGATTAATCTGCCGCCGTAACCCTGAGAACCTCCTCAACCGTAATCACACCTTCCTTGAGGCGCATCAATCCGGATTGGCGCAATGACATCATCCCAAGCCGCATTGCCTCACGCTTAATCTCGGTTGCAGATGCACCGTTGAGAACAAACTCTCTAAGTTGCTCTCCCATCGGCATCACTTCGTACAAAGCAATGCGGCCCTTGTATCCGGTTCGAGCACAGCGATCGCAACCCTTGCCCTGTTTAACCTTTATGAGACGCGCCTCCTCGGGAGCAATTCCGATATTCACGAGAATTTCTGGATTGACTTCGATCTCTTGCGCGCAGCTCGAACAAACGCGGCGCGCCAGACGCTGCGCCAGAATAAGATTTATTGAGGAAGCAACAAGGAATGGCTCGACACCCATGTTGAGCAATCGATTGATGGTCGACGGAGCATCATTCGTATGCAGCGTCGAAAGCACCAAGTGTCCGGTGAGCGACGCCTTAATCGCGATTTCCGCCGTCTCGTAGTCTCGGATCTCACCGACCATGATGACGTTAGGATCTTGCCGAAGAAATGCACGCAAAGCCGATGCAAAATTGAAGCCAATATCGTCATGCATCTGAGCCTGGTTTATTCCCGCCAAGTTAAACTCGACCGGATCTTCAGCAGTGCTGATATTAGTGGTAGTTTTGTTCAGTTCAGCGAGCGCAGAGTACAAACTCGTGGTTTTGCCGGATCCTGTTGGCCCGGTGACAAGCACCATGCCAAAAGGCTTGGCGATTGAGTCCTTGAAGTCGCGCAGCTGTCCAGTCTCAAATCCGAGCTTGGTCATATCAAGCTGCAAATTTGATTTATCCAACAGTCGCAGCACGACTTTTTCACCGAACAGAGTCGGCAAAACGTTGACGCGGAAGTCCATCTCCTTATTGGCTCCAAGCTTCAGCTTGATGCGCCCATCCTGGGGGAGACGCCGCTCAGCGATATCAAGGTCGGCCATAATCTTGATACGAGACGTAATGGCGTTCTTGAGTTTGGTTGGCGGCTTCATGATCTCGTATAAGACGCCGTCAATGCGGAAGCGCACGCGAAAGACTTTCTCATAAGGCTCAATATGTATATCGGATGCTCCCTTTTTAATGGCATCCGTGAGCACGGCGTTTACAAGTTTCACCACCGGCGCATCTTCTGTGGCTCTTTCCAGTTCGTTGACGTCTACATCTTCTTGTACCTCGATTACCTCGACATCCTGGTCATCCATGTCATTGATGATGGTGTCGTAGGAAACTGATTTCTCGTACAACTTGTCCTGCGTCTGCTTGAGATCTGACTCTGTGGCGAGCACGACCTGAATATCGAGCCCGGTTATGAATTTAATGTCATTGAGCGCAACGATGTTGGAGGGGTCCATCATCGCCACCGTCAACGTGCTGTCCTTCTTGATGAGAGGAACGATACCATGCTTGAGGGCAAGGTTATGCGGAATGAGCTGGAGCGCAGAGTCTTCAATCGAATACTCGGAGAGCTGCACGATCTGCACCCCGTACTGTTGGCCAACTACTTGGGTGAGATCCGCCTCGGTAATGAATCCAAGTTTGACCAGTTGAGATCCCAAAAACCCGCCGGCCGTGCGCTGAGCTTCGACTGCTTGTTGAAGCTGCTCGGGACTGATGAGCCCCGTCTTAACGAGAAGTTCACCGACGCGCGATGTCATACTGTGAACTCCCTTCGTCCATGATTGATCCTAGAGATCATGTCGTCCCTTCATTCAGTCAGAATAGGTCAGTTGGGACCGCGGTAAGACGCGGTGCCAAAAAGTAGCTCCCGGTGACAAAGATCGGCACAAGCAGCTAAGAACTTGAAATGATTTATGGAGCTGGAGGCTACCATCAGGTAGGACCCCAGTAGCGCCGTGGGAGCGGTCAACACCGTAGGATTTAGCCTGGGGGCAATCCGGCTATGAGTTTGATCTCCCTAGAAAAAATAACTACTCTGGGATGGACTTCACTTAGTCCGAAGAGGGAATTCTGCTTTGAAGCGCCAGCCTGACTCCAAACAAGGAAAGCCAGCCTCGACCATGCCGGTACCTACCGAAGGGCTGACTCCATCCGCCGCCACCCCCTCAGGGCCGCTCCAGGATGAGGGAAAAGAGATCGAGATCCTCCCGCCCGAGGAAATCGAGGAGCTAACGGCAGAAGACCTCTCCCCGGAGGGTGATACCATTGAGGTCGAAGACACCGAGGCTCAGGATTCTAAGGAAATCGTCTCCTATGACGCGCTGTCGGCGTACCTACGGGAGATAAAGCGCTATCCCATTCTCTCGAAAGAAGAGGAAAGGGAGCTGGCAATCAAATACGTCACCGATGGTGATTTGCAGGCGGCCTACAAGCTGGTGTCTAGCAACCTTTGGTTGGTGGTCAAGATAGCCCGTGACTACGAGCGCGCTGTCAGAAGCCTTCTCGATCTTGTCCAGGAGGGCAATATCGGGCTCATGGAAGCTGTCAAGAATTTTGATCCTTATCGTGGCGTAAGATTTCCCTCATACGCGGCCTGGTGGATTAAGGCCTATATCATTCGCTATGTGATCGCCAATTGGCGCCTGGTTAAAATTGGAACTACGCAGGCTCAGCGCAAGCTTTTCTTCAACCTTAAGAAGGAGAAGGATCGCCTCGAGCGCGAGGGATTCTATCCCGGCCCCAAGCTCCTGGCCGAGAAGCTCAACGTAAAGGAGAGTGAAGTCGTTGAAATGGAACAGCGTCTTGGCTCATCCGACGTGAGCGTCGACGCGCCCCTGCCCGACAGTCCAGAAAACTCGCTTTTGTCGCTGCTCTCAAGCTCCGATAGTTCCGCTGAGGATCTCTTGGCCAAGAAGCAAATGCAGCAGTTGCTATCCGAGAGCCTGGAGGAATTTGCCTCTACACTGAACCCTAAAGAGCTTATAATATTTCGTCAGCGCATGCTCGGTGAGGAAAAGGCCACGTTACAGGAAGTTTCAGAGAAGCTGTCGGTAAGCCGCGAGCGAGTTCGTCAACTGGAGAATAGAATTCGCGAGAAACTCAAGGAATTTCTCCTCCAAAAAATCGGACCATCGGTAGAAACAATGGATTTTGAGTCGTAAAGGCAGCAGTGACCTGGAAACCGCGACAACAATCGCAATGCGGGCGCATTTTTTCGTTCCGCTTCCTCCTATTCATCCTATTTGTTGCCGCACTCGTTCCCGTGGCGTTTGCTGGTTGGAGTGAGCTCTACTCGGGTTTTCTTGAAACTTCGCCGCCGCAAATTAAAGTTGTCGACTTTCCGCGCGGCATTGGCATCACTCCCGTATCCGTGGTGCTCGAACTTAAGGATAGCGGCGCGGGCCTTGACGAGGTTGTCGTGCGCACGAAGCAGCGCGGAGCCGGAAAGGAAATATTGCGGCAGAGTCTCGGCGGCCGGCCAGATGCTCGGGTAACGATCGATTTCCCCGGAGATAAAAGCGCACTGGAAGAAGGCAACGCTGAATTCGAGGTGAAGGTTTTCGATCGTAGCTTCTGGAATAACCAGACTGAAAGGAGCTACCCCCTCAAAGTAGATTATCATCGCCCTAAGATCGAAGTGCTCACGACTCAACACAATGCTCGCCACGGCGGATCTCAGCTTCTTTTTTACCGCGCCACCGACCAGGCCTTAGCACTCTCTGGAGTGAAAGTCGGCAGCCAGACTTTCTTGGGTTACCCAGCGCGCGGAATCGATAAGGACTTCGATGACCCCAGCGTATTTGTAGTGCTCTACGCAGTCGATCTATCCAACGACATCAGCAAAGTGCCGGTGCGTGTATTCGCCGAAGACGAGGTCGGGAATGCTGTCTCAGCCCAGTTTTACAACAAAATTCAAGCTCGCCCACTTCGCAGCTACCAGGTTCCGCTCACCGAGGATTTCTTGGTGCGCCAAGTTGCTCAGCTCGCAGAGAAGAATCTGCAGAAGTTGCAGGAAGAGGCAACGCGATCGGGGAATACCCTGAACTTGCCAGGTTCAGATCAGGGCGACGCTCGATTGTATGCTCAATTTGATTTGGTGAATTCCAAGCTCAGAGACCTTAACGACGATGAGCTGGTGTCGTTGCTCAAAAATCCTCGTTTCGATCGCTTGTGGTTTAATCCGCTTGTTCGTCAAGCCGGCACTATCACCTCAGGGTACTCCGATCAGTTGAACTACACCTTCGATGGTAAAGTGCTCGGATCGACCCTCCAAACTGGATTCGAAGTTCAGCTGCCGCGCGATAACCCTGACGTCATGGCAATCTGCGATGGAATCGTAGTGTTCACCCGCGACCTTGGAGTTTACGGAAACACTGTCGCCATTGACCATGGTCTTGGACTAGTTTCGATTTATGCCCATCTTGAGAATATTGCGGTCCATCAGGGCGACAGCGTGAAAGCCGGGCAGCGCCTCGCATTTGCCGGTAAGTCGGGCTTTTCTCGAAGTCAAAATATGCTGCTGCAAGTGCGAATACACGGAGTCCCGGTGGATCCCGTAGAATGGTGGGACAAAAACTGGTTCTACGCCCATATAAATTCTAAGATAGAAGAGGTCAAGCGAACGTTGGGTATACCGATTCTACGCCCGCTCGAATAGAGTCGGGTTTTTCAATTCGTAGGGCCTTATGTATACTAAGGCTGCATGCAGCGGAGCGCTGCCAAACCAATAGAGACTCGTGAACAAACTCTTTGTAAGCCTTGTCGTCGTCTTCCTCGTCATAGCAGGGGCACTCGTTTTCCAGGCTTCGCGCACGGGAACTTCAGACGTGATCATGCCGTCAGATTTGGCAGCTCGCTCCGCCGGTGAAACACTCAATCGGATTAGAGTAGCCGGCCGTGTCGCCAATGCGACCATCGATTATAAAGTCGAGCCAGCTATAGAGCTTCGTTTTAGCATCGAAGATCCCGGGACCAAGCCCGACAAGAAGCAGGGAACTATTCCTGTTTTTTACGCCGGCATTAAGCCCGATATGTTTGCAACCGGTCGCGACGTCATCATCGATGGCGACTTTAGCGCCGGTGTACTGACCGCGAACAAGCTACTCACGCAGTGTCCCTCGAAATACGAACCTCCGAAGGTTCAAGATACCCTAAAGAAATAACGCTGGATTGCCATGGCAGAATTTGGACACTACGCACTCTGCCTCGCTTGGTTATTGACCGTCATAGGTATTGTTTCGGGCATCCTGGCAGGCCGGCGCCGCAGTGACGCATGGCTGACGACTGCGGTCAATTCAACTATTTTGGTTTTTTGCTTCGCGTTCGTCGCACTGTCCTGCTTGGCCTATATTTTCGTCCAAAGCGATTTCTCTAATCAGTATGTATGGCAGCACTCGAACAGAGACATGTCTGCGATTTACAAAATTACTGCGATTTGGGGCGGTATGGATGGCTCCATGTTGTTGTGGGCCGTACTTCTAACCTTGTCAGGAATGCTTGTTGCGGTACGAGCGAATTCCTACGGCAGGATCCTAATTCCTTGGGCCTTGAGCGCCGTTAATCTCTCGAGCTGCTTTTTCCTCTCTGTTACGGTATTTCTCACTAATCCGTTTCGCTACGTAAAGGCCGAATTCATTCCCCCAGACGGAAATGGACTCAACCCACTCCTTCAAAATCCCTTCATGGCGATTCACCCGCCAACTCTGTATACCGGTTTTACCGTACTCTCCGTTCCGTTTGCCTTTTGCTTCGCAGCGCTGCTTTCCGGCACCTATTCGAGCGAGTGGATAAAGCTGACTCGCCGCTGGACCCTGATCGGCTGGAGCTTTCTGACAGCCGGTATCGTTCTGGGCGGACACTGGGCATATATCGAGCTTGGCTGGGGCGGATTCTGGGCCTGGGATCCGGTTGAAAACGCCTCCTTCTTTCCCTGGCTGACCGCCACGGCGTTCTTGCATTCGGTCATGGTGCAAGAGCGCAAGAACATGCTCAAGATGTGGAATGTCTGGCTGGTTACTCTGACCTATGCCCTGACTGTCTTCGGAACATTCTTGACGCGCTCAGGCGTGGTGCAAAGCGTGCATGCCTTTGCCTCGTCGGAAATCGGGCCGGTTTTTCTTGACTATCTCGGCGGACTACTTCTGGTTACCGCGCTGCTCTGCTATATCCGACGCGCGCAGCTGAGGCCTGAGCGGTCGATTGAAAGCTTCTTTTCGCGTGAGGCGATGTTCCTCATAAACAATCTCATATTCTTGAGCATCTGCTTTGCGACGATTTGGGGGGTCCTGTTTCCGGTGCTTTCCGAGAAAATTACCGGCACCAAGCAGGCGGTCGGTATCCCCTTCTTCAATACGGTCAATATTCCGCTTTTCATGCTGATGCTCTTGCTTATGGGAGTGGGTCCCCTCATTGCCTGGAGGAAGGCAACGCTTTCGAGCATGGTCAGGATGTTCGCCGCTCCGTTCGTCATCGCGCTTATGCTGGCAATACTGTTGGTGTGGGTCGGAGTCGTAAGTTTCTATCCGGTGCTTTCTTATGCGCTTTGCGCGTTTGTAACCATGACGATTCTTGGCGAGATCCATCGCGGCATGAAAGTACAGCGAGCGGCCGCTAGCGGAGATACACGCTCGCTCCCCGGAGACTTTTTGACCCTCTTCCGCCGTCACCGGGTTCGCTATGGGAGTCATTTGGTTCATTTCGGAGTAGTCATCGTAACGATTGCAATTACCGCTTCAATGGCGCACAAGCGAGAGGAGGACTTCACTCTGTCGCGTGGGCAAAGCTATCAAATCGGCCGCTTCAATATCACTCTCAAGGACTTCAAGCCGATTGATAATAAAAACTATCAGGGATTAAAAGCTGAAACGGTTCTGACTTCCCTCTCTGACGGAAAGGAGCTCGCCGCTCTTAATCCGGAAATGCGCTTTTATAAACGCAATAAAGAATCTACCACTGAAGTAGCTCTGCGAATGGGACTTCGGGAAGATGTCTATCTGGTACTTGCGGGGCTTGATGACAGCGAGACTCGGGCTGCGTTTAGAGTTTTTATTAATCCGCTCCAAGTGTGGCTGTGGTTTGGCGCCATGATCATGCTGGCCGGAACCGTTGTGGTCATAATTCCTTCAAAAGCCGCGGTAACTATCCCTGCTGTAGCAGCAGAAAGGGTCAAAGCTTAACCCCATGGCAACCTCAAGCATTTTATCTTTACTCGCGGCAGCCGGTGCGGCCTATCTTCTCGCTCGTCCGCATCTTGCGCAGCAATCGGTAGTGGCAGCTGGCCCTGCCGAACAGACCCAGCTGCTACATGAGCAGCGTGAGCGCTGCTTACAGGTTCTCAAAGACCTAGAGCTGGACTATCATACCGGCAAAGTCTCCGAGGCTGATTACCGGTCGATGAAGCTGAGCACCAGCCAGGAGCTTTCGGCACTATTGAAATCAATTGATGAGCACAGCGCGTCCCGGCCCTAAATTGACCTTGCATGGACTCTCCAAGCGCTTTGGCAGCACGGTCGTACTTGAGAATTTCTCCCTAGAACTTAACCCCGGTCAGTGCACGCTGCTTCTCGGTAGAAATGGATCGGGCAAATCCACTCTACTTCGGGTAATTGCGGGACTCGTCAAACATGACGCAGGGGAAGTCCGGCTCGACGGTTCGAATCCGCTACCGCCGGGGAGCATCGGGTTTCTTGGACATCAACATTCGCTTTACGGGGCGCTTAGTGTTGCCGAGAACCTACACTTCTTCGCCTCACTGAGGGGGATAGAAGCTGCCGTAGAGCACAGTATCGACGCTTGGCGTTTATCCGAGTTTCGACATAAGCCTCTTGATCTGTTATCCAAGGGACTTCAAGCGCGCGCAGCCCTCGCTGCCAGTTTCCTCCACAATCCGCAGCACATCCTGCTTGATGAGCCAACATCTGCTCTCGACTCTGAAAGCAGTCAATTATTGAAGCAGCAGCTCACAAAGGCAGTCATCGACACCGGCGCTACTGTGCTCATAGCCACCCACGACCTCTCGGCTTTTGAGGGCTTCGCAGCAAGAGCTGTCGTGCTGGACAAGGGTTTGATCGCTGCCGATTCTGTCCAGCAGGGTCTTCAAGCCGCAATCGATCACTATCGGCGAGGTAACCGATGATTTCTTCGATCGTTAAGCTCTTTTGCAAAGATTGCTCAATTGAACTTCGAACTCGCGAATCTCTCGTCGTGCTGCTCGGCTTGGCGACACTGCTGTCGCTGATCGCCTCTTTTGGCGTCACTTCAGCATCTATTAATCCAATGACAACGGAGAGGATATTCCCTGCTTTCTGGTGGATGATCTTTCTGTTTTCAGCCACGGTTTCGACCGGCAGAAGCCTAGACTTCGAGCTGGAGAGCGGCGCGATTGAACGCGTTCTTTTGAGCGGAGTTTCGGTCACGGCGATTTATTTCTCGAAACTCATGTTCCACTTCTTGCTCGGTGCATTTTTGCAAATATTTGCTTTGGTGCTGCTTGCCGGGCTAACTGGGGTACCGTTATGGTCTCACTTCTGGGCGCTACTCTTGGTAGCTGGTTTAGTTATTTTAGGGTACACGGCGCTTGCCATCATACTTGCCGCCCTTACCGCGAATTCAAAGCTAAAGAGCTTGCTCCTACCGCTCGTATTGATTCCGCTGCTTTTTCCCTTGCTGATGTGCGGATTGGAACTCAGCAACGAAGCTCTGTCTTCTCAGGGCATCGCCTGGGACTCCGCCTGGATAACCTTTGTCATTGTCCTTGATGTTATTTACATCGTGTTGGGAATTAACCTTTATCCCTTCGCGATAAAGGGCTGAAATCGCCCTCATTTCTTTGATTAGCCGTTAGCCATGGGTTAGAATCTTGTTTCCATGAGATTCGCCGACCCTCTTCCATCTCCAGACTCCAGCGGCGGCGGAGGCAGCCTACCCACCGCCAGGCCCACAGATATCGCTCTTGAGGGTGCGGGTCAGCATGCCGGGTATTCCATAGCCAAGGCCTGCGTCATTCGCTTGGAGACCCTACCCGTTCCCGAGAGAAGAATATCCGACTCGGAGATTTCCGCCGAAGTCGCACGCCTACTGGCAGCCGCTGGGGCAGTCGAAGGAGATTTCAAGCGCATGGTCGATAGCAGTCCGCATTTGGGGACTGCACAAACAGCAATGGCTGACTCTCTGCGCTATGTACGCCCGAACAATTCGGTCATGGAAGATGCCCAGAAGCTCATCCAGCAGGATAAGTACGGCGCTGAGTTTGCCGTTCAGCAGGCATTCGACGCGGTCTTCAACGCCGTTGATGACGAATTCGTACGAGACCGCGCATACGAAATTCTCGACGTTAAAAGCCGTCTTCTAAAGATCTTGTATCCGGCGGGCAGCGATGTATCTGCTCAACTCAAACAACTACTGGATTCAACGCCCGGTCCGAAAATAGTGATTACTGAAAATCTTTCACCGGCCCAGGCGCTTCAACTCTACCAGCGGGAGGTCAAGGGGCTGGTCATTAAAAACACCAGTCACTTTGGACATCAAGACCTCATCCTCTCAGACCTCGACTGTCCGGTCGTCGGCAATCTGGACCTCATAACGAACAGGCCGATCGAGACCGGCGACGAAATTATCGTTGATGGCGACCATGGCTTCGTCACTATTCGACCAACCGGAAGCACCCGCGCTCAAGCGTTTGCGCGCATGGAATTACTGGATGCACCTGAAGGAAAAGTGCCACTCAGTGCACATGCTCCACGATCCAAGGACGGACTGCCGATACAATTCTTAGGTGATGTCAAAGACTTCGGAAAGTTCAACGAGTTCTCGGTGCGTCGTGTCTGCGCAGTGGGCCTCGTGCGCACCGAATTCGGTCCCATGAAGGATAATAGATTTCATACGGAAGCCGAGCAGGTGGCTCAGTACCGTGCTATCTTGCAGGCCGCCTCCCCAGCCGCAGTGTCGCTGAGAACTTACGACTTCGGCTTCGACAAGATTCCGGAATTTCTTCGTGACTCCGAAGCGGCAACGTCCGGTTTGCGAGGGATACGCTTGGCGCTCGAGTGCCTGTCCAGGGATTTTGAGGACCAGCTACGATCGATGGTCCTTGCGGCTCACGAAGTTGGAAATGAACTGCGAATAATTTTCCCTATGGTGCTCGATGCCGGTGACATGCGCCGTGCCCGCAGCGTCTATGACCGTGTTGTCTCCGGCCTCCTGGCCGATGCCAGAATTCCGCGCGCGCCGCAGAATATTCGCCTGGGTGCCATGATAGAGACCTCGTCTGCCGTCGAGCTCATAGAACCCATACTTCGCCGCTCTGACTTTGTTAGCCTGGGATCCAACGATCTCCTGATCTCTACCCTCGATGGCGATCAGAATAAGGCGAGTGGAGCTCACTATCATCCAGCTTTCCTCTCGTGCGCTCGAAAGGTTGCGCATGCCGCGCGTGCTGCCGGAAAAGAACTGTTCATTTGCGGCGAAATGCCCTGCCATACCAGGAACATCCCGCTACTGATTGGAATTGGAGCTACGAATTTTGTCTTGAGTTGGAACAGCATCGAGGCCGTCAATGCCAAGCTCTCTAATTGCGATTCAGCGGAATGCGCGGAGCTTGTACAGCGCATCATTGATTGTGGAGACGGCGATGAAGCCTATAACATCCATCTTGCCTTCCTCGAGGAGCTTCGTAGCCGCGGCGAGAAGGGCGCTCAGTAGCGCGCCATTGCCCCCCTTTCCTTTCTGGTGTAGCTTCAAAACCGGTACCCGTCTTGGGTGGAACTCTTCACATGACTCCGCAATCGCCCTCCTTTTCGATTCTTTCCCGGCCTTGGCTGCCGCTCCTCGATAAGGTTCTCACCTCGCTCATGGGCGTCGCGCTAGTCTACTGCACCTATTTGGTGTTCCTCGTTGTTCCAAATGAACGCGTGATGGGACCAGTACAGAGAATCTTTTATTTTCATGTCGGTTCGGCAATCGCCTGCTACTGTTCGTTCGGAGTGGTCCTGATTGCCGGCTTGGCCTACCTTGCCACGCGCGACGTTCGGGCTGACGTCATAGCCCATGCAGCGGGAGAGGTCGGTTTCATTTTCTGTTCCATAGTTATGGTTACGGGAATGATCTGGGGCCATTCAGCCTGGAACACCTGGTTTCGCTGGGAACCGCGCCTCATCACCTTCTTGATATTGTGGCTGATATTTTTGTCGTTCAACATTCTTCGGTCATTTGGAGATCCGGAGAAGATTGCGGTGCATTCTGCGATTTTGGGCATCATCGGTGCCGTGACGGTTCCGCTGGTGGTGTATTCCATCAAGCTGCTTCCGGAATCCATGCAGCTTCACCCAGTCGTGGTCGAAAATCGCGGTCTGCGGGATCCCAGCTTTGAGACTGCTATGTTTACCTGCATGGCGACATTGGTAGCGCTGCAGGGTCTTTTGATTTGGTTTCGGACCCGAGTTGGACTAGTAACATTGAGGCGAGGCTACCATGGAAACTGAAGTTGTCCCGAACTCATTCCCCAGTCTGTTTTGGGGGTATACGGCAATCTGGGTGCTTCTCTGGGCGTATCTCTTGAACTTGGGACATAAGATCCGCAAGCTCGAGGCCAATCGCGACCAGCAGCAGCCCAAATCTTGATGTATTTTATTCGACGAGCTCCGCGCTCGGCGAAAGATTGTACTCTTTCACCTTATTCAGCAGCGTTTTGTAGCTGACGCCTAAAATCTGCGCCGCCTTGCTCTTATTGCCCATGGTCTGGGCCAGGGTTCTTGAAATCATATCAATCTCGGCGCGCCGCGCGGCCTGATTGGCAATTTCCGTAAGCGACCGCACCGAGTCATCGAGCGCGTCGAAATTTATGCTGATATTGATGCCCAAGTGCTCGGGACGAATCTCCGTATCTGCCAAAATCACGGCCCGCTCAATGACATTCTCAAGCTCCCGTGCATTTCCCGGCCAATTGTAGGCGCGAATCATGTCGCGCGCAGTGCGATCCATCTCCAATCCTGGCTTACCGATAACCGAAGAGAAGTGGTCAATATAAAACTGTGTAAGCACTTCGACATCCTGGGGCCGCTCGCGCAATGGCGCTAGATTCAAAGTAATGACGGCAATGCGATAATAGAAGTCTTCTCTCAGTCGGCCATCCTTGAGCGCCTCCTCAATATTTTGATTCGTGGCGGCTATCACGCGCGGATTGATTTTAATAGTTTTGTTGCTGCCAACACGCTTTATTTCCCGCTCCTGTAGAGCTCGCAGCAGCTTGACCTGCAGCGAAAGCGGCATGTCGCCGACTTCATCAAGCAAGATCGTGCCTTCGGAAGCAAACTCCAGAACGCCCATGCGAGACTGCGTGGCACCCGTGAATGATCCTGCTTCGTGTCCAAAAAACTCCGACTCCAGAAGCTCGGCCGGCATCGCTGCACAGTTAACCGCGACAAACTGTTTATCATGGCGCGGACTATGCTCATGAATATAGCGAGCTAACAGCTCCTTCCCGCAACCGGACTCACCCACAATCAACACTGAAGTGTCCACTCGGGCAATTTTCCGCGCCTGATGGAGAACCTTCTCGACCGAGGGACTCTTCCCCAAGAAGGTGCGATCGCGGCGTGCGCGAGTTCCCAGATTTCTATCAACTATCCGCTTATGCGCGATGACATCGTGAATCACCGAACGAATGGTATCGGGCTCAAAGGGCTTGCAAATAAAATCGTTTGCTCCGTGCTTCATGGCATCAACAGCAACATCGATCGAGCCGTAGGCCGTCATAATTATGTAGGGGACGGTGCGGGAAATTTCGCGAGTGGCCTTCAGCAACTCAATTCCGTTCATACCTGGAAGTTTGAAGTCGGAGAGGATACAGGCGTAAGAGTTGCCCTTTAGTGAGCGAAGTGCCTCTTCTGCGGTGGCAAATGAATCAACGGCGAAGCCGTCTTGTTCGAGAACGGACGCAAGAACTTCCCGCAAGGAGTCTACGTCCTCGATGATGAGAATCTTTTCCATATAACCTGCTACTTCAGCGGCCTGGGAGTACGCGATCTTGCACAAATTGCGTAGGGACCCCGGGTGCCTATGAAGCTATCGTCGAGAGGATACCATCGCTTTATAAAGCGGCGCTCAAAATAAGGCGGCTAACTGGTTATAAAGTCGAGAAATAAGGGCTTATCCGCCCGATCCGCTACCACCATCAACTTTGGGCACCGGAATATCAAAGGTCTCAAGAATCCGGCCGTAGGCAAAGCCTCCTAGTCTCCCAATGGGCCGATAGGCAGAAAAATCAATTCTTCCGTTCCTATAAACAGAGGAATGCGCATGCACGAAAACGATCTTTCCAAACACTACGGTCGTAGAGCCCGGCCCACCGTCACCGATCTCCACCGTTTTGTACACTTCGCATTCAAACTGTACCGCGGACTCCTTTACACGCGGAGGTCGAACTTTTGTCGATGCTTCAGCAGTCAGACCGACCAAGGACATTTCATCGACACCGTATGGGAAAGCGCCCGCACAGTGCACCAACGGTTCAATTAACCACTCGTTGGCGCTATTCACGACAAATTGCCCGGTCTCCTCGATGTTCCGCAGCGTATCCTTCTTTGATCCATCTGCGTTACGCGAAACGGAAATCATGAGACAAGGCGGGTTGCTGGACACTCCATTGAAGAAACTATAAGGAGCCAAGTTACCTGTGCCGTCCTTGCCAACAGTGCTCACGAACGCTATCGGGCGCGGAACGATGGCGCCGATAATAAGCTTATATATATCTCTTGCCGCTATTTTAGCTGGATCGAGCTCGACCATATCTCCCACGGGAGATTGGATCTTATCGCCTGGTTTCCATGTCGGATTGGGAGAGGGCATAGACTCATGCACCCAGGAAGTCTGATCAGGGGAACCTTCAACTGGATTGTTATCAAGACCCATCGTGACTACTCCCTCGATTCGTCTTGGAGATCTTAGCTATCGACCTCTAGAGTACCTTATCCAGTGGGCTTACCAAAATCAAAGGGCAACAGGGTTCGAATCCCCCCGTACTGCTCTTGTCTGTCACTAGACCAGCCCTTCCGCTCTTTAAGCTTACAGCGAAATGGCGGAGAGAGGGGGATTTTTCCTTACGGAAAAATCAGGATTCGCCTCTTTGTCTTGTCGTACATGTGAGGCCTACAGGGTTCGAATCCCCCCGTACTACTCTTGCCTGTCGCCAGACC
>JAYRHW010000007.1:0-8809 GCA_041907145.1 Bdellovibrionota bacterium
ACGGAGCCGTAGTTGACGCTGAAGAGAACTGAAGCGATGTAGTTCCCAGCCGAGAGGTTGAAGGCGGTAAAGCCAAGGTCAACGTAGCGGTTGGTAAACCCATTCCAGTTGAGCCCACCCCAAGCAGGAGGAGTGGTGCCAGAGAGGTTCTCGATGCTCACCCCAGTGGTGGAGTAAACATCACCCAGCAGCGGGTTGGCAGCGAACGCGGAAGTGGACCTGAAGATGTTGATCCGAATCGACTGGATGTTGGTGACCCAGTTGAAGTCGGACTGCGACGACGCCATGACCCCGCAGATGTTGTACACCTGAGAATCCTGCGTCAAGTTCAGCCCCCGAAACCCCGTGACACCAAAGTTACTGCCGTCGATGAACGAGTTCATCACGCGCCCCCCATTGGTATACCCCGGATTAGCGGAGTAGCCGGTGGAGTCGCGGATGATGCCAGCGTTAGCCACCGCTCCTGAGGAGACGATGACAGCTGCAATGATCCAACCGAAGAACTTAAACATAAACTCCTCGCTTTCTGTCGATGAGAGTGGAAACCTCTAGGGCTTCCTTGCCTTGGTTTGAATTGCGCGAGTCCCTACGTTGGGGACTTTCCTAGCGCGACCACTCGAAACGTTCGAGGTGGAGGAAGTACCGAAGGCTTCGGCATTTCATCCACCTCAAAAATCTCGAACAGCAAGAAATCCTAAAACCTTAACTTTGTCTGGATTGGCTCTGAGTCGAAGCGGCACACCGCTCCCATGCAGAGCCAAACTAATACTCTTCTTCCCGATACCGAATTGTAAGAGACCCCCAAAGGCAGAACTGCCGACGCAAGAAACACTACGCCATACAATCATCTTTGATTTATAAGACCCTACCCTAAATCAACATTTTAGTCATCTCCGAGCTCTCCCCGTCACCCCTAACCCACTGATCTTATTGCCCCCGGGGAAATAAGGGACGATCCTATTTTTCGATAGCCGGTGACGAAAATTCGATGACAGAAAAGAGGGATCGTCCCTATTTGATTAATCTCGGCCCCCCTGCTGAGGCAGTTCATCCAGCGAAACGGGTATTCGATAAGCATCAGTATCAATTTTGGAATGGAGTGCCGATTGAAAATAACCGCCAAGCCTATCCCGCAGTATTTTAAATATACTTCGCTGTTTCGCTTGCAACATAGACTGCAGGCGAGTGATTTGCTCATGCAAACGTGCCTTCTCCTGCCGATGCCATTCCAAGGATTCCGCATTTTCAGCCATGAGCCGCTCGAGGCGGGCCAGCTCCGGCACGAACCACGATTGAATCGTTGATTGCTGCAGTGCAACTGATTTTTGATACTCTTGAATAATATCAACCAAAGCTGTTTGAGCAATTTGATTAAGATCCATTTGATTCGGAAGAGCGGAGTCGGCAGTAACGAGACTAGGAGAAGGGCCAGAATTGAGCAGGGCCTCGGCGATGGCCATTGTTGCTTCATGGCTGCCGCTAACATAGAGGCCGCTCTTCGGCTTTAGTAATAGGGAGCGAAGCTCATTTACGAGAAGGGAAGACTGTTCCTGTGTAAATTCGTCAATAAAGTAAAGCGTAGATTCCGATCGATCAAGAGGCGTCGTTACATGATTCGAAGTGTGAACATTCCCGCACAACTCTCCGCCCTTGTGCATGTGTAGCATGACAAGATCGAACTGCTCAGCGCTCAGATTGGTCGAGTGCTTGTAAATAAGCTTTCGCCGATCGGCGAGAATGCGATCCATTTTTTCGCGCTCTTCGGCACGCATAGAGGACATGATGCCGACAACTCGGGAGGATTGCTGAACATCGCAATATGAGTAAGCCATTTGCTGAATGATATAGTCAGCAAACTGTGGTGCGCGACGTCGACAGAGTTCTTCGAAATGGAGAGAATCGTAGGTATGTCCCTTGGATTCTGAGCGCACGACGCGTACATCCAGGCCAAAGTGGGCAGCGATACTCAAACGGTGAGCGCCATCGATTAAGGTGCAATCTCTGTCGATAGGCAGCAATATTGAGGGATCTTCTAGTTCCTCAGGGTGCTGAATCATTGCTTCGAAAGCCGCCATATAATCGGCTTGTCCGAGCTTAGGAGGATCGCTCTCGAAGAATCCATTCCAAACGGCGATATGCATCGCATAGAGGTCGTAGGTCAACGATGATTTCTTGCCCTCGAAGTAATCTCTGCAATAACGGATCTTTATTCCTAAATCCAATCGAGCGGGAGTGAGGAGCTGAGAAGCCTTGATTCGATAAATAGGATATGTACCTTCTGCCTTAAAGTAAGAAAGTGCCAGGGGAGTTAGCACTTTTGCAAGTTGGCCGTGGGTGATTGAATCTACGGTCTCCATACTTTTATGCATTGCCCTTTTCTAAGGTGCGGTCGAGCTTACAACAATCTCAAATTGATCTATAGTGAAATGATAAGTTGGCTGTGTTTTCCGAGTAACTTAAGAGACGCTCATCCCTCATTTGACCGGCACATGAGCACGGGCAGTAGAATGTGTGTTAGTTTTGGAATTTAAAAGTGCATGACTAAACGCAGTCGCATAGTGAATGCCCTCTTCGCCCTCGGCGGATTTATGTTGGCGTTCGGCAGCCTTGAGCTTTTTGCCTATTGGCAAGAAAGCCGAGCCGCGAAGCCTAGTACGGCAAGAAATTCCGTTTATTACCTTCGGCAAATTTTGTCTCCGTATCCTGACCTGTCGGCGGATTACTTCCGCCTGGACGAAATCTGCAAGCGTCATTACTACGACTACTATCTGATTTCGTTTGATTGCCGGTCAAAGACTCTCAATACAACCGACTACTATTCCTCGCGGCGCGTGCCGGATTCCGAGGCGATCGGCAGCGTAAGGCCAATCATTTGGATTTTCGGCGGCTCAACAATGCTCAACTTGACCTCGCCCGATGAGTTGACGATCGCAAATCATATAGCAAAAACTTGGAAGGCGGCGGGAAGGCCGGTAACGGTCGTAAACTTCGGCATGGGTGCATTTTCGGCGGCCCAGGAGCGGGTGAAGTTTGAAGACATTGTTGCGCGTGTGCCGGCAAATGAGCGCCCGGATCTCGCAATATTTTACGATGGCTTCAATGACGCCGGGGATAGTTACACTTTTGGCCCAGGTAATTTTCAAGAGGACCTAAATGCCAAAGTTCGCTTCCTTGTCGAAGGACATGGAGATTGGCTTTGGCCATTATTGCTCTCAAGTTATCTCGAGAAGTATTCGCACTTTTGGAAGGGCTATGTCGCCCCCGGCATTGCCACTACCTTCACAAAGCATGTACTAGAGGCGCGCGGGCAGACCTTCACCGATTATGCCAAAGCTGTCGGCTATTACGAGCAAAACGCAAAGTTGATTCGTGCTGCAGCGGCGCAGTTCGGCGCTCAAACCCTCTTCGCGCTGCAGCCGATGATTTTTACTAAGGAGCCGCGTACCGCCTTTGAAGGCGAGGTCATGCGCGATGTCGTTGAGCAGAACAGGCAGCACCTGGAGTACATGCGCTCTTGGTACCGCGAGGCGCAGCGAGTCCTATCCGGCTATGAAGATTTTGTCGACCTGTCTGGCTTGTTAAGTGGCCGAGAAAGCGATGATTTTTTTGACCACGGGCATACTGGTCCGGCTACCTCCGAACCGATTGGGCGGGCCTTGGGGGAGGTCAGTCTGAAGCGATTAAGTCCTCGTCCCCAATAGAGAAAACCATGGCGACTGTGTATACTCCTGGCGCGATGGGAAATCTCTCCTGCGCAGTTCTAGAGGGCCAATGACGGCTACCGTTCTAGCTCATCCAACGGCAGCAGAATTTGTCGTGAACAAATCCTGCCCGGCTTGCTCGCACGCGGAACTCACTCCGACCTATGTTCGTGCGGATCAGATCCCAGTTCTGCGTTGTGACAATTGTGATTTTCATTTCGTCGCCCGTTACCCGCGCGACCTTAGCGTCTGGTATCAGGACGATTATTACAAAGCTTCTTCAGACAACCCAACTATCGGCTATCAGAACTATGAGGCGCTCGATCCCTTTTATCATACCTGGGCGATTTCGCTTGTGCGCATCTTCCGGGAGCAGGGAAGCTTATACGACCTCGGGTGCAGCAACGGCAGATTTTTGGAACTGGCCAAGGCAGCAGGCTTTACCAACCTAAGCGGGATCGAGTTTAACGACGACTATGCAGCACGTTGTCGGGACAAGGGATTTAAGGTTGACGCCGGAGATTTCCTTGCGGCTGAAGTTGCCGCCAACACGTTTGATATCGTTACCGCCTGGTCCGTTCTCGAACATATTCCTGATATTCAAGCGACGCTTATCAAAGTTCGTAGGATTCTTAACCCCTGCGGACTGCTGGTATTCGAGGTGCCGATTTTAACCGGAGATCCGTCCTGTGATCGAGCGTGGCTCGAGAGCTCCCTGGAGCATGTTTCCTATTTCACCGAGCGCTCCTTGCATGTTCTGTGTACGAAGTTTTTCGGATTCTCCCCGATTGGTAGACGGGTTGATTTCACGTCATATGGATCGACCTTCGTCGGCTGCATCTCGGCCGATGCGAAAGTCATGGCGCAGCTTGCTCCTTGGGGCCAGGCGCTGCGCGAGCAGGACCTCTCTGGTGTCGTAAGTCCCAGCGCGCAGCAGCTAACTGCGCTCGCTGCCTTTACGAGCCGATATCTCAACTCTCCCGCCGGGCTATTCAAAGTCGCTGACGCCCTGCCCAAGGAGCCCAAGGAAGATATCGCCGCCTATATTTCGTCCTACTTCGTGCGTGAATTTGCCAAGGCTTGGAAGGAAAACATCGATTACTTCGAGGCCAAGAAGTATTTCCTCGAGCGCATTTCCAATTTGGAATCCAAGAATGGGCAGCTAGCCGCCCAGGCGAATGCCCTTGAACGAATGCAGAAGGAATCCATTTCGCGGGCCACTGCCTTGGAGAAGGATAATAAGCGCTTTCCCGAACTTATTGCCTATTTGGAGGAGCAGAACAGACAGCTCGAGCAAGACCTGCTAGCCCGCGATAGCGAGCGCAACGCGCAGCTCATGGCTCCTGTGGCGGCACAAGCAGCTCGCATCGCAAAGTGGAGGGAACGAACGCTCAACATGCGTCGGCAGCAGCTGAAGGATGCCCTCGCTCGCGCGGAGTCCGCGGAACAGCGCGCCGCCCACTTTGAAACCCAAACGCAGACATTGAGCGGACAAGTGCAGGATCTCCAGGCGCGAATTGCAGGCATGGAGGCGTTCTTCCGCGGGATTACCTCGCTGCGAATCTGGCGTATCCGCGCAATTTTGCAGGCGCAGCCGTTTAGTCCCGCGGCCTGGGCCCAAGCCGGGGTGCTTCTGTGTGAAATTGCCACTGGCGCATCGCGCAGACTCGTTCGACGTTTTCTTCGCTCATTTGGCTACAAGGCGGATCCGCGCATTCCGTGCACGCTCAAGCCCTGGCCCAAGGATCGCCCGCTCATTAGCGTGATCATGCCGTCCTATAACTACGGGCGCTTTATGCCTGAGGCTGTTGCCTCGGTGTTGGCGCAGACCTTTCAAGACTTCGAGCTGCTCATCATCGATTGCTCGGACGATCCGGACACGATTACTTACGTACGCGGGCTGAGTCATCCCAAAGTGAGGGTGATATTCCGTGATGGTCGGCATTTACTCGGCGATAATCGAAACTTTGGCATTGAGCGTGCCCGCGGCAAGTATGTCTGCACGTTCGATCCGGACGATATCATGCGTCCTACCTATCTCGAGAAGGCGGTTTATACCCTCGAGACTGAACGCTGCGATATTGTTTCGCCTTCGTTGGAGCAGTTTGGGGAAGCGAGTGGGGTCTGGCACGTACCGCCCGTACCCGAGCTTGAGAGTCTACTCATCGGCAATCAAATTTCGGTGTTGGCACTGTTTTCGCGCGCCGCCTGGAAGAAGGCTGGCGGGTACTACGACTATGGCGTCGGTGCCAGCCACGTGCATGAAGACTGGGACTTCTGGATTCGCATGATGGGGCATGGGGCGCGGGTGCGAAATCTTCACGAGCCGCTCATGCTGTATCGTAAGCACGGCAGCAACATGAGCGGAGATAAGAAGATCCCACCGCTCGATCAACAGCGCGAGAAGATTAGAAAGCATAACGCCGCTGTTCTGACGCCCGAGCACCTGATCCGCTCTCGCATAAAGCAGGCGCGACAGTATCGGGTGAAGAATAAGCATGTCAACCTCTTGCGGACCCATGTGCGGCAGGGGCGCGCTGACTCGCTGGGTGGGGTTTTGTTTGCCTTGCCGTACGTGGTAGTTGGTGGAGTAGCGGGGCGGTTTTTTGAGCTTGGACGCTACTTAACGCAGCGCGGCGCTCATGTGGTAGTTGCCACCACAGAAAGTGTTGATGAACGGCAGGTAGATACCTCGCAGACCTTCACGGAGCTGACAAGCGATATATTCCCACTGCCTGCATGTTTGACCAATACAGAGGCCTGGACCGATTTCGTGGATTATCTTATCCAGAGCCGAGATATCAAAACGCTTGTGCTCGGGGGCTCCCGCTTCTTTTATACGGCGTTGCCGGAGCTCAAACGCCGTCATCCGAATCTGCGAGTCGTCGATCAGCAGTTCAATACTGGGTGCCACTTTGCATCGAATCGCGAATTTTCTTCGTTTATCGATCATACGGTTGCTGAGAACACTGAGGTTTATAATCTCCTGCTTCGAGAGCACCACGAACCCGTCGATCGAGTTAGTCTCATCCCAAATGGTGTTAATTTTAGCGCCATAGGAACGCGCAAAGCCGAACGCCCAGCAGGTCTTCCAAGTGACAAACTGATAGTCTCATTCATCGGGCGACTATCCCATGAGAAGGGTCCGGACATTTTTGTGGACATTGCCGCGGCGCTTGCAAAGGACGAGCGCTTGCACTTCGTGTTGGCCGGGCCGGGGCTCTTGCTAGAGGAGCTGCGTGAGCGAACCGAGCGCAACGGGTTGGCCGGACGTATCACCATCCCAGGCTATATCAACACCAGCGAGTACTTGGCCGCTACGGATGTGCTCGTCGTGCCGTCGCGGCTTGATGGCCGTCCGAATGTGGTGATGGAAGCATTTGCCCGCGGGGTGCCGGTTGTCGCCGCGCGAGTTGGCGGCCTTCCTGACCTAATCAAGGATGGTCAGACTGGCGTACTCTGTCACCCGGAGGATTTTGCCGATTTTGCTCGCAAGCTGGAACAGTTGCTTGCTGACGAGCCCTTACGCCTCCGTATTGCCGACGCCGCGAAGCGGTATGCTTTGGAGTCTTTGGACGACGCAAAATTCATGCAGGGCTACGAGCGTATTTTCCCACGCTAAACCTCACCGAATAGGTAATTGGGGCGAGCAGCTTCAAGTTATTATCTTTGCAGCTATAGGGCTAATACCCGGTAATTATTACATTAAAGCTCGCCCTGGCAGGAATGTCATAAAAAATGTAAAATGTGAATGTTACACATATGGGAGAATTTCACATATCATAAATAAACACTGACGAAGGTCAGAGGGAGGTGGATATGTGGATTGTTGAAGTGATGAAAGCGATTCGAAATCAGCGGCATGCTCAAAATGGATTGCGCCACCTGCGCACGGACAATATCCGCTCCTTCCAGGCTGAGGTCGACTTTTTCATTCGCATGAAGCCATCTGCACAGCCAGCCTGCACTACCGAGCCGTGGTACGGACGCCCGGTGTATATCAACGGTGAGCGGCGCATGGTGAAGATCTAAGGATACGTTTCCCCCAAATGAAAATTGACCGCGAACAAGCTGCTGCCAAATGCCTCCGTCTTCTTTTGAGGCCGATAGTTCGATTCTGCTTCCGGAATTCTCTAGTGTTACAGGAAATCGTAGAACATCTTAAAATGGCGCTGGTCGAGGAAGCGAGTGAAGCAATGCGAAGGAGCGGGCAGCGAGTGAATGTCAGCCGTATTAGCGTCATGACCGGCGTGCACCGCCGAGAAGTAATGCGCTTGACCGACAATGCCGAGCCTAGCCAAACTCCGGCCAGTCTTGCCAGCCGAGTCATAGGGCAATGGGAGCAGGACAGCCGATTTCATACCGCAGCGGGTGTCCCGCGCATGCTGAGCTATGAGGGCGATCAAAATGACTTCAAGGATCTCGTGCGCTGCGTGAGCCAGGACTTGAACCACTGCACGGTACTGTTCGAATTGGAGCGTATTGGCGCCGTAGAACGCAGAAAAGCCGGGCTGCGCCTGATGCGCCCCAGTGTCGTCCTAACCGGTGATATGCTGGAAGGTTTTCAGCTATTGGGCCGCGACAGCGAGGATCTCATGGATGCAGCGCTCGAGAATATCCTTGAAAAGCCGAAACCAGCGCAGCTCCATGCGCGCACCGAGTATGATAATATTTCACTCGAAGCGTTGCCGGAGATTCGGCAATGGTTGTTAGATGAGGGCGCAGCGTTCCATCGACGTATGAGGGAATACCTGTCTGCGCTCGATAAAGATACACAACCGAAGCTTCAAGGCGAGGCCGGAGGACGAGTAGTAGTGGGGACTTTTGGCAGAGTGGAAACCAGGAGGAAGGGGTGATGCGACAAGGAACGTGGTTGTCAATTTCGCTGCCGTTACTGATGCTGTTGGCCGGGTGCATGGGAGGTGGAACCCTTGCGACTGGTATAGGCGAAGGTTATGGCGCTGCGGGGGGACGCAGTACGTACGCGCTTGCCACCGTCAGTATCCATGGCAGGATTCTGGACGCAGAGGGCAAGGGCATCAGCGGAGCGACAATCTCCGCGGTCACGTCTGCAGGCGCGGCAGAAACGGCGAGTGGTACGAACGGGG
>JAYRHW010000008.1:0-3667 GCA_041907145.1 Bdellovibrionota bacterium
AATATTAGCAATATAGACTGGGAACACTCCGCGGTCTCCGTGTCTCCGCGAAATAAAATTTCTAATCCAATTTCTCGAATCGCCCTAAATCCGCTGGAAAAGCAGAAACAAAATACAGGTTAATGAATTATTGACGCGGAGACACGGAGACCGCGGAGGGAGGGCGGCGCGCTGTCCTTTGCGGTCCCTGAGTCAATAAAATAATGAAACTTCGCCGTTTCCGGCATCTGGGTGGAGCTGCAAAAGAGTATGGGTACAGGGTAGGTCGCTATTTGACTTGCAGCGGCGAGATTTCGCCGACTGACTCGACCGTATTGCCGTCGCCCTTGGCGACTTCTTCACGGAAGAGGTCTTGAGATTCTAAGGCGCGATCGACGGTATCAAAATCAGAGCTTCCCAGCGACTTTGACTGCTCGCTCAAAAGTTCCTGCGGTGATGGCGGATTGAGAACGTAGGCGGCCACAATATCGAGAAAATGGCGCACAGCTTTCTTGAGCAGCAGCGGCAACTTTTCCAATTCCTGCGGCTGCTCGAGATGGAGTCGCGCCAGTGATTCGCCGGATTTGGTGCCAATATGGACAGTGCCGAGATTTTTTCGGTCATTCGCCGTAATGATCAACGCGTGGATGGAATCTTCTGGTGAGCAGCCATCGACGAGATTGAGCTCGACTCGGGGCCATCCCTCCCAGTCGTTAACATCGAGTTCGAAGCTGAAGCGCTCGCCGAGGTTGATGCGTGAAGTGCTCACCAACGCTTTGCGTATGGTGGTCATCGCCTGCAGCATAAGCGCGTGCCGCGCATCGAGCGCTTGCCT
The DNA here is from genome assembly GCA_041907145.1 of Bdellovibrionota bacterium. GTDB lineage: Bacteria > Bdellovibrionota_C > UBA2361 > UBA2361 > JAFLCA01 > JAFLCA01. The sequence goes on from JAYRHW010000008.1 coordinate 815, forward strand.
TGAGTGTTGTTCTTTGACTTCTTGCTCTTTAAGACGCCGCTGCATGCGGCTTGCGAAGGTATCCGCGGTGGCACCGAGCGAGCCTTGCAGCTCGGGAGTTGCTTCCTCCAGGGAGAGTTTTGGAAGCCGCCGTGGCGGAGTCATAGAGCTTCTTCGTGGGTTGTGGGTAGTACCGCGCCATACCCAATTACAACGCGGACTTGGAATATATCGGCCTATCGCGAGGTGGCCTAAATAATTGAAGCCTTGAATTCAGGCTAGGAGTTTTGCGTAGAAGCTCGGGAATTGAGGCACTTAGAGACTCAAACTAGGGAGAGATCCTATTTCCCCGGCATCTTAGACATCGGAGCCTCGGTCGGCTCTTCAGTCGCGGCATCCTCCAGAGCATCAGCGGCGTTTTCGGCATCCTGTGATGCAAAGTCGTTTAGTATGTTCTTCGCGAAATCAAGGACTGCCGGCTGCTTCGAGGTCTCCACAAGCTTCTTCAAATAGCTTTCGACATCTTCCTCGTAATTCACGTGATCGATAGCATCTTTGAGCAGGGCCTTGTCGCCCTCCGGATCCTTCGAATTCGTCAGCGTATCCATCATCAGACGCAGGCCGGGTAGACCCGAATTGAGCAGCGACTTTACGGCCAAATGCGAATACTGATCGCGCTTTTGCACGAGTTCCTGCAGGTAGGGCAGAGAGTCTTCAGACGGGACGAGTTCGCCAAGGCCCACGCCCTGAGAATACATGCCATCCGGATCTCCGTTCTCAACCGTAAACTTGTACAGAGTTTCTGCCGCTAGGCGAGAGCCTTGATTGGTGATGGCGGCCACTGAGGATTCGCGCAGCGTTTGATCCTTGGTCTTTAGCTGCTCACCTAGGTAGGTCACCAAGTCATCCTTGCCGACCGAAAGCTCTAAGGCCTCGGCAAGTAATTGCGCATCCTCGGGCTTCTTGGCGTTCTTGATCATATCGACGAGCGTACTGACATTCTCGACGCGGCCGCTGATGGCGAGAATTTCCGCGTAATAGCTCTTCTGTTCAGGCTTCGCATCAGGTGCGTTGATGAGATCCTTGATGCCTTTGTAGAACGTGTCGCACCAGGTACAATCTTCCCCTGGGGTGGTGAACTGGGAAAGCACTACATCGTCATAGTCTTTCGAGCCGTTCTTTACGGCGTTAATCGCGTCGTCCGCATTCTTATAAATTTCCGCTGCGGAGCGCATATCAGGCTCGCCTTCGTCGCCTTCACCTGCATCTTCGGCATTGCCCCCTATGCTGGCATTTCCATTTCCCGCTGATGGGCCATTGGGTTGAGCGGGAAGTACTGGCGTCGGGGGTAACTGGGTGCCGGCCAGGTTCGCGGTTGCGGTCGAGGAGGCCGCGCCGCCGGGTGTTTTAACGGTGAAATACCAAATGGCGGCGCCGACGATGATCAGGGCTAAAAGAGGCAGTAACTTTTTCATAGTTCGTTACAGAAATTAGGTTCCGAAGTACCTGGCTATATTAGGCAAAATTGTAGATAACCCACAAGGATTACCGTCTTTTTTGCAATTTTTCCCAAAGTTTAGGCCGACCGCAGCCTGCCGACTAAGCGCTCAAGATCTCAGGTAAAAGAGTCGATCTTGAGAGGTATGGGATCTCTCGAATTTGAAGAGCGCTTAAAGGTTAACGCTTACCGGCTTTTTCACGCCGAGCTGCATAAGCATCTCGAAACCGCGAGAGCCGATTTGAGCGGGACAGCCGAGCCAAGCCGCGAACAACTTAAGAAGCTCGGGGGAATCTTTCATCTGCTGCGCGGCGGCGCCGGATTCTTTGGGCTCGATAGTCTTGCCAAGATTTCCCAGCGGCTCGAAGAGATTCTCTTGCATGATGCGTCTAGGTCAGCTGCACGGCTGCAGGAAGCTCGTCAACTCGTTGAGGAGATTGAGCGCGTCGCGGCCGACATACCGGAACCATCCAATCCATCTTCTTGATGCAAGGCCACTATGCCCGATCTGCTCTTAATTAGTTTGGAAAGCCGGAGCTACTTTGAGCTGGAAGAGCGAGCCCGCGCTTGCGGGTTTCGCGTAAAGTCTACAGCCGATCCCAAGACGGCTAAGGAGTGGCTGAATCTCAAGCGCTTTGACGCCGTATTGGCTGACGGTAATGTGGAGTTGTCGGAGCTCAAGGGAATTGCCTTGGCGCTTTGGAAACTATCTCCCGGCTCTCCCTGCATCGTTTTCGACTTTGACTCCGAGCCCGCAAGCGAGCGGCTTAAGGAGTGCAAGCTCTTTGGGATGGACATCATTGCCGGTGCCGACGGGAAGGCGGACATCGAGATGGTTCTCAAGTTAATGGCTCATCGGTCTTCTGCTGAGCCTGGTCCAACGAAGATTTTAGTCGTGGAGGACCTAGATTCCCCGCGCGATATCATCTGCTTTTACCTTGAGAGCATGGGATATACCTCGGTCCAGGGCGTGCGGTCTGCTAAGGAAGCTATCGCAGAATTGGAGAGGGATCCGAAGTCGTATGGCTGCGTCATAACCGATATCAGAATGCCCGAGATGGGAGGCAAGGAGCTGATCGACTTCGTGCGCCATCACGCCACCCTCAAGAACATGCCGATGATTGCGCTGACGGCCTATGGCACCGTCGATACCCTGATTGACTGCCTCAAGGCTGGTGCCAGCGGATTCCTGGTGAAACCTCCGAAGCGCGAGGATTTGGTGCGGGAGTTGGCGCGCGCCATGCGAATTTCACGTCTGGGCGCTAATGCGCGACTGGCGAGTGGCAATGAGGCTGAGCTGCTTCGAGACCTCCTTCTTGAGCGCGGCTTTAGTTAAGAGTGCGTAACAAAAATGAAATTCTGCTGCGGAAGCCGAT
>JAYRHW010000009.1:0-4622 GCA_041907145.1 Bdellovibrionota bacterium
CGCAGTGCAAAAGTCAGGTCCTTCATGGGTTGATGGCACGGCTCTGTACTACACCTTGCATCAAGATCGCGCTGTAACCGAACTGGGTGCCTGGGTTGCTTCGGCCGCTCCGCTTTGGCTGCTGAAGGACATAACTTGGAGTACGCGCTGGATTGAGCTTTGTATCCCGCTGCTGCTGTTTTTGCCCTGTTTGCGGACCGCCGCTCGAATGTTGGCATTATTGCTCGTTTGGAATCTGCATCTCGGCATTGCGCTTACCCTCAACATCGGGATTTTTTCGGCGTTGATGATGTCGATTGCTCTGCTGTTTCTGGATGGACGCCCGGTAGTGTTTCTAGCTGCCTGTGGGGAGCGGGCGATCGCCCCACTTAGGAGACTTGTTCGCCAGGATAGACGGATGCCAACCGCCGAGGGGCGAAGTCTCGGTGCGTTGCGAGAACTTTTGGCGCTTGGAATGCTGTACCTGATGCTTTCGCAGATGGCGCGGGACAATCCAAGCCTCAGTTCGACATACAAACTACCTCAGCCGCGTTGGGTCGAGTCAATCATAGGTTATGCTCGAATTTTTCAGGGCTGGTCCTTGTTCGCTCCTGATGCGCCTCGAACCGATGGCTGGCTTGTGATGGATCTGGAGCTGGCTTCGGGGGAGCATTTCGATCCTCAGACTGGATTGGCGCCGAATTTTAGCCGAGTCCATCGCACCGCACTTCCGTGGCAGCAAGCCTGGGACAGCTATTCACTTAGAATCTCATTTGATCGCTTCACGACGTATCGCCAAGAACTTGCCCGATGGATTACGGAACGAGGGGTAGGGCTTCATCCCTATAATCCCGCCGATGTGGTGGCGTACCAGGTATGGTGGGTAACCGATCAAACTCCTGCTCCTGGATTTCCGGAAACCGAGATAGGCAAGACGCTGCTAATCGAGGGAAAACGCAAGGGGTTATGACAGTCGGCTAGCCGGCTGAGTGGCTCCGATAGGGGTCAGCACCACCTGCCAAAGCTGACTTCGGCGTGCGCGGAAATACCCTGCGCAACTCAGAAAGTAATAGTTCCACATGCGGCGAAACGACTCACTGTAGCGTTTGGAAAGCTGCGGCCAGTTACGCTCGAAATTCTTGTTCCAGGCTACCAAGGTCGGATCGTAGTATGGCCCAAAATTGTGCCAGTCCTCCATGCTGAATAATCCAGAAAACGCGGCACCAAGCTCGGCGACTGCTGGAATTTGATAGTTCGGGAAGATGTAGGTATGGAGCCAGGGATTCGGACGAGACTGAGGCTTGTTCCCGCCGATTGTGTGCAGCAAAAAGATGCCGTTTGGCTTTAGGACGCTGCGCACGATACGCGCAAAGTTTCTGTAGTTTCTTGGTCCGACATGCTCGAGCATTCCGCAGACCAGCACCTTGTCAAAGCTGCCCCGTAGATCTCGATAGTCGCATTTCTGAATTTCCACCGGTAATCCCGCGCAAAAGCCGCGGGCAAATTTGATCTGCTCGTCGGAGATGCTGATGCCGGTGACGCGGCAGCCATAGCGCTCCGCTGCGAATTTCGAGAAGCCTCCCCAGCCGCAGCCGATGTCGAGCACGTGGTCACTGGGTTTGAGCTGGAGTTTACGGCAGATAAGGTCAAGTTTATGTTCTTGCGCCAAGTTCAGTTGATCGGTGTCCTTGAAATACCCGCAGGTATACTGGTTGTAGGGATCCAAGAAAGACATAAAAAAGTCTGCGTCCAGATCGTAGTGTCGGTCTATGACGTGACGTGAGCGGGTAGGAGATTGCATGTTCACGACGCGCGCCAGAAGCACATCCAGTACGACCCGCCCCGAGGTTTCCAAGGTAGTTTGGAGATCGGCGCGCACGGCACGCTCTGTCAGCTGATCCAATGCCTGACAGTCCCACCAGCCCTCCATGTAGGCTTCGCCGAGTCCGAGCGTCCCTTCGGCCAGCACTCTGCGGGCGAATCTGCGATCGTGCACAACAATGTCCCAGGGGCGGGTACCCTGTACTCTAATATCGGCGTGCTCCAGCAGCGCCTGGATTCTAGTGGTGAATCGGTCTCGAGGAAGCGGAGACTCCGGAGGAGCGGAGGGTGGGTAACTGGTGGCGGCGTGATTCATTTTCATTTCCAGCGGCCCTGACGGTATCACGGCTAATGCCCCACGTATACCACTCCGCCATGGGCAGGTGTCATACGCTCCCGGGGGAGACGTCCTAAATATTAAACGAGGCAGGGCAGATAGAATCCAGTTGGTAGAGGACTTGTGCGGGGGAGCCCCTCGCGATATTTTTATAGGATACGGCGCGAGTAATTCCGCCACGATACAATGTTTATGAGGAACTTCCTATGAAGTCAGTTCGCTTATTTTCTTGCCTTGCTGCTGTTTCTCTCTTGGCTGCTTGCAGCGGCGCCCCACTCTCAGGACGTGAAAGCGGTGCCTTGGGCGGCACGGCTGCAGGTGCGGGTCTCGGTGCGATAATCGGTCATGCGACCGGTAACACGGGCGCTGGAATCGCAATCGGCGCTGCAACGGGTTTATTGGCTGGCGGGGTGCTTGGAAACGAGTCCGATAAAGTAGATGCCAGACAGTCTGCGCAGGAGGAGCGTTTACGTCGGCAGGATGAAGAGCTTAGACGTCAGCGCCGAGAACTTGAAGAGCTCAAGTCAAATCAACCGCGCTAAGTTTTGACAGATGCGTCTGATAAGAGGGCAGGGATACCTGCCCTCTCTTATGGGCATTTTCTGTAAGTCCTTGCGAGTATCCAGGAGTTCGAGAGACCGGGATGCGGCGATTCTTTTCTTCCTTAGCTCTCCCTGTTATACCATCTTCATCACATCCAAGGGGGAAGCATGCAGGGGCCTCGTGCGCTAAAAATTCTTGTTGCAGCACTTTCTTTGTCGCTGCTCAACGCCTGCGCCGTTGGACCTGACTATATCCGTCCGGACAACAATCTTCCGCAATCATGGCGTATGGACATGGGAACCGAGCAGTCCGCTGACTTAACGACTGCCTGGTGGGAGCACTTTAAGGACCCTGAGCTGAACGCACTGATTACGGAGGCGTTGCAGCAGAATACGGATGTCCTCGCGGCTGCCGCGAGGGTAGAGCGCTACTATGCACTCTATGGAGCTGCGCGCGCGGACTTCTTTCCCCAGCTCGGGGCAAGTTCCAGCTATCAGCGCTTCAAGAATTCCACGAACGCCATTTCCGCAAGCTCCTCGTCGGCTCTTGGCGGGCAGGGGAAAATCCTGGATGACTATCGACTTTTTGGTGAATTAAATTGGGAACTCGATATTTGGGGACGCATTCGCCGTTCCAGCGAGGCTGCCCGTGCCGATCTCTTATCGCAAGAAGCGGGGCGCAAGGCTGTTATCCTTACCGTGGTGACGGGACTCGTGCAGAGCTACATCGAGCTGCGTGAGGTGGACAAGCGTCTTGGGATCACTCGCGGCACGCTTGCCAGCCGTCAGCAATCTCTCAAGCTAGCGCAGGATCGCTTCCATGCTGGAACTTCTTCTGAGCTCGATGTGCGTCAGGCGGAGTCTGACCTCTATGCGGTGCAGGCTCTCGTTCCGTCACTCGAGTCGCAAGTTGCCGCGGCAGAGAATCGCATCAGCGTCTTGCTTGGGCGCGCGCCGGGCGCGGTCGCTCGAGGAAGGAATTTGGACGAGCTGTTGCCAAGCTTGGAGATTCCAAGTGTCCTGCCTTCGACCCTGCTTGAAGCACGGCCGGATGTTGTTCAGGCGGAGCAGCAATTGCGAGCCGCGAATGCTCGCATCGGTGTAGCAAAAGCTGCCTATTTCCCTCGCTTGAGTCTTACAGGTTTGTTTGGCTATGTGAGTCGTGATTTTTCCGAGTGGCTGCGTTCACCATCTGAACAATGGAGTTTTGGTCCTGATGTCGCTGCTCCCATTTTTCAAGGAGGTAGGATCCATTCTCAGGTGCGGGCTTCCAAAGCTCAAACTCAGGAGGCCGTAGCGCATTACCGGCAGACCGTTCTCGTGGCCTTGCAGGAGGTTGAGGATGCAATTATCGGCTTCCATAAATCTAGAGAGCAAATTCAAGCCCAGTCTCAGCAGGTGGCCTCCCTGCAACGCTACCTTCAATTATCACAGCAGCGCTACGACGAGGGTCAGAGCAGTTATCTGGAAGTGCTTGATGCGCAGCGTAACCTTCTCAATGCCGAACTGAGTCTGTCGCAGACGCAGGGGCAGCAACTTGCAAGGTATATTACTTTGTTCCGCGCACTCGGCGGAGCCTGGGTCGATAGTGCTGGCGCTCAAGCGCTGCAGCCTGATTCGGGAGCCGGAAGTCTTTTCTAAGGTCAGCTGACTTCAGTTTGTAAGGCTTTTTTCTGGAAGCAGAACTTTAACCCCTCAATTGCTTGACATACCAAGCAGTGCAACGATATACAGACTGACCGCATGGGCCATCAGTGAATGTGGCGGCATGGCATGTGTCTAACTATCCGTTGTTATGAGGAAAATATGAAGTTTTGGTCCCTTATGGTTCCCTGTGTAATCGCTATCTGCTTAATCGTTGCTCCACTGCTGCCGGTCACGGTCTTGGCCGACGATCGCTCGTTTACCTATGTCTATGAGGCAAGCGTGCTTCCAGCGGGGCA
>JAYRHW010000010.1:0-6131 GCA_041907145.1 Bdellovibrionota bacterium
GGCGAGAGCTTCTGCCGGCAATAATGTCCCGCCGCCCATTCCAGAGCCCCCGAGACGAGCAGCGCCGAACCCCTTGCCGCCAGCGTCAGTCGACTCACCCAGGTAACGCTGCATCGCTGCCTCGAGGCGCTTATCTATATTTTCCTCCGTATTTGATTTTGCAGCCTTGGCCTTCTTGTCCGATTCCTTCCTTTCCTTCTCCAACTTTTTCTTCTCAGCGAGCGAGACCTCGGCCTTCTCCTTCTCCTTCTCCTTTTCCTCTACTTTCTTCTCAACAACTTTTGATTTGACTTCTTCCTTCTTGGATGGAGGTGGTGACTGAACCTTCTTAGGGGGAGCCAGTTCTTGCTTGGCATCCGGCTTCGGCACCTGACTAATGCCGCCGAGACTCTTCCCTCCCTCAACGGTCACTGAATAAATGGTTGGCTCGAGCAATGCGCGCGTGCGCCCGAGTTCGATGAAAAGCAGGCATGCAAGAAGAACATGCCCAATCGCGGAGGCAGCTAGTCCGAGGTAATAGTCCGAGCGATCCGATTCAACCAAGTTCTACACAAACACGATACACTTAATGCCCGCTGCCAGGAGGTGCAGAAACAAGCCCAATTTGGGTGATGCCAGCTTCATGCAGCTTACCCATCACCTCCATAATCCTGCCATACTCGAGTTCGGTGTCAGCCTTTAGGTATACCTTGCGATCCTGTTCATCTCGAGCAGCCAGGACAGCAGCCACCTTCTTGCCAAGATTGTCGAGCGGTAGCTGGTTGCCCGCACCCAAAAACACTTGTCCGGCCTTATCGATCGACAATACCACCTGCTCCTGGCTACCCTTTAACGGGGCCGTTGAGGCCTTCGGAAGATTAACTTCCACGCCCTGCTGGAGCATAGGCGCCGTTACCATGAAAATAACGAGCAGCACCAACATGACGTCGACCAAAGGAGTCACGTTGATATTGGCTACCGGCCCATCGCTATCGTATCCGTTCCCACCCGCCATAAGCCTCTTAGGATTTCAGTACGTGATTGCGCGCGATAGTGATGAAATCCGCGCTAAAAGTTCCCATACTCTCGCGGAACTGCCGCACGGCAACAGCAAAGTAGTTATATGCCACGGCGGCTGGAATTGCGGCAGCAAGTCCGATGGCTGTGGCAACAAGCGCTTCGGAGATTCCCGGCGCGACGGCCTGCAGTGTAGTAGACTTCGCAGTACTCAATCCATGAAAAGCGTTCATGATTCCCCATACCGTGCCAAACAGACCAATGAACGGCGCTGCGGAGGCAACGGTCGCAAGAAAAGTGATGCCTCGCTCAAGCTTCGTTGATTCATCAAGCTCGGCTCGCTTCAGCGCACGCTCCACAGAGCTCAAGCCGCCATCCTGAGGACTGGCGCTTGAGCTCTTGGCAGCCTGAGAAAGTTCTCGATATCCGGATGCGAATACTTGGGCGAGCGGACTTGAGCTTAGGCGCCTCGAAGAATCATCGATGCGAGTAAAGTTGCGCGTTTCCCAAAAAATCGAGCTGAACTGTCTCGAGTCTCGTCTAGCTCGGCGAAACTGCAAGTACTTCGCTATCGTAATCGTCCAGCTCCACACCGAAAGCAAAATCAAAATCAGCAGAACTATCTGCACCACTGGGCTCGAACCCAACACCATGGACAATATCCCTGGCGCGGCCATACTGGTAACTGTTTCAATATTCTCTCCCATGCGATCCTCATGCGTACGGGGCTTGTCGCGCCCGCGAGTCCTGTCACTCGTTGGCCACAGCGCCCGTCACTTCGTTGCTACAATTATGTGTAAAATTAAGCCGTTAAGTAGCTCTTTCCGGTTTACTCAATATCACACAGTTTGCCGCACGGCACCAGACTATCGATCACGATTGCCGGACTGCCTCCCCGCCCCAGTGAGCATTTTGATTGACAGTGCTATCCTCATTCCTTAGAACCAAAGGGCTCACAAAAGTTCATTTTTATTCGATAGTTCCAGACCTCGACGTATCACCGAGGCTAGGACGCGGGAAGGCTGGTTTCTTAGGAGAATGGCGGCATGGCAATTGGCGTTGGGATAAACGGATTTGGGCGTATCGGCAGAGTCGTGCTGCGGGAGCTGCTGGCGTCGCGTGACACCTCCCTTCGAGTCGCCGCCATCAATGATATTACTGATGCCAGGACTCTCGCGCATCTGATGAAGTACGACTCCGTACATCGAACATTTCCGGGTGAAGTTCGCGCCACCGAAAATCGCCTCACCATAAATGGACAGGACATCAAGATAACCGCCGAGAAGGATCCATCTAATATCCCTTGGCAAGACCTGGGCGTTGACATTGTTTTGGAATGCAGCGGTCTCTTCACGTCCAAGGAGAAGGCCCAGGCACACTTCAAGAAGGGAGCCAAGAAAGTCATCATATCAGCCCCTGCTACCGAGCCGGACGCCACCATCGCCTACGGGGTCAATCATCAGACGTACCAGGCCGGAGCTCACCACATAGTCAGCTGCGCTTCATGTACCACCAATGGCCTGGCTCCGGTAGCAAAGGTCCTCCTCGACAATTTTGGTATCGCTCGCGGTACGATGACGACTATTCACTCCTACACCAACGATCAGCGCATACTCGATCTACCCCACAAGGACTTGCGCCGCGCTCGCGCCGCTACCCTTTCCATGATCCCCACTTCCACTGGTGCTGCAAAGGCCATCGGTCTCGTCATCCCGGAACTCAAGGGCAAGCTGGATGGATTCTCAATGCGCGTCCCTACCCCTGATGTTTCCGTGATCGATCTGGTCGTCGAACTCGAGCGAGACGCCGCTATCGAGGACATTAACCGTGCACTTCGCGCTGCAAGTGAGGGGCAACTCAAGGGCATACTTGCCTATACCGACGAGCCGCTCGTATCCTCGGATTTTTTAGGCAACAAGCATTCCAGCATCGTCGACGCTCTCTCGACCATGGTAGTCCAAAAGCGGCTCGCAAAAGTCATCGCTTGGTACGATAATGAGGTCGGTTTTTCTTGCCGCATGCTCGATGTCGCCAAGATGGTGGCCGCTTCTCTGTCTAAATAACGGCTGCCTTAATGCTTCATTCCTGCTTAGTAGTCGGCAATTGGAAAATGTACTTGGGCGCGGATGCTTCGCGCGAACTCGCGCGGGCCGTGGCTGCCAAGGCCGGGAGCTACAAGCGCACGGGTCTTTGGATCGCGCCTTCTTCCCCTTTCCTAGGCACCGTTTCAGAAGCCGTAAAGGGCACGGCCGTACAGGTCGGCGCTCAGAATGTGCATTGGGAGTCGGAAGGTGCTTTTACTGGCGAAATCTCAGTCAAGGATCTTAGCGACTGCGGCTGCACCTTTGCCATCGTAGGACACTCCGAACGTAGACTGCTTTGCAACGAAACCTCAGAGATGGTTGCCCGCCGTGCATGCTTCGCGCTTAGTCAGGGGCTGTCCACCATCATTTGCTTAGGCGAAACCTTCGAGCAGAGAAAGTCCGGACAAACGGAGCTCGTGTTGGAGGCCGAGCTCGAACCAGTGCTGAGTGCCCTTTCTCGCGATCTTCTCAGTAGGGTTTGGATTGCGTATGAGCCGGTCTGGGCTATCGGCACGGGTCGCTACCCCGACAATAGCGAAATCTTGAGTGCTCATTCCTGCATAGCTGAATCGTTCTACCGCCGATTCAAACATTCTCCAAAGATTCTCTACGGCGGCAGCGTCACCCCTGAAAACTTTGCCGCTATTTTACAGGTTGAGAACGTCAGTGGTGCACTCGTAGGACGAGCTAGTCTCAAGGCGGATCAGTTTCTCGCGCTCGCAAGCATAGCCGAACAACGCTGAGCAGGTTCTAGAAAGTGGAAAATGCCGTATTGCTGGCGCCGTCACGTCCAGTCTGGCCATTAGAACGGAACATCCGATCGAGCCGCGGATCGTCCTGCCCAACTTCCATCGAATTGCTTGGAACCAGATAGTACCCGTTACTATCACGTGAATAGCCGACGACCCGAGGGAAGAACTCGTAGCTCTTGCGGAACTTCTCCCCGGCTTGGTCGTACACCACGATGGTGTAGACACCACGAGCATCAGCCAGCATATAGCTAAAGTAGCGGCGGTTGGTGTTCGCATCGGCCTCAGTCAACCCAAGTTCTGCTACCAGCGCCCCCTTCCAGTAGAGTTCCACGCGGGAAATGTCCTTGCCGATCATATAACCGCGGAAGTCCAAATATGCCGGGCCAGACTGATCCTTCTCGAGCTGGCGAACCCCCACATACTCCATCGTGACACGAGGATTGAACGGCATGCGATACTGAGCCTTGGTACGGGCTACGCGGCTGGTTTGCAGCTCCTTACCCAATGAAACTTCCTGCCAACGAAGATAATCAGCGCGATCAGCTCCCTCACGGAACATCGCCTTTGTTACGGCCTGATCGACGGTTTCGATGTAGCCGATTGCCTCCTCGGGCGAGCTGAATTGATCAGGCGAACCAAGTACGGCGTTTACTGCATTTACGTAGGTAATTAAAGCGTAGCGGGTCTCAGTTTTCTTGGAGGACAGCGCGCGCGCCAACTCAAAGGCCTGTCCCTGAGCAGTCTTCAACACAGCCTGCGACTCCGGGGACCGGACTTTTTCCCACGTTAGCGGGCTATCGGAGAGCACTCGCTCGGCCTTCTTCTCAGCGGGCTCCGTAAGGTTCGCAACGCATTTCGCCAACAGCCCCGGATCGACCTGAGGGGCCCCCTCTCCTACCTGGGGAATGTTCGAAACGAGAGGCTGAGCGGATGTAACGGGTGCCGTCGGACCGGAGTTTATCAGCGCTGAAACTTGATCCAGCGGGGACTGCGCTGGGGCAATTTCAACGGCGGGCGACCTGGCTTCTTCGACCACTGGCATCGATCGCTCGATAGTGGCGCGATGAGTTGAAGACCCGATGCCGCGCTGAAATCCGACGAACTCGGGAATGAAGAATAGAGCGATGACACCAAAGCAAACGACAAGCACCTTCATTAAGCTGCTGCCGCCCACGCCGGGAACTGAGATGCCTTTACTAAGAGCTGACACTGCTCTTCGTCCGTCCTGTACCGGGCCTACAAACCTTGCAAAACTGAATGAAACCGCTTTCGCTAGCGCGAGAACCCGCCCCGGAGGCGTTTAAGTGATAACTGCTTAACAGTATATAGTTTATGGTATGGCTACTCAAACAAGTAACATAGGAAACTAGATAAAAGTGTCGTAATCGCAGCTAGTTACCATATCCGGGCTTACCCTAGGAGGCACTCCAAAAAGTCCTCATAAAGAAAAATCGAACTACTCCCGACCCTTAGAGCTATGAGGACCTGCCAAGCCTAGTTGGCAGATCCCAATGACCTCAGCAGAAAGGAACAAGTGCCGATCACCATTAGCGGACCTCGAGGCCTCGCACTCTTGCGTGCACCGAGCCGGCAATCACCGCTGGCTGATATTGCCGCTCTACCCAAGAGCGACGCCGCCTTTGTGCTGAGTGCGCAGCCTGGCCTGGCGACGCTCAATCAGTCCTTATTCAACGCTAGAATCGAAAAGCATATCGACGACGTGCGACGAGGCGACGGAGCCCTCTCGGCTGGTGTTGCCGTCGAGCTCGAGAGGCGGGACCAGCAGGCGAGCACGGCCTTAGCTGCGAGCGACCCCGAGTCGGCTTCGATTTACGCCGGATATTCTACCGCTCTGGGCTATGACAAGAAGGCCCGCTTCATCAGCTCGGTCAGTCTTACCACTCAGAGTCTCGGCGAAATCCCCTCGAAGGAAGAATCGAAGGCAGCGGTCGATGAGCTCGTGAAGGTTTTCTATCCGGATAGGTAAAGACGATTCCGTACTGGCCGAGCCGATCAACAAGTATCCAGTGAGGGCATCTCGGCGAACCTCATGGAAGAAACGAAGTATCGAGTGCTCCGCGTTAATTATTCCTTAACCTGTATTTTATTTCCGCTTTTCCAGCGGATTTATGGTGATTCGAGATATTGGATTAGAAATTTTATTTCGCGGAGCGCTTCGAAAATTGCTTTGCTAGTACCTCTACCCGCAAGAAATCGAAGCCTTAGCTCAAGGCCGGGAGGGACCTCTGCTCTAAACAGGGGTTTCAAAATTGAGCAGCGCGTCCGTAAAACTCCGCAC
>JAYRHW010000011.1:0-16188 GCA_041907145.1 Bdellovibrionota bacterium
ACATGATCTTTTGCACCAGCGGCAGCTTCATATAGCCGCCGAACAGTTGCGCTAATATTGCAGACGGATCGAGTGATGTAGCCACTGAACTCTCCCTTTAACCGAACGAGAAACCTTTTCCGTGAATTACCAATAAACCTAGACCTGCGTACGCATCACGTCTTCGTATGCGCGAATAATTTTGCTGCGTATGGTGGACATAAGCTGAAACGCGATGTCCGCCTTCTCGAGCGCAATCATGGCGCCGTGCGTCGTTACGCCTTCCTTGCCGAGGGTTAGGCCTTCGATTTGCTTGTCTGCCTCGACCTGCAGCTTGTCGACCTCTTTGATGGCATTACTGAACATCTCGCCAAAATTTGCCTTCCCGCCTTTCGCCTGTTCAACCTGGCCGGCTTCCTGCGGCTTGCGGACGGGAGCAATTTGAGAAAGTCCGAATTTGATTGAGTCAATACTCATGTCCTACCCCTATTACGATTTCACCGAGATTTGCTGGGCTTCCGACGACATGCGACGCGTCGTTTCTAAGGCCGTCACGCTGGCCTGGTAGAGCCTGCTTGCTGACATCAAATCAGTCATGGTAGTCACCACGTTGATATTGGGATACGCGACGAACCCTTCCGCGTTCGCGTCAGGATGTCCAGGCTGATACACTTGGCGAGGCGCCGACTGATCCTCGACCACAGCGACAGCTGATGGTTTGGCCAAGCTCATTCGATCCAAAACGTTTCCGAACTCCGCTGGCATACTAAGCGCTGTTTGCACCACATCCTTGCGCTTATAGGGGCCACCGTCCGGCGTCCTCGTCGTTTCAGCATTGGCGATATTTGAAGCGAGCACGTTGACGCGCAAGCGAGCGGCGCTCAAGGCACTCGATAGAACTTCCGTTGCGTCAAATACTTTTGTCATTACCTGCTCTCAGTAATTAGTCTGCGAAGAACTCCAAGCTTCTTTCGCATGAGATTTGTTGCAATCGTGTATTGCCCGCTGTTAAAGGCGAGCTTTCCCATTTGGATATCGATATCTACGTTGTTGCCGTCAGGCTTGGTGGCTCCGGAATAGTCGGAGGTAATATGCGCGGCTTGGGAGCCTGTTTCGTCAATATGCCTAGGATCGGTCTTGGCCAGGTTGCCGGTACTTTGCCCAAAGGCGGCCTCCAGCTCCTTCTCGAAATTTACATCCACTGCGCGATACTGCGGAGTTTCAGCGTTGGCAATATTGCTGCTGATGGCCTCATGTCGGCGCAGAGTAAGGTCGAGCTGCTTTTCCAGCCCCGGCACCGTGTTATCGAAAATTTTATCAATTAAGCCAGCCATACCTTTCCCTGGGAGTCCGAGTACAGGAGCTCCCAAGGGTAGTGCATAGCAAAGGCCATGCTCGAATATGAGAGCGTTTTTACAAGTAATTACAGATGGTTAGTTTGCGAGGGGCGTTAAAAGCTTGGCTTGCGCGTCAAGTTTTTGACGACTTTGGGCAACAAACCAAAGGTCAAGGGGCACAGCAAGCATCAAAGCCGCTGCGCCCCTTGATGGACGGAATGTCTCAGGCTACTTCATCGCGATCGAATCACCTACTGCGATACGGGTTACAGTCTTGCATGGCTGACCGGAGCGATTCGTAGGTCCGCACTCGCAGCCGCTTCCATTGCCGCAGAAATAGCAATACGTGGTGCTTGTACCATCGGAGCACGAGCACACTTTCTGATTTCCCGAGCCGCTACAGATACACGTCGAACCGCTGCCCGTGGCGCTGCAGCTGCAGGTTGAGCCGGTGCCGGTATCATTGAGCTTCTTGTCGCAGCTGCTGGACATCATCACGGTGTTTTCATGAACGAACGCAGCATAATCACTGAGCGCCGCATCGATTTCATCGACTGATTGCGCCACGGCGCGGAATGGGAACGATGCAACACTAAAGACAGCAGCAATCACGAACAACTTCAAAAGGGTCTTCATAAAATGTCTCCCAGGGGGTAGATAGAAAATTGATGAACAACTTTTCTAAGATTAACTTCGGGACAAAACACGAAGGACCCCCGAACCAATTGTTACTGCGTCAGTTACTACACTAGTAAGCATTCGCCTCGCGGATCGCTCCACGCGTGGTGAAAAATGTACAACTCTTTTTCTCGCGCGATGTCGTTTATACATCCGTCACTCTGGAAAGCAACGAAAAAGATCCGTCTCAAACTAAAAAATACAGAATCGTAATATGCGGAAAATTCTGTCGTCAAAAAATCCCGCGCTCGGCTGACGTCCCCGGATGCACCATTGACCGCAGATGAACTACACAAACTTTTCGATTGACTTTGCACCATGCTGTGGTAAACCTTCGCTCTGGTTTAGAGCATTCCTGCGTTGTTCATCGAATTTACTACCTCTTTTCTGATGGATTAAGCGTGACCGTTACTTCAACGCACGGCAGTCTGCATGGCGCAGAGCACAAGGACGCAGAATTGTCCCACGCGCAGAGCCACGAACCTTCAGTCCCCGAAGCCAGTTCCCCGCTCGCGCGCTCCTCTCACGGCACACAAATTGGAGTTGTAGCAGCAATCGGCTTGGTGGGTCTTTCGTCGTTCTTTTTCGGGCCGCGCTCACAGAATTCTGCGGCTGTAAATGAAAAGGCTCCCGAAGTTCCTGTACAGGTTGTGCCGGAGAAGAATCCAGGTGATACCTACAAAACTGCCGACCCAAGCGCCGGTTGGCACTGGGAAGTCAAGCCCGAGGCATTGAGCGTGGCAGTGCCAGACAGCAAATTTGTGCGTTTGGTGTTTGTCGATGAAGCACGCGCTGATACCAAATGGCGCCTCAACGAGGATGAGCTCGTCATTACACTCCCGCGCCAGCCTGACTCGAGTTATGAGCTTGTAGCGTTTAATGCCCAGGGAGAGCGCGCAAATATCCCCGTCCGTACGCGGGATCCTCGATCCTTTGGATTTTTCATTACTGCTATTCCGAACGTACACGCGCTGGGCGTGCAGCGTGGCCCCGCTGACGAGCTTCATCGCATCGCGGAAAAAACTTACGCCTTGGCGAACGAGTCCGGCGTACACGTCCTCCCACCACGCACGCTCAATCAGCCTTACAATTTCACGCTCGCTAATGTAGAGGGCGGTCTGATAAAGAGTCAGGACTTTCAGGGCAAAGTGGTAGTCATTTTCGACTGGGCCACCTGGTGTATGTCCTGTCATGCATATATGAAGGATCTCCTTCCGCTCATCGAGAAATATGGGAGCTCGGTCCAGTTCATTGCAGTCGACCATGACAACGCTTCACGGGCAGATATGGCTCGAGCCGAGATGAAGAAGTTCCCGGCCGGCACGCTCCATACATCGCTCTTTGCCGCGCAGGCAGCCGCTTCCAATCCGAATGACACGCTCGCGAAGGATATCGACGGCACCTGGTGGATGTCTCAACTGGGGCTCAGCGGTGTCGGCATCCCACGGCTTACTATCGTTACAGCGGATGGCAAGTTAAAGTATGCTGACGGGGCGCCATCTCCCATAACACTGAAGCGCATTATCGATGATGAAGTAAAAAAGGCCGCCCCGGTGGCAACTTCGAATGGCGGATAGGGCACCCGGCGTGACTCCCTTTGTACTCTGCTAGCTTTTTTCCTGGTAACTTCTAGCTAGCCGAATTTCTACTCTGCGGAATCAGCGCCTTCGAAATTGTATTCGTGCAGCTTATTGCGCAGCGTGCGGATACTGATCCCCAACATCTTAGCCGCCAGCGTGCGGTTGTTGCCGGTGCTCTTGAGCGTCTCGAGAATGAGGGCTTTTTCCATTTCTTGCACTGTCGTTCCGGAGCGAATCGCCAGACCGGCAGGCATGCTCTCGGATGACGTTGATGATTCGATACTTTCAACGGTGATTTGTGCCCGCAGAGGACTCCCCTGCGCAAGCAAGAAGTCTGCTTCACGCGGACTAGCCCCTCTCGATAAGATCGCTGCGCGTTCAACGGCATTCTGCAGCTCGCGTACATTCCCCGGCCAAGGATGCCGCTGGAGTGCAGCAAGGACGTCCGGATTGAGCGCCGGAGCCGCATCGCCGAGATACTGGCGCATGAAGTGCTCGACAAGGCTTTTGATATCCGAAATTCGCTGACGCAAAGGTGGCAAGGTGAGCGGAATGACATTGAGACGATAGTACAAGTCCGAACGGAATTTGCCGGCACGCACTGTCTCTTCGAGATTTCGATTGGTGGTTGCTAGCACCCGCACATCGATGGAAATTGGTGCCTGACCGCCCACTCTATCCACTTCTCGCTCCTGCAATACACGAAGCAGTTTCGCTTGAAGCGGGAGCTCCATCTCGGATATTTCATCGAGGAGAATGGTACCGCCATGCGCAAGCTCGAATTTGCCGATCTTACGATTCTGCGCGCCAGTAAATGCTCCCTTTTCATGGCCGAATAGCTCGCTCTCGAGCAGGGTAGCGGGAAGCGCCGCGCAGTTAACAGCCACAAAAGCCTGCTGGGCACGGGCGCTCGAAGTATGGATCAACCTGGCAATCAACTCCTTACCGGTTCCGGATTCCCCCTGAATGAGCACGGTAGCGTCGCTGCGTGACACGGCCTCGGCAACTTCGAGAATGCGTATCATCATCGGATCATTGGTGATAATAGGGCGTCCCTTCGGAGCTCGCTTGCCCTTCGTGGCCCGATATTCCGAATTTTCAGGGCTAAGCACACGCTCAACCACCCGCTCCAATTCCTCAGCCGAAAAGGGCTTGGTAATGAAGTCGGCAGCTCCTTGCTGCATCGCCTCAACAGCCTGAGTGATGGTGCCATAGGCCGTGATCATGATGACGGGGGTCGTGAGCTCCTTGCGCTGAATCCAGGCCAGTAGTTCCTGTCCAGTCATGCCCGGCATGCGCTGATCCGTGATGACAAGGTCGAAACCATCGCGTTCCAGGAGTTCCGCAGCGCTCTTTCCATCACCCACGATGGTTAGTTCATAACCTGACCTGGACAAGCCGGCCTGGATAGCAAGCTGCATCTGTGGATCGTCGTCTGCCACCAGAATTTTCGCTTCTCGATTCATATCGCTCTGTCCTTTCTTGGTATGCCTGCTCGAGGAAACGTCAACGTAATGCACGCCCCGCCGTCGTTGGTGGCGGAAATGGTGCCATGATGCTCTTCTACGATTTGTCGCACCACGGCCAGTCCAAGGCCGGTTCCTTCGTTCTTGGTCGTTACAAATGGTTCGAATATCCTGCTGCGCACGGCCTCATCGATGCCCGGGCCGTTATCCTTGATCTGAATATGCAGTGACTGATCAGCCGAAGCGAAGGTGCGCACCAGTATCTCGCCACGATAACGGGTGGCTTGCTGCGCGTTCATCAGCACATTATAGAGTACTTGCCTCAGTGCGTGCTCATTTCCCATGAGGAAGCTGTCATCCGCCAACTCGAGCGCAATCCGCGATGAATGAGGAGAGATCGAAAAGTGCTCGACTTGCTCTCGAATAATCGAATTAATATTCATGGGCGCAGTAGCACCACTACTCCGCTTCGAGAACTGCAGAATGTTCGAGACAACATGGTCAATCGTCGAAATATTTTGATCGAGAAATGACAAGATTCGCAGCGACTCGGGACGGTTTTCGAGATCTCGCCGTAGCGCAGAAACGAACAAACGCATGGCTCCGAGAGGATTGCGCACTTCATGGGCGATGCCAGCCGCTGTTTCTCCAAGTGCAGCCAACTTCTCAGCTCGCTTGATCTGCAAGTCCTTCTCGCGAACTTGCGCTCGCAATAGTTCCGTCTCCTGCAACAGATCTCCGTAGCGTTCCTCGAGGCGCTTGCTGGCCTCATTGAACCGCTCAAAGGCCTGCTCGAGGAGCGCAGGCTCCAATTCGGTTTCGAGGACTGATGTCTGAGTTATCGGAGCCACTATTTGACCTCCGACTTCTTGGCAGGCAAACGGCTCCACTCATAGCTCTCGGAAGCCGCTTGCAGCAACGTCAGCCATTGATCCGAGGGAGGATATTTTCGCTCAGCAGCTTCACGGAGAATGCGTACTCCTGCCACATCATTTGAGCCGATTGCTACCCGCACCATGGCATAGTCGACCCAACTGTCGAGGAACGAGTCGGCGTAGTCCGTGCGTCCCTTCTTCAGCCAAAAATCGGCAGACTGAAGATTTCCCGCATCGAGCGCCAGCATGGCCAGGTTGCGAATAGCATCAGGAGTAAGCTCATGACCGAGGGGAACCGCTTCAAAATCCTTGCGAGCCTCCTCGTACTTGCCGAGCGTTCGGCGGCATAGCCCCAACGAGTAGTGAATCTGAGGAACATCATCGATTGCAGCGTCATCGAGAGCTCGCACGTATCGCGCCTCCGCGTCTCCGTGTGAACCAAGCCTCGAGAGGCTGTCACCCCAGAGCAATAGCGCCTTAGCCCGCAAGGGGCTGGCTTCCTTGGGTTGAATGCCGTCAATAAGGGCAGTAGCCCGCTCGGCATGGAGCACAGCAACTTGGTAACGACCCTCCTGATATTCGATAATTCCCTTCGAAAGAAATACTCTCGCCTTCTCCTCATCGGGCATCTTCTCGTCCCGTAGCGCTCGATCGAACTCCTCTTGTGCCCGCGTTGCCAGGCCCAATCCCCAAGCACTGCGAGCGGCAGCCACGATGCTTTCGGTCGTGGCAATACGCTTCGGCATGCGCTCATAGGTCGTCAATGCGACATAGAAATCTCCTGAGGCTGCCAGGCGCTGCACCTCGACGGGATGCTGAGCCATCGACGTGCTTGCGCACATCAGCAGCGAAATAAGGAGGAGAATCCCAGAAGAAATAGGCGCTTTCATGGCAAACCTAGTCGTTTAAGCGAAACATTCCCGCTACCGTCGTCGGAGCCTCATCGGCATCGTCTTCAACAGTGACTTCGATCTTTTCCGCCAAGCCTTTCTTCTTGATCTTCTCGACAAGAGTCGTGCGATTGAGATGCAGCAAGCGTGCTGCAGCCTTTTTGTTCCAGTTGGTCTTCGAAAGCGCCAGTGATATGAGCTTGGTCTCAAATTTATCGACGAGATCGTTGAAATCAACCCCCACCGATGGCAAGTCATCTCCGAGCTCTATAATCTGGCAGCTCCCGGACTGAGTCCGCATGTACTCAGGCAGTTCGGATGCCTCCAGTCTTCCTGTATCATTGAGAATGGCGAGCCGCTCGATTAGATTTTCGAGCTCACGGACGTTGCCGGGCCAGTTGTAGCCGGTCATGATGCCCAAAGCAGCCGGGGTTATCTCCACCAAGGGCTTCTGCAGATTCTCGCAAGCACGTGACATAAAGTGACGCACGAGTATTCCGGCGTCTGCGCCGCGACTTCTCAGGGCGGGCAACTCGATCGGCACGACTTGCAAGCGATAGTACAAATCCTCGCGGAAGCGCCCTGCTTTCACTTCCTCTTTCAGATCCTTGTTGGTTGCCGCAATTACACGTACATTGACATCGATTGTGCGGGTTGAGCCGACAGGCTCCACCTTCCTCTCTTGAAGCACACGCAGCAATTTTACCTGCAGCTTGGGGCTCATTTCGCCAATCTCATCGAGGAAAATGGTCCCGCCATCGGCAAGTTGAAAACGCCCGATGCGAGAATTGATGGCTCCTGTAAACGAGCCTTTCTCGTGACCGAACAATTCGCTCTCAAGAATTTCCTCGGGGATCGCTCCGCAATTCACGGGAACGAGCTTGCCGGTACGTCCGCTCAATTTATGAAGTGCGCGAGCTATCAGCTCCTTACCGGTGCCGCTTTCGCCTAGCACGAGCACCGTCGAGTCAGTGCGAGCAACCTTCTCGACGATCGAGAAGACCTTCTGCATCTGTGGACACTCGGAAATGATTCCGGCGAATGACGTCTGCCGAATTGAGGTCCCGACTTTTTGCTTTGCTGAAAGAATTGATTCGGACGGATCGAAGGAACCCTCGGGGTTCCCTGCAACGTAAGATTGCATGCGCTCTCCTTAGCTAAAAACCTTCCTTGGAACGTCACGCTTCGAAGACGGCAAAACCGCTGGGTCCGTTGTCTTCGGTGGACGTTCAAAAAACCACCCGTCTCGAAGCGTCTGTGTCAGTACTATGGCAAGCCGCGTACCAGACTCTTCGACACTGCTAGAAAATTGACGGGAAACAGCTCTCCCCGGCAAAGTTCAGAATAAGAGATGAGAACGCAACGGGAATTTTTTCAAACAAAATTCACCTGGGGGTGTCAAAAATCCTGAATCCTTTGAGGGCCTAAAAAAAAATAAACAAAACTGTACAGTTTTTTGGCAGGGTAGCCGATAAGTATGCACTTTTTTCAGTGTCGGAGCCCCGGCGCACGGCTGTTAGGCGTCAAGACGGTGGCGGCCCCTATAATAGACTTCAGTTCTACCTAGCCCAAGCATTCTCATTTAAATTCAGCTTGTTACCTTAATGCGGAGTAGAATTACCCAACGCTCCACCGATGTTAGGTACAGATAATAAGGTCTGATTGAGTCGGGATCTGAAACAGGTTAGCGTTGAGAGCACATCAAAGAAGTATCCGTAATGATTTAGGAATATGAGAGAGAATCAAGACTCTACCGGCAGCAATAAGGGCAAGCGCCCCTCGTCTACCGAGAAGGTGAAGCAGCTAAGCGACCTCCTTGCGGACGGCGGAAAAAAGTCCGGTGTGGCCTCGCGCAGAATTCCCGAGCTTGACCTCACCGTAGAGGCCCTCGCGACCTCCCTTTTTTCCAAGGCCCCAGCTGACTTCCTCGAAAGGAAAACGCTCGCTGATTTGAGCACCATCACGACCGAAGCACTAGATTGCCTCGCCACTTTCATGTCGGACACGAAGAAAGTCGTGGTTCAAAGTCGAACCCACCCAGGGCACTCCAGCATGTGCTTTGCACTGGGAGACCGCCCCTTCATCATCAATACAGTGCTGGAATACTTGCGCGAATGCGGCGTTTCGGCCGAGGTACTCTTACATCCGATTCTGTTGAATCGTGGCTTTAGAATTTCCCTATCGTACGTCGAATTCGAAGCTCACTCTGCCGCCGAATTACAACTCCTTGAGCAGCGCGCCCATGCAGCATTGAGCGATCTTGTCCTTGCCACGGAAGACTTCACCTCGACCCTAGTGCATACCGAGACATTGGCCCGGGTGCTCGAGAATCCTCGTTATACCTCCTCCTACCCGCAGTCCGAGCGCAAGGAGATTGCCGACTTCCTTCATTGGTTATCAGACGGAGGTTTTGTGTTTTTGGGCCACGCCTTGTGGAAGACAACCTCGTCGGGAGAATTGCAAGCACAGCCCGCGACAACTCTGGGGATATTTAGAACCGGCCATAGTTATCTCCAGGAGGTCAAGGATCAGACCCGGGAGGACGCGCTACGATTGCTATCGCAGCATCAACTTATTTCCTTCAGCCGTCTCTTCACTACCAGCCCGGTGCATCGACGGATCAAAATGTCGCACTTTGCAGTGGCTGAGCTCTCTACCGAGGGGCGGGTCATCGCGGTTCACTCGCTGATTGGCTTCCTAACCTCCAAGGCTCTTTCCCAAGAATCATCGAGCATTCCTCTCATTCGCCGCAAACTGCAGAAGCTGATTGAGCTCGAGGACGTGCAAGAGAACTCCTTTGATTTCAAAAATATCGTCAACATCATCGATGGCATGCCGGAAGAAGAGGCGCTGCGTCATGACATCGAAACGCTGCGGGAAATCACGCGATTGGCCTCTGATATCCAGCGCAAGGAGGAGACCTGCGTTCACCTGAGCTTCCCGGCGGACAACCGCGGAGCTCTTCTGCTGGTGGTACTGCCGCGTGACCGCTTCACCAATTCCGCTCGCACCCGCATTCAGGAACACGCTGAGGCTGCCCTGGGTGCCGTATCGGATTCCAGCGAGTTTCATCTTGATGTATCCCCTCGAGACGGAGCCAGATTGTATTTCTATGTCCCCTTTACCAGCACGAACCGCCCGAATATCGATCCGGAGCGCTTCAAAGCCGAAATCATCCAGCTATCGAAGACTTGGAGCGATGCGCTGCAGGAACGGATCGCGGAGTCTACTTTGTTCAAAGACGTCGATGACGTCCTCGAACGGTATGGCGATGCATTTCCCGAGAACTATCAAGCCCTGCAGTCGGTAGAAGAGTGCGAGCTCGACATAAAGAATATCGAGCTACTCTCGGCCGATCGCAGGGTCGTCGTGAGCATGTCGCGCGGCAAGGAAGGCGCAGCGGATCTCTTTACACTCATAGTATATCATCGCGGGTCCGTAATCACGATCAGCAAAGCGCTCCCAGTGCTCGAGAACGTGGGGCTTGAAGTTATCGATGAAAAGGCAGCTTCGGTAACGCCTGCGAGCTCCGAGCCGATTTACATTCATCGCTTCGTCGTCCGTCCGCGCCAAGAAGTCTCGATGCCGTCTGATGCGTTTGAAGCCACAGTCGCTCCGGGGCTGGAGGCGATTTTCTCAGGCAACGCAGAAAACGACGCACTCAATGCGTTGATGCTTTCATCGAGGCTGTCGATCCGAGCCGTCGCCCTGCTCCGCACCTACACTGCGTTGCTGTGGCAAATTTCAAAATTCAGCTCTCGCCAGGTCATAACCCAGACATTGGTGAGTACACCTGATGCGGCTCGGCAGCTGTGGGAGATGTTCGAACTGCTCTTTAATCCGCATGGGAAAGGGACGGCGCTTGAGCGCAGAGAAGAATTCTTGCAGCTCCTTAGTGACTATCGCGATGAATTGCATTCAGTAAAAGACATCACCAAAGACCGTGTGCTGCGATCCCTCGCTGAGCTATTGGAGCATACTCTGCGAACGAATTTTTATCACTGCAACTTTTCGATCGCCATAAAACTGCACTCGGAGAAGATAGAAATTCTACCGAACCCCCGTCCAATGTTCGAGATTTTCGTATCGGCCCCGGAAGTGGAGGGCGTGCATCTGCGCGGATCGCGAGTCGCCCGCGGCGGATTGCGATGGAGTGATCGCTACGAAGACTTCCGCAGTGAAGTCTTGGGCTTGATGAAAACGCAAAAGATCAAAAACGCGCTGATCGTCCCCGGCGGCGCAAAGGGCGGATTTGTCGTAAAGAATCTTCCCACCGAGCCCTCCCAAATCGCCCCAGCGGTCGAGGGCGCCTATCGAGTCTTCATCCGCTCGTTGCTTTCGGTGACCGATAACCGCGTTGGCGCCGGTATCAAGCATCCAGAGGGACAGGTCATCTACGATGCCGACGATCCTTACTTAGTGGTCGCTGCCGACAAGGGCACCGCCACGTTTTCGGATATAGCCAATCGAATCGCGACCGAAGAATACAACTTCTGGCTCGGCGATGCCTTTGCTTCGGGAGGTTCGCAGGGCTACGATCACAAGATTTACGGCATAACCGCCAAGGGCGCTTGGGAGTGCGTGAAGCGGCATTTCAACGACATAGGATTCGATCACACCAACCAGCCATTCACGGCCATTGGCATAGGTGATATGGCCGGCGATGTGTTCGGAAATGGACTTTTGTTGAGCCGTAATTACAAACTTGTTGCAGCGTTCAACCATCGACATGTGTTCCTCGACCCCACTCCGGAGCCGGAGGAGTCTTACCAGGAACGCCGCAGATTGTTCCTACTCAAGGGCTCGCAATGGTCGGATTATCGCAAGGAGCTCATTTCAGCCGGTGGCGGTGTTTTCGGGCGCTTTGATAAAGAAATCACCCTCAGTGCGGCGGTTCGCAAGGCACTCGCGGTGCCGGAGAATACTCCCGCTACAGTCAACGGCGAACAGCTCATCAATCTGATCTTGCGCGCCCAAGTGGATCTGTTGTGGAACGGAGGTATCGGCACCTATGTAAAGTCGCAGGAGGAATCACACGCCGATGTCAACGACGGCACCAACGATCGAGTCCGAGTCAATGCCAACGAGCTGCGAGCGAAGGTAGTTGCTGAAGGCGGGAACCTGGGTTTTACGCAGCGTGCCCGCATCGAGTTTGCGCAGCGCGGCGGCCGCATCAATACTGATGCCATCGACAACTCCGGCGGAGTGGATCTTTCGGACCACGAGGTAAACCTCAAGATCCTTTTCTCCGGGCTCATGCGCGAAGGCAAACTCGGCATTGCCGAGCGTAATTCGATACTTAAAGAGATGGCCCCCGATGTGGTGGAGGCGGTTCTCGATCATAATCGCAGCCATGCGCTTCTTCTGAGCATGGCCGTCTTGCGGTCAAAACGTAACATCGAATACTTCCAGTCTCTCATTCGCGAGCTGCATCGCTTGGGCTACGTCAATCGCTCATTGGAGAACTTGCCCGATGACGAGGAACTGCGGGAGCGAATTAGCCAAAAAGCCTCCATGTCTCGTCCGGAATTGGCAGTCTGTACCGCCGCCGTTAAGATGTGGATCAAGGATGCATTGCTGTCTTCCAATCTACTCGCTGACCCGCTCCTCAAGACGTACTTATTCGACTACTTTCCCGGCATTTTGAGGGATCGCTTTGCTGAAGAGCTCGCGGGTCACCCACTTTCCGCCAATATAATAGCAACGCAGGTGGCAAATACCCTTATCGACACGATGGGCATCACCTTCGTGCATCGGATGTGCGTCACCTATTCGGTGCCCCCAATCGAGGTACTCAAGTGTTCTCTGGCTGCCGAGCATATCCTCGGCACTAAGGGCATACGCACGGTGCTGCGACGATTTGACACATTCGAAAACAGCCAGACCTACCTCTCGCTGTGCGTGGAAATCAGCCGCGCCCTTATGGATGCGGCATCGTGGCTTCTTACTTCCCATGACTCGGGCATGAGCTTGGCAAAGGCCGTCGACTTGTATGAGTCTGATTATCGCAAACTGATCACCAATATCGAATCAGTGCTCGTTGGCAAGGAGGGCGACGCCTACAAGGCGCGGCTCAGTAAGTACGAACATATGGGTCTTGATTCCCTTACCGCAAAGAGTTTGGCGGCTTTCCCACGAATCGTTATTCATCTTGAGATGTTGAGCGCGGCGAAGAGAGCTGGGAAGGATCTTTCTAAGGTTGCCCAAGTTTTCTCGATTACTATCGAGGAACTTGGTGTGGGCGGACTGCTATCGCAAGCCGCACTTCCTGAGACCACGAACAAGTGGGAGAACGAGCTGCTATTGGGGTCGACCGATGACATTCGCCGCAGTCTTTCGCGGATCACAGCTCGCCTCCTCGATCTCGGCGTTCAGAACCCCCAAGAAGTGGGCTCCGTACTAAAGAAGGCTGCGGGATTCGAGCGTGTCAAATCGACACTTGACGATGCAAGAACCGGCGCTCCCTCGGTAGCGGCTTTATCAGTCGTAGCAAAGCAGTTACGCACTTTTGAGCTCTAGGTCACTACGGTTAGGGCCGCTCCAATTGTCACAGAACTGTCGCAAGGCGCGGTATTTGTTGATTCGCTCCCTACCCCAAGGGTACCATATAGAATGATCTGTTGTTGCAAAGGATTGCGTAATTCGCGGCTCCTAGGAGCGTAATGGATAACGAGCGGCAAAAATCGAACGGACATCCCTCCAATGCTAGAGTAGGCGGCACAGAATCCTTGGCATATTCCGCTGTTGAGCACCTCGTCACTGACGTGGCCAAGAACCTGATCGAAAGCCTTGGTGAAGGCATTCTGTTCTGCGATCGGCAGGACATCATCCTGCACGTAAATTCCCGCATGGCTGAACTCGCTGGTCGACCCGCCAAGGAAATGATCGGCAAGCCTGCCTATAGTCTCCTGCTGCCTCGAGGTGAGGAGTCTTTTCTCATCGAGCGCACGAAGCGCAGACTGGCAGGAATCTCGGAAGCATATGAAATCGAGTTGATGAAGGCAGATGGCTCCAGATTCTGGGCTCAGATTCATGCAACTCCTATTCGTGATGATGCCGGTGAGATCGTAGGCACCTTGGGCGCGGTCACCGACATTAGTGAACGGAAACAAGCCGTCGAGGCCCTCAGCGCCAGCGAAAAGAAGTACCGCGACCTGGTGGAAACCTCGGCGGATTTGATCTGGGCATTAGATCTAGATGGCCGCTATACGTTCATCAACAGTGCTTCGCGCCGAGTCTACGGATACAGTCCGTCAGAAATGTTGGGCCGGCATTTCTCCGAGTTTCTCACGACTGATGAAAGCACACGAAAGCGGCGCATGTTCGAATCGGCGCTGCGAGACGGCCCGCAGTACCAATTCGAGTGTCAGGAGCTGCGCAAAGACGGGCGTCCGGTTCTGCTCAGCATAAATGTCCTCGCCGCCAGGAACGAGTCCGGTCAGGTATACGGGTATTCCGGAACGGCTACCGATGTCACTCGCAGGCACAAAGCGGAGGAGGCCCTCCATAGCAGCGAGGAACGTTTCCAGCGGCTTTTTGAGCTTCCGCTTATTGGTATCGCGATAACCTCCGCTGACAAGCAGTGGATAGATTTCAACGACAAGCTCTGCGAGATGCTGGGCTACTCACGCGAGGAACTGCTGGAGACCACCTGGCCGGAGCTCTCGTACGCTGAAGACCTGCCCGATGATCTCGCAAACCTGAATCGCGTCCTGCGTGGAGAGGTGAATGGGTACTCAATGGATAAGCGCTTCATTCGCAAGGATGGAAGCTTGCTGCACGTGGGCATGTCTGTCGGCTGCGTGCGCCGTCCTGATGGCACGGTCGAATATTTCATAGCACTTCTCAAGGATATTTCCACTCGAGTATCAGCACTCCAGGAACTGCAACATCAAAAGGACTTTCTGCGCCTGGTAATCGACAGCAACCCCAACCTAATCTTTGCCAAGGATTTTGAGGGCCGATTTCTCCTGGCGAACAAGGCCGTCGCGGATATTTACAACAGCACCCCCGACGAACTCGTGGGCAAAACTGATGCGGACTTCAACCCGAATAAGGCCGAAGTGGAACATTTCCGCCGGGATGATCAGGCCACTATTCGCAGCGGCAAGGAGCGCTTCATTCCCGAGGAGCCGGTGACCAACGCCCGCACCGGCGAGACGCGTTGGTTTCAGACCATCAAACGGCCATTGGTGGGACCGAACGGAGAGGTTAGCCAGCTGCTGGGCGTCGCCAGCGATATCACCGATCGCCGCCGTGCAGGCGAAGAGTCTCTAAAATTGCACCGTCAGTTGATGCAGGCTCAGAAAATGGAAGCCATCGGGCAGCTTGCCGCAGGTATTGCCCACGATCTCAATAATGCGCTCGCTGCAGTCGTCGGGCACTTGCAGTTGATGCGTATGAGCACGCACCTTGACGGTCAACTGTCCACCTCAGTGGATGTGGCCCTCAAGGGATGCAAGCGTGCAACTTCACTCATCGAGCAGCTTCTTGGATTTTCTCGGCAAGGCAAATACAACCTCAACACCGTATCTTTGCAGCGCACAGTAGCGGAAACCGTAGAATTTTTAGGCCGCATAATCGGCACCGATTTGGATATCATCAAGACCGGCGAACAGAAGGACCTTGCCGTCGCTGGGGATCCAGCGCAGCTTCAGCAAGCACTTACGAATTTAATCATCAATGCCAAGCATGCCATGCCGGGGGGCGGCACGATTACGTTCGACTTTTCACGTAAGGCTATTCAGCATCCGGAGCGCTTCAATTCCAAGGCAAAGCCCGGCGAATACGCGTTGCTGCGGGTGGTCGACACCGGCGTTGGGATTCCTGCGGAGAATCTCGACAAAATTTTCGAGCCCTTCTTCACCACTAAATCGTCGGATCAGGGGACGGGCCTCGGTTTGTCGATGGTGTACGGCATCATGCAGAACCATAACGGCTGGATTGATTGTGAATCAGAGGTCGGCATCGGCACTGCCTTCACTCTTTATTTCCCCCTGCTCGATAATCAAGCGAAGGCTGAAGATCTTGCCGATCACGAGCATCTCGCATCGGGGACCGGAATGGTTCTGGTAGTCGATGACGAACCATTTTTGGTCGAGCTTGCACAGCAATTCTTGAACAGGGCTGGCTACCAAGCACAGTGTTTCACCGATGCGCGCGTGGCTCTGGAGTGGTATCGCAGTAATTATCGCAGAGTCGATCTGATTATTCTCGACATGAAAATGCCCCGTATGGACGGCAGAACGTTCTTTGACGAAGCGATGAAGATTAATCCGAAGTCGCGAGTGGTGATACTATCCGGCTATATCCAGGACGATGCTGCACATGACATTCTAGAACGTGGGGCACTTCACTTCTTCCACAAGCCCCTCAAGTACCCC
>JAYRHW010000012.1:0-3063 GCA_041907145.1 Bdellovibrionota bacterium
CTCAAAAATATCAAAGCTGTTGGCAAGCGCGCAATAGTGCGGCACCAAGGAGCGCAATGCTTCAGCGCGCTGAATGATGATTTCCTCCGGCACGGAGCGCCGCGAGGACTGCGCTCGCTGCTCAGCGCGCCGTAAACACTCCTCGAGCTCGGCCCAAACAAAGCAGATTCTCAACTCGTAACCATGCTCAGAGCGCAGACGCTTCAGTAATGAAAGGGTGTCTGGAAACGCACAGGTGCGATCATACACAATGTCACAACGGCTCTCGATAGCCTGCTCGAGTATTCTCTCGGCAAGCCTGCGCGCCGGAATCTCCCAGCGTCGAAATGCGGATAGGGGATTTGCCAGGGTCTCAGCGCGATATTCGGGGATCTCGCTCATTACTGCGTCCGGGTCGTGGCGAACGGCGTGGGCGACATTGAGCTCTCCGGCCGCCGCGAGGAAGCGAAGCAGAGAAGTCTTGCCGGCGGCGATGTTTCCGGCGGCTGCGATAAAATGGGGAGCACGGTCGCAAACCGGGAAAGCCGAGGCAAGATAAAGCTGCTCGATGCGCAGTCGATCGGCCCGCGAAATCTCGCCGGCATTCGCTAGGTTTTCAAGTTCGAGAACAGATGACATGGGAACCCCGGGCAGCATGGTACCTGATTCCAGAAATCTTTGCTAAGCGGTCACTTCGCGGCGTCGGCGACCAGTTTCAGCGCTTTGAGATTGCGCATCAAATCTTCATGATTTAGAGGCTTTATCAGGAAGGCTTCGCAGCCATCGCGGAAGGCATTAATAACCACGTTCTTATCATTGACCGCAGTTATCATGATGATTTTGGCTCCATCGGCTCCAACAATGCCGCGCTCGGCCTCTTCTTTGCGGAGTTCCTTAAGCACCTGTAACCCGTCCATGCCCGGCATCATGATGTCGAGGCAAATGAGATCAAAGGGGATTTGCCCATCGAGAGCGCGTCTAAATTCATCAAGCCCTTGCTCGCCATTGGCGGCAACCTGGGTTCCTCCGAAAGGAGCCAGAAATTGCTGCAAAATGAACTGATTCGCTCGGTCGTCTTCGATAATGAGCGCTTTCATATAATCCCCGTAAGCTTCGCACTAAATCTATCGGCCAGTTAGCTGGGGGGACTTGAGGCCTTTAAGACGCTGCTCTCATTGGTATTCTTGAGCGAAAGTCGGGTGCTGGGGTGGAGTAAGCCGAAGAGGCCGATAAGAGACAGAATGAACGCCGGCGTAGGTAGGAAAACCACGAACAGTCCCAAGGCGGTACGCCAGCTCGGGGGTCTTCGTTCCTTGAGTCCGCGAGTGGTCCTCAAGGCAACGATCAGAATGAACAAAGAGAGAATGCCCGTCGCCACGCCCGCATCGGGGTCTATGCCTAGCCCCTCTCGTACTGAGGGAACCAAATTTACCCCGGCCCACAAGCTGCTCAGCGCTGCAATCAATCGCAGCGAGATGACACTCATATCCACGGGGCCCATGTTCAGGGAGCGCTCCTGATCTGGAAGAAAGACGCAGTTTTCGTCGGCAACTACCGGCGGATGGGAGTTGTGAATCCGCATGGCGCGCAGAGCCAAGATGAGTTGCACGACGAGAATGAAAAGTGACAGCGGTACATAGACCCAAGTTCCAATTGCTACGAAGTAGTCATACGTTCCATGCGCAAGTGTGGCAGCGCAAAGGCCTAAGAAAATAAAGGCTCGAGCCCGCCTTTTGTCCGCCAAAAATTTGGCTTGTCCGACATAGAACCCCATCAGCACGGCGCACATGGCATGCAGCGGAACCGCGCTGAACATGCGCAGCCATGCCGTTGCCACTCCATGTTCGAGGGAGTAGAGAGCATTTTCCAGGGCAGCCATTCCGAGGGAGATAGCCACGGCGTAAACGATACCGTCGAAGGGCTCGTTGAATTCGTTCGAGCGGTAGGCAATTTTGAGAAGAAACCAAAGCTTGCAGCCCTCTTCGATGAGCGCCACACCGAGAAGCATCTCGATGCCATGTGAGAAGAGCGGCAAGCTTTTGCTCGTGGGGATGAGCAATTTAAAGACCAGCTCCAGGCCGACCGCGGGGAAGAAGCTTACAATGCCCCCTAAGAAACAATACAGCAGCAGCCGCAGGGGTTCGCGTTCATGGGTGTCTCGAGCATAGACGTATGCGAAAATGAGGACGATAGGAAGCTGAGAGAGGCTCAGTAGATAAATCATAGCGCAGTTTAGGGCTCGCGCCCTCAGCTTGGGATGCTGTACCTATGGTATACGTACTCCCGGTTATCTTCTACAAGGGTTCAAATGTTACCGTGGTATGAAGACACGCTAGCCAAGATTCGATATTTCTTCGCCGATTTATCCGAGTGGATCGAATGGAATCGCGAAGCTTCGTTAGCTATCGCCGTATTAGTTCCTGTAATACTCTTCCTGGTCGCTACCTTAAGAAATCGAATCATGCGCCGGGCGCAGCTCGAGTCCGAAGCGGAACAAATGAGCACTCAGAGTCGACTACCGCCTGAAACCTTGGAGCGCAATCGCAAGGAGGAGGTGCGCTACCGCAAGGAAACTCGAGAGCAGGGCAAGAAGACTAACGTAAAGCCGCGCTCATCGGGACCGCGCTTCAAATGAGTGGCGTATGCGCATGATTCTTGACTGGTGGCAGCGATTATCAAGGCTCGGCGCCCCTGGGCGATGGCTTTTCGCCAAGGCGCTGGGGCTTGCCGTTCCATACACGGGGAGTATCGATGCTCGGGTGGAGAGGCTGGAAGCAGGCAAGGTCACCGCGTCGCTGTCCGAACGCCGTGCGGTCCGTAATCACCTAGGTTCAATTCATGCGATAGCACTGGCTAATCTCTGCGAGATGACCTCGGGACTGGCCATGCTTTCGACGTTGCCGGCTGATATGCGCGGCATTGTCACCGGATTCACGGTGCAGTACCAAAAGAAAGCCCGCGGAAAAATCACCGCATCAAGCGTCTGTGAACCACTTGGCGGCAATGAGCGGGAAATAGTCGTGCACGTGCGAGCGCAGGTTGAGCAGGGCGATACGGTCTGTACTGCGCAGGCACAGTGGAAAG
>JAYRHW010000013.1:0-3643 GCA_041907145.1 Bdellovibrionota bacterium
AGGTCTATCCTTACCTGCTACGCGGCATCGAGGTCAGCCGGCCCAATCAGGTCTGGAGCCTATTTCTTTCACCGCTCTTTCGCCCCCTCAAGCCTTTTATAAAGGCTCCCGACCCCGTACCTTCTAGGTATAAGGCTGCATCTATTGGCTTGCATAGAACAATATAGTGGACCCCAAATTTGAGACACGGGTTTAAGCTGTTGTCCCAGGAGGATAATGGCATGAGTGACGGCAAGCAGCGCACGGTGCACAGCGCGGAGTTCAAGGCGAAGGTTGGGATGGAAGCGGTGCGAGGGGTGAAGACGCTCAACGAGATCGGACAGCAGTACGGAGTCCATCCCGTCGTCGTGGGGCAGTGGAAGAAGGAGCTCATGGAGAGGGCGGCCACGGTGTTCGACCGCAAGCGCGGGCCAAAGCCCGCGGCGTACGCCGACGAAGCGCGTCT
The DNA here is from genome assembly GCA_041907145.1 of Bdellovibrionota bacterium. GTDB lineage: Bacteria > Bdellovibrionota_C > UBA2361 > UBA2361 > JAFLCA01 > JAFLCA01. The sequence continues at coordinate 446 of JAYRHW010000013.1, forward strand.
GTACGGGGAGATCGGGCGGCTGAAGATGGAGCTGGACTGGCTCAAAAAAAAGTCCGGACTATGAGCAGCGAGACGCGCATGGGCTGGATAGACCGAGACGCGGTCCTGGCGGTCGCGCGGCAATGCGAACTGGCAGGGGTGGCACGAGCGACCTTCTACGGACGGCAGACGCCACGCGAGGAATTCGAGGAGGATCTGGTGCTGTGTGGCCTGATTGACGAGGAGTACACGCGGCGGCCGTTTTACGGCAGCCGGCGGATGGTCGTGTATCTGGCGCGCCAGGGGTACGTCGTCAACCGTAAGCGGGTGCAGCGGCTGATGCGCCTGATGAGCTTGGCAGGGATGGCACCGGGACCGTCAACAAGCGTGACGCATCCGGGCCATCAGGTCTATCCTTACCTGCTACGCGGCATCGAGGTCAGCCGGCCCAATCAGGTCTGGAGCACGGACATCACCTACATCCGGCTGGCGCGCGGCTTCGTGTATCTGGTGGCGATCATCGACTGGTACTCGCGGCGGGTATTGGCCTGGCGAATCAGCAACAGCCTGGACTCGTCGTTCTGCGTCGACTGCCTCGAGGACGCGCTGCGCTGCGTTGGCAAGCCGGACATCTTCAACAGTGACCAAGGCTCGCAGTTCACGAGCGCGGTGTTCACGGACGTCCTGAAGCGAGCAGGCATCGCCATCAGCATGGATGGGCGTGGACGCGCCCTGGACCACATCTTCGTCGAACGGCTGTGGCGCAGCGTCAAGTACGAGGAGGTGTATCTGAAGGGCTACGGCACGGTCACCGAGCTCACCCGTGGCCTGGCGGACTATTTCGCGTTCGACAACGGGGAGCGCCCGCACCAGTCGCTGGACAACCGGACGCCGAACACGGTGTATGCCGATGGCCAGGGCGGCGGGGCGAGGATCCCTGACCATGTCGGCGGAATAACAGGGCAGCGCTGCTTCGCTGCGATTGAAACGATGGGCGTAGCTTAAATTTGGATGAAATCTGTCTTGACAGAGGGGTCCACTTTAATGGACGAGACTCCAAAAGATGGACGCCCCCGATGCTCTAACAAGCGGTGTCTTGTTGGCTCTCAAGAAGCCTAAATCTGTTCGGACGCTTGTCTAATAGTCTCACGAAAGGATTCCATGCGCGTTCTGGCGGTGACTAATTTATATCCTACGCCGCGCAATCCTGGGGTGGGTACTTTTATCGAACAGCAAGTCCTTGGGTTAAAACGTATTGGCGTGGATGTTGAGGTGATGCACGTTGATCGCTGTGAGAGTGGCATGCGCTCTTATTTTTCCATGGGTACAGAACTCAAAGGTCGTATCGAGCAGTTTCAGCCCGATGTGGTTCATGCTATGTACGGGGGTGTCATGGCAGAACGGGTGACGCGCATTGTAAACGATAGGCCGACGGTGGTTTCATTTTGCGGGTCTGATCTCTTAGGGGAATATCTATCGGGATCACTAAGAAGAATCAGCAGCGAATATGGGATCTTGGCCTCGCATATTGCGGCCAGGAGGGCTGTCGGTATTGTGGTCAAATCTCGGAATCTCCAAGAGGCTCTTCCAGATTCTGTGAGTAGATCCAAGGTTTGGATTATTCCAAACGGCATTGATCTTGAGCGGTTTAGACCGCTTAACCAGGTGGATTGCCGCAAGAAATTAGGATGGGACGCCAACAAGTTCCATGTTTTGTTTCCCACGAACGGCGGTGATGCTCGTAAACGTCTCGACTTGGCACAGGCGGCAGTTCATGAAGCTAACGGATCAGGGTTGAATGCAGAGATTCATCAACTCCGAGGCGTACCGCATGATGAAGTTCCCATCTGGCTGAATGCTAGCGATGTTGTGCTACTGACCTCCTTGCACGAGGGGTCGCCAAACGTAATCAAGGAAGCTCTTGCGTGCAATGTGCCCATCGTATCTGTAGATGTGGGGGATGTGTCAGAAAGAGTTGAGGGGATCGAGGGATGTTATATTGCGAGGCCGGACGCCGATGACTTGGGAGCCAAACTGGGCTTAGTGGGGGCTAGAGGGGCGCGCATAGCGGGCCGTGAAAGGATGGATGCGCTCTCGTTAGAACAAACTGCTCAACGTTTACGGGGCTTCTATGAGGAGGCGTTACTGCCTCATCGAAGATTGAATGTTACGAGCTGTATGTCGGTAAAGCCCAATATATTCACCGATTACTATTTGTCTATTATGGCAAGAAGGAGAACGTTTAGTGGGCAATTACCAAGAGGTCAGCAGCTTAGGCGACCTGATTAGCCATGAAGGCCACATGAATATTGAATGGGCTGTTGTTCAATTGCTGATTTTTCCGTATAGGGCCATTGAAATGGTTATCTGAATTTTGCAACAGGAAGTACACTATTTGCCTAGATGTCCATCTGTGCTGGGACGGGCCACATCGGCGAGAGTCAGGACGCGGAAACGGCACACCGCAAAACTGGGCTACTGCAGTGCTCTAAGGATGCCCATGAACTTGCCTATCAATGAAACAGACTAGAAAGGGGGGGCTTCTAGTCTCAAGTTGAGTTTGATATGTGGAGCAGATCAATTCGCCAGCTACCTAGTCCATTTGGTGACATCGAGTTTCCAACTCCCAGTGGCCTAGTTTCCCGTGGAAAGATCAAGGGGTCAGATCAGAGTTTATAGGCATTAGACACCGATGGACATCACCTCTCAATCTGCTAATCTAAGGCAGGGGGCGACGTCTTTGAACTTCATGCGCAAGGACACCGAGGAAAGATTATAGAAGTGCACTGATGGATCAACCTGAGAGCGATCTTGAATCGGAGGAGACACGTATCAAATCCGTTTACGGGAAACGGCAGGGTGCGTTCCGATATTCGTGGTTCAACCAAGCCCATCTTTACCGTGTTCAGGAGTTGGAGCGGGATATCTTAGCGGTCTTGAGATCAAGGAATTTCAGCCATCTTCATGATACGAAGATTCTTGAGATCGGATGTGGAACTGGACAGTGGCTTCGCGAGTTTATTAAATGGGGAGCAAGTCCAGATAGTGTGACAGGAATCGATATTCTTCCCGACCGCGTTGCCAAAGCCAGGCAATTATGCCCTTCAGGAGTGCAAATTCACCATGGCAACGCCGCGAGGCTCTCGTTCAGCGACGCCAATTTTGATCTCGTCTTTCAGTTTACCGTTTTTTCTTCCATCTCGGATATGCCGGTGAAAG
>JAYRHW010000014.1:0-6898 GCA_041907145.1 Bdellovibrionota bacterium
GTTTAGCCGACTAGCGTTTTGGCGGATTGGAACTGCCGTTTGGCTCGATCACTTTTTCTTCGGGGTGGGATTGCAGCAATTTCCAGGCTATGTCGTGCAGTATGCGCAGCAGCTTGGATTGCCGACGGCCGCTTGGAGTGATAACGCAAATAATTTTTACTTGGGCGTCTTGGCCGAAACAGGAATATTGGGAGCGGCCACGCTGGTGTGGTCGCTCAGCCATTTGAGTCGTTCTGGCGAGCGAAATACCAGCAGCGAAATTTCCCTTCGAGTGTTGGCAGTACTTCTTTTTCTCGGTCCGCATTTGGACTTTGACGAGGTCTCTGTGCTTGCTGGAGTGCTCCTGGGGACCTGTTATCAGGTCCGATGGACGCTCGAATGGAGAGGGAAGTTGCCGGGGCTTGTAACCAGTGGTGTGGAATCCAAGGGATTTGTTTCTCGAGCCTACCTGGCAGGAGCTATTTTTGTGCTGTTACTTTTAGGAGTACCGATTGCGATGAGTCTCTCGCAGTTCGGATTGTACCCCTGGGAGCGAGACGGGGAGTCCTTCTTTCGCTGGACCAGACGGACAGCGCAGTTCACGCTGCGATGCCCTGATTCCGGGACTGTTCCTCTGGTTGTTCGCAGCCTTGCTCCTGATGCTGAGATACGCCCCCAAACTATGACGCTGCAGGCCTGGCCCGGAAATTTTCAGCGTAAGCTTATCCTCAATTCTTCAGCGGACGTCGAGGTTGAATTGCCGTGTGCCGTCTTGACCAGCGCGCCAGCCGCCGAACAATCTCTTCGCGTTCGAGCGCTGTTGGATCGAGCGTGGACGCCGGCTCAGTACGGGCCGAGTTCCGATCACCGACGGCTCGGTGTCCAGCTCCGCATCGAACCTGGGCGCTTTGCCCGTTAGAACCAACAGTAGTTGTAGATAGTTAGACTGCCTCCCGGCGTTAAGAAACCTCGGATCAGATCCGATCCATAACAGTCTTGTGGGGCTAAGAACTATGAGTCTGGAGCAGGCCGAGAATGAGGAACAGCGCAGCGCTGTTTCGTGGAGCGAACATGGGACTACCGGCCGAAGAACTTCGAATCACCCGTACTCTAGGCATAGATGAGGTCCATTGGCCTCAAGTGCTCGAACTCCTGCAAAAGCGATATAAAACTCCCTTCCGGGAAGCGAGCGCCATACTTGATGACTTCCTAAAGCGATTTACTGACGCATTGCACGTTGCCTGGTTTGCTCGCCCTCAATTGAGTTCGGCCGACAACACGCTGTTGTCGGCGGTGTGCGAATGTCACGGTGCTGACTCAGTCATCTTAACGATGGATCGTCCATACCGCGCGGGTCCGTTCCGATTGCAGTACAGTCAAGCGATTCAGTTCACCCCAGCGCTGCGTGTTGGCGCCGAAACAGCGGGCCTCGTCAGCGCCCCGGTGGTGGAACTTCGTCTCTTTGGACGCCTGCATCGTATCGAGACGCTTTCTCAGGCGCTCTTTGCCTACGCAGTGCTTGGGCTTAGTGGAATTCTTTCCTATGTGTTTATCGTGGGCGCACTGCTTTACGCGCTTTCGGTATTTCTGCTTTTTCTAGAATCGCCCGAGGGGGTAACCGCAGAGGCAACGGACAACCCAGCCGTAGGTTTGGCGCTGCTTAGCTTCTTGGTTGCAACTGCAGCGATATTCGGCCGTGCAGTTGGCAATCTCAGCAGATTACTCATGCAGAAACTCAGACGGCGCGCCTCCTAGGTAATTAGACTGTCCGACTTCCGCATGATATAAGGGACCGCAGTGAACAGGCACTGCGTATGGGCAGAAAATTCGAAATTCCTCTCTATTACCGTTCGTCGGTTATTTCCGCCGTCAAAAATGCGCGCCGTGGGAGCGACCATCGCAAGCAGGACCTGGCTCCATCTATTCTCGATTTGGGCCCGGTGCGCTTTAAAATTGCGCGCTTCTTCGGATTTTGCTTCGGCGTGGAGAATGCGATTGAAATCGCCTACCGCGCGCTCGCCGAAAATCCGGACAAGCGAGTGTTTCTTCTCTCGGAAATGATTCACAATCCGCACGTTAACAATGATCTGCTTGAGAGGGGGGTTCGATTCATTCTTTCCCCCGATGGGAAGCAGCTCGTACCCTTCGCCGAGCTGCGCCCCGACGATATCGTTATCGTTCCAGCGTTCGGCACGACTGTTGAGCTGTTCGAGCGGTTGGAGAGCATCGGCATAAACCCGCGATCGTATAACGCCACCTGCCCCTTTGTTGAAAAGGTGTGGAAGAGATCCTCCCAGCTTGGTGAGCGTGGGTTCACCGTCATCATTCATGGCAAGCACTACCATGAGGAGACGCGCGCTACATTCTCCCATGCTCGATTAACGGCTCCCTCTCTTGTTATTCGGGATATTCAGGAAGCAGAAATGCTGGCGCGCTACCTGCGCCGAGAGTTGCCGTTCGAGCAATTCGAGACAGATTTTTCCGGTCGAGCGTCGCCGGGCTTTGATCCCCATAAGCACCTCGAACGCATCGGGGTCGTGAATCAAACGACAATGCTTGCAGAGGAAACACAGCATATCAGCGACTTGTTGCGCGCTGCTATGCAAGATCATTTTGGAACGGAGAGTTTAGACCATCACTTTGCCGATACCCGTGACACGCTGTGTTATGCTACCTCGGAGAATCAGGACGCCGTTAAGGGGTTAGTCCAGTCGGGGGGCGATATTGCGATTGTGGTCGGGGGCTATAATTCCTCCAACACCTCCCATCTTGTCGAGCTCTGCCAGGAGCGCTTGCCCACCTTTTATATCAAGGATGCTGACGAAATCTTGAGTGCGCAGCGCATTCGCCACTTGGACCTTGGTTCTCACCAGGTCAAGGAGACCTCTCCTTGGCTGCCGAGCGCCAAAGATCGTATCGATGTTTTACTGACGGCAGGCGCCAGCTGCCCTGATGCCTTGGTGGACCAGGTAATAGTGAAGATATCCGGGTTCTTCAGCGCCGAGGCCCAAATTGACGCTGCCCTGAGGCCCTTTAGAGAGGCTGCGGCCGCCATTTGATGCTTTCCGCTTCTGCGAATATTTCGTACGCTTAACGTCGGAAATTTAGCTACCAAGGGTTAATGTCTTCGTTTTTTCGGTCGATTACAGTCATGACCGTTCAGGCAAGGCGCTCTATGCGAAGTGAATCAGGATTTACTCTCATCGAACTTCTCACCATCGTGGCAATCGTGATGGTTCTGTCTTCTTTAGCGCTGACCTCATTCCAGGTCTACCGCGCTGACGCGGCATACAGTGTCGCAGAGAGTACACTTAGAAACGCACGCAGCGTGGGTGAAGCCAGCATCAACAATGTAGACTCACCCCCTGGCGCGGTTTCCTTAGTTTCTCAGAATTCACCGGGGGCTCTTAGTGATGCTAGTGCTCGGGCATTTCTGCGCGAATTTCAGCTCCCCAAGAATACAAAAATCGAACTCTCCTACGATCCGACCTGCGTAACCGCAGCATGCCAAAGTGAACTCTTGCAAGTCGGGCATTGCTTTTCCGATGAATATACTCGCTGGGTGCGCTTCGGCGACGGCGTCGAGCTGCTCCTTGAGCACGTAGCCGGCGGCGGCTGTTAGCACCTGCTTTTTTCTCCTAAATTCTGTGCAAGCTGGCCCTGGGTACGCTAGAATAGGCTCGTTTTGGGCCAAAGAGGGGGATCTTCATGAAGCGCCTTGATGTTTGCGGATTGGGTAATGGACTTGTCGATATCCTTGTGCGTATTTCCGAGGAGGAATTTGCGCAGCTTGGCTATGAAAAGGGCACGATGCGATTGGTGGAAATCGACGAGCAGAAGTCCCTCCTGCAGCGGCTCCAAAAGCACGATGCACAAGTCGCCAGTGGAGGATCGGTCGCTAATTCAACCATCGCGATGTCTCAACTCGGAGGACGGTCTTCCTATTTAGGCTGTCTCGGCGACGATCGGTACGGCATCCACTTCAAGGGGGAGCTCGAGGCCATGGGGGTCGAAATCGCTAACTGGCTCATCGCGAATCAAACGACCGGTACCTGCGTGGCGCTCATCACGCCGGATGGGGAGCGCACCATGCGCACCAGCCTCGGTGTATGCACCCATCTTGCGCCCGACTATGTAAATGAGACTGTCATTCGTGATGCGCAGTGGTTGTTCATCGAGGGATATCTGTTCTCTAATCCTGGTGGCGGCAAAGACGCCATCCGCAAGGCGGTGGCCGACGCGCGCAAGCACGGCACTCGCGTAGCAGTTACATTCTCCGAAGCTTGGGTTGTGACCGGTTTCGGTGATACGCTGAGAGAAATTATGCCAAGCGTCGATTTGGTCTTCGCAAATGAAAGCGAAGCCTGCGCTTATACCAACACGAAGTCTGCGGAGGAAGCGTTCAAGCGCTTATCCGCTGATTTGCCCAGCGTGGTGGTGACGGCTGGAGACCGCGGAGCTTTCGTTTCGCACGACGAGTCGAGTGTGCATGTGCCCGCCTTCCCGTGCCGCCCGATCGATCTGACAGGCGCCGGAGATATGTTTGCCGGTGCCTTTCTTTACGGCATTACCCATGAATTCTCGCCCGCCGATACCGGAAAGGCTGCCTGCTATTTGGCTCGGGAGGTCATCACGCGCATAGGACCGCGGCTAGCATCCGGCACTAAAGACTACTGGAATCAGTGCTTGGCGGCCTAGCCCAAGCCAGGGGGATTCTCCATCCCCGATAGCGCTGCGAGGCTTCTTGGGCGAGAATAATAGACATTGTCCATGAAGACTATCTTTACGCGTAAAAACGAGCAGATCATTATTGTCGGCAAGCTAGCGCCCGACAAGATGAAGTTGTTTGTCGATGTCGAGCCTGTCCAGGCGGCCAGCATTACGAAAGAGCAGCTTATCGCCGTTATCCGCGAGTTTTCGCAGCAGGCCGAACTTCACGAAGCGGTCATCGATGACATCGTCAAAAACCTCCATCAGGGCGAAAAAGTCCTAGAACGGAGAATTGCCAAGGGCACGCCCCCTGAGAACGGTTCGGATGGAAAGCTCGTGCTATTGGTGAAGAAGCTCACCGACCGTGGAAGTGTCAAAGTAAACGAGAAGGGTTATGCCGATTACCGAGAACTCCATCTCTTCGACAATGTCCAAACGGGGCAGCCGGTTGCTCGCGTGTATCCACCCAAGAACGGCGTTGATGGACGGGATGCGCTCGGCGCTCCGATTAAGTCTCAGGCAGGCAAGCCAATAAAGCCCAACCTCGATAAATCACTAAAGCTGACGCCGGTAAACGGTGAGGATTTTCAGGTTCTAGCCGCTCAGAATGACGGCTATCTCGAAGAAGAAGGCGGTAAACTCAGCGTGCGACCGGAGCTTATCGTAAAGGGAGATTTAGATCTCCATGTCGGCAATATCAACTTTATCGGTGCCGTGAAAATCTTAGGTAGCGTAATTCCGGGTATGATCGTCCAGGCAAAGAAGGGCATAGAAGTGATCGGCGAGGTGCGGTCCGCAACCTTCATTTGCCCTGAGGGGGATATCAAGATCAAAGGATTTTTCTTCGGCGGAGAGCGCTCGCGGGTAAGCGGCGGCAAGGGGTTCTACGCCGGAGTCGTGCAGGAAGCTAATGTGGAAGTGCAGGGAGAGATACGGATTGAAAAGGAAGCCGTAGATTCTACTCTCCGAACGCAGTCGACATTTTTGGCCAGCGCTGGACATTGCATCGGGGGCAGCCTCTTTGTCGTATGCGGTGCCGAAGCCAAGCAATGGGGAAACGAGGCCGCGAAGCGGACCGAAATCTCTCTCTGCTCGGATGTCGAGGTACGGGCAGATTTTGCAAAAATCATCCAAGCCATTCGAGACCATGATAAAGCATTGGATTTAATCAAGCTGCACCTTGGCCCGTATGCTACGAATGCAGCCCGAATTCAGCTGCTTCATCAGCCGCATCGCGAGAAGATGGAAAAGCTTCTCAAAAAGATGAGGGAAATCGAGGCTAGTCGCGTCAAGCTCTTGGCTTCCAAGGAAGCGATGCTGGAGCAAGCCAAGCGGAACCACGTCCCGCGGGTCAACGTGCTGGGAGCGTTGTATCCGGGAGTGGTGATTCGAGCAGGAGATAAAGCGTTCGAGACCAAAGAGGAGCTCAAGGGCCCGAAATCGATCGACTATATCGCCGAGAAGGAGGCCTTTGAGCAGCATGACCTTCTGCCGGTGCAGTGCTTAATCGAGGGGCAGAATCCTTCTGCTGCGACAGCGCAGCCTGCCGCTCCAGATAATAAGAAATCTAAGGGAGAGACTCATGGGAAAGGAAAATGATCGACCAGCAAATCTTGTTGCACAGCAATCTCATATTGAGCAGGCAATCCAGTCCGCCTGTCAGGTGAGCTTCGGCGTGTTGGACACTAATTTTCTGTGCCGCAGCGTGAGTGTATTGGAGCCCAAGAAGCCTTTGGCAGTTCGCGACACGGATAATCTCGAGACTGTCGTTTCTCTGCTGCAGAAGAATCGAGTGGGCTGTGTATTGGTGCTGGGCGAGAGAGACACGTTGCGCGGCATCTTTTCGGAGCGCGATGTCATGCTGAAGGTAGTGGATCGCTATGAGGCGCTGAAGTCCAAGCCAATCAAGGAGTTCATGACTCCCGATCCGGTTACTCAGCCTCCGGATGCCACAATCGGATTTGTCCTTAACTTAATGTCGAGCGGGGGCTTTCGGCATATGCCGATTGTTGCGGCGGACGGTACCGCTATCGGGATTGTCTCGGTGAAAGATGTTGTCGATTTTATCGTGCGGAGTTTTACGGACGCGCTGCTCAATTTTGAAACCCCTGTTTAGAGCAGAGGTCCCTCCCGGCCTTGAGCTAAGGCTTCGATTTCTTGCGGGTAGAGGTACTAGCAAAGCAATTTTCGAAGCGCTCCGCGAAATAAA
>JAYRHW010000015.1:0-2927 GCA_041907145.1 Bdellovibrionota bacterium
GAACGGAAATAGGCGGGCCTAACCATCCGATATTACTACTATCTTGTAGTGTATTCGCTCGCCCCGCGAACTGCAGGTAACAAACCCTTTGAATTGATATGTCCAGGACCGGGGCGTGAGCACCACTTTTGGAAGCAACATAGCAGCACTTCGTGCACTGTGTCAGATTGGGCGCAGCGGAGCCGCGCTCGAGCAAAGCTTCCAGCGATTATCGTCGGGGATGCGCATCAACCAGGCGTCCGACGACGCTGCGGGGCTCGCGGTTTCGATGGGACTCGGGCGAGACAGTCGTGTATACGCGCAGGCAATGCGCAACGCCAATGACGGAATTAGCGCCTTGCAAGTCGCCGGCGAATCGTTAGGCAACGCCAATAACATTCTCTTTAGACTCAAAGAACTTGCCACTCAAGGATCCAACTCCACTCTCTCCGTTTCTCAGCGCCTCTCCATCGATAAAGAAAGCAAGGCCCTGACCGAGGAATACAACCGGCAGATGGGTTCAGTCGACTTCAACGGCCTCAAATTACTAAACGGTACATTCGGCAGAATGAATATCCAAGTTGGCTACGGAGGCAATGGTTCCATCGGGTTTACCGTTGACTCGGATCTAAAACGAAATGTCGCTTCAGATTACCAGCCTACCAGCGAAGTAATTACAGGTGCCTTTACCACACCGGCGACACAACTGGCGGACCTTAACCGAGACGGAAAGCTAGACATGGTGGCCGTCGATACTGGAAATAGCACAGTTAACATTTTGCTGGGAAACGGGGACGGAACATTCGGATCCCCCACCTCAGTCTCAATGACTGCCGCCGTTGGCAGACCGGCGATCGCCGATCTCAACGGCGACGGCATTCTAGATATCGCAACCTGTCGGACGACAAGTATATTTGTACGATTCGGTACCGGTACAGGGGCATTTGGAAGCGAGACGACTCTGACTGCCGGAGCCGGCGCCACAACCACACTAGCCGTAGGTGACGTAAATGGTGACGGTATTTCAGATATCGTCGGGGGGTCTACCACAAACTCAACGATTCGCGTCTTGCTGGGCCAGGGCGGCGGACAGTTTGCCTCGGCAATCACATTCGCCGGAGCCACAAATGCCACGAATCTAACCGTGAGCGACCTTGATGGTGACGGGCGGGGCGACATTATCACGCGCTACGCGGCCGCCGGAGGCTCACTCGGGGTAACTATGAGCGCCCCCGGCAATACTTTCTCGACTTCAAAGGCCTACTCCGGGTTAGGGAACTTTTCAGATCTGCAAATTGCCGACATCAATTATGATGGCAAGAAAGACATCGTCACGCTTGGCTCCTCAGTTGTGAACATCCTACTCGGGAACGGGGATGGCACCCTCAACTCCGCCACCACACTCTCAGCACCACCGGCGATGTATAGCACCCTAATGGTCACTGACATGGATGGGGACGGAATAACTGATATTGCGTATTTCGGAGGAGGACTCAGCATACACTCAGGTAACGGCGACGGTAGCTTCAAGTCAGCCGTAAGCTACACCAATGTCACGGTCTTTTCCAATGCGACCTTCGGCGACGTCAATAACGACGGAGTCCTTGACGTGCTTGGGGACTCAGATTTGCTCGGAGCAACGTTCGTCAACCTAGCCACGACCCAAACGACAACGACCATGCAGCGCATCAATCTAACGTCGAGGTACGATTCCCTCCTCTCGCTAGCCACCATCCAAACCCAGATGGATAGAGTCTCAGCCGCTCTCGGTGCCATAGGCGCCACTCAAAGCAGGGTCTCCTCCGCGCTCAATACTCTCGCTGCTTCACGCGAAAATTGCCTCGCCGCTCAGAGCAGGATTCAAGATACCGATGTTGCCTTGGAATCGGCTAATTTGGCACGGAGACAAATCTTGATGCAATCAGCCTCCGCCGTTCTTGGACAGGCGAATCAGCAGCCGATGATAGCCCTCAGTCTTCTAAAACTTTAGTTAGCGAACCGCTGCGATAAGCGCTTCGTCGCGGGCCTTCGAATCACCCGCGCACAGCAGCTCAATCATCTTGGCTCGGCGCAAATACAAATGCAGCTCATATTCCCAGGTGAAGCCGATGCCGCCATGCATTTGGATGGCATACTCGACAATCGGAGCCGCGTGTTCGGTGGAATATCGCAGCGCAGCCGCTGCGGTAAGTTCCGCCTGTTCGGTCGACGAGTGCAGGGCCCAGGAGCCGAAAGCCGCCAGTGCGCGCATGGATTCCGCCTGGGCATGCATGTCGGCAATTCGATGTTGTACGGCTTGGAACGTGCCCACCGGCACTCCGAATTGCTTCCGAGTCTTTACATACTCGACCGTCATTGCAACAGCCTTAGCGGCTAGACCCGAAAGCTCCTCTGCCAGTGCCACAAACAAGAACCGCCGCATTTGAGCCAGCGCACTCGAGGGCAAACGTAAGGCCGCAACATTGGCGAGATCCACTTCATAATACGCGCGAGTAAGATCGATGCTCTGCAGCAACGTATTCACCACCCGCTGTTCCTTACCGGCTGCGAGGTCAAGCAAATAAAGTTCCGATTGGTTCGCGGAACTCACGCAGGCCAAAAGGTACCGCGCCACCGGTGCTGCGACTGTAAAGGGCAGCTTGCCGGTAACCCGCACGACCGGGCCCTTGTTGCGAATCTCGAGCGCCGCGGGAGAAAAGAATGTCGCTGTAGCGATGAGGGATAGCGCTGCTCCGGACTCCAAATCCGCGGCAAAGGATGACTTAGTGTGCTGGGCTACAAGAGTTTGCCCCGCGCTATCAAGGCCGCCGTAGAAAAAGAGCGGTCCGCCAAGTATTGCCTCCACCAGCGGCTCGCCCAGCAGCGCTGCGCCGGCCTGGCGAGCGATGATACCCAGCTCTTGGCTGCCGGCACGAGAATCCTCATCAGCCGAAGCGAAGTATGAAACC
>JAYRHW010000016.1:0-2272 GCA_041907145.1 Bdellovibrionota bacterium
CCCGCGATCTCTCTCGAGCATGGAGATTTGCGGAGGCCCTCGAGTACGGAATGGTCGGCCTCAACGATACGGTGCTGTCCTACCCCCAAGCGCCATTTGGAGGAATCAAACAGTCTGGCTTTGGACGCGAAGGGGGACATCAGGGAATTGAGGAGTATCTGAATCTAAAGTACATAAATGTAGGACTGTAAGCATTCGTACTGCAAATTTAGTCGAGTTGGCATACCTTCTCGAGTTTGTTGAATTGCATTCATGATTCAATCTCAAATATTTTATCGCTAAGGACAGAAAGAGCGCGAATTCAAATCGTAAGAATTTACAGCGCGCTCAAGATCGAAATGAATTCCAATCCTATTCTCTGGCAACCATCTCCTGCCCGCATTGCCGATGCCAACGTTACCCGATTCATGAGGTCTCCAGACCTGCCTCCGTTTTCAAAGTATTCCGAACTGTATGACTGGTCGATTCGGGAGCCGGAGCGCTTTTGGGAGGCCACTTGGAAGTTTTGCAAGATCGTTGCCTCGAAGCCGTATCGTCAGGTTCTCGCGGAGTCCGCGAAGATGCCCGGAGCTCGCTGGTTTCCTGGTGCAGAGCTCAACTTTGCCGAGAATCTGCTCCGTCACCGCGATTCACAGCCGGCAATTATATTTTGGGGCGAAGGCAGTATCCGCCGTGAGCTCTCCTATGCCGAACTGCATAATCAAGTCGCACGGCTCGCCCGCAGCCTTCGATCTCTTGGGGTAAGTCGCGGCGATCGAGTCGCCGGCTTCATGCCGAACCTGCCCGAGACAATTATCGCGATGCTCGCCGCCACGAGCATCGGAGCGACTTGGTCTTCCTGCTCCCCGGATTTCGGTGTCAGCGGAGTGCTCGATCGCTTCGGTCAAATTGGGCCGAAAGTTCTCTTTGCTCCCGATGGATATTTTTTTAAAGGCCAGGTAGTCGATTGTTTGGCCAAGGTACGAGAGCTTTCCACTCAAATTCCAGGGCTGCTGCACACCGTCGTGGTCTCGTACACAGAACACAGCAAGGATTACGCGGGAATCAAAAACTGCCTTCCCTGGGAATCCCTGCTCAGCGAGCCTGCCGATTCCATTCAGTTCGAGCAAGTCGCTCCGGAACATCCGCTCTATATCATGTACTCCTCAGGCACAACCGGTAAGCCAAAATGCATCGTGCACGGTACAGCCGGAGTTCTTATCGAACATATGAAAGAGTTGGAGCTCCATACAGATCTTAAGCGCAGTGATAGGATTTTTTATCAAACGACTTGCGGCTGGATGATGTGGAACTGGCTCGTAAGCGCCCTTGCCAGCGGCGCGACGCTGCTGCTCTTTGACGGGGCGCCGTTCCACAGAGGCGGCAGAATCCTATTTGACCTCGCCACCCAGGAGCGAATGACAATTTTCGGCAGCAACGCCAAGTTCATTGCTGCGCTCGAAAAGGAGGGGCTTGCCCCGGCCCGTACGCACGATCTTTCTTCGGTGCACACCATGCTGTCGACCGGCTCACCGCTGGCACCAGAGAGTTTTGACTACGTGTACCAATCCATAAAGAAAGATCTTTGCTTGTCCTCGATTTGCGGCGGTACCGATATCGTCGGCTGCTTTATGCTCGGCAGCCCGGTACTCCCTGTCTACCGAGGCGAAATCCAAACGCGCAGCTTAGGGATGCGCGTCGAAGTGTTCAATGACGCGGGGAAGCCTGTCCAGCGAGAGAAGGGCGAGCTCGTATGTTCTGCGCCATTTCCCTCGATGCCCGTCGGCTTTTATGGCGATGGCGACGGCTCGCGATATCATGCGGCATACTTTGCAAAATATCCTGGTGTTTGGCACCATGGCGACTACATCGAGCTGACTCAGCACGGCGGTGTTGTCGTGCACGGGCGCTCCGATTCCGTGCTGAATCCCGGGGGAATTCGTATCGGCACTTCTGAAATCTACCGCCAAGTGGAAAAACTGCCGCAAATCGCCGAAAGTCTGGCAATCGGTCAAGATTGGAGTGGCGATGTTCGGGTGGTTTTGTTCGTACGCATGCAGGCAGGCCAGCGACTTGACGATTCACTTCGCGAAGCAATTCGAAATACCATTAGAAAGAACACCACCGCATTTCATGTCCCCAAAAAAATCATCGAGGTCTCCGATATCCCGCGAACTCGGAGCGGTAAGATTGTCGAACTCGCGGTCCGGGATGTTATTCATGGTCGAGCAGTGAAGAATCGCGAAGCGTTGGCGAATCCCGAGGCGCTTGAATTATTCAGGAACCTCCCCGA
>JAYRHW010000017.1:0-10959 GCA_041907145.1 Bdellovibrionota bacterium
CAAACGGCAAGGGGCTCAAGGTCACCAAGTCTTCGCGCAGCAACGGCAGCGAAGAACCCAGCGTTGAGCCGCACGAGGAGAGCGAACGAGAGGCTGCCCGCAGCTCGTCATAAATTACATGGAATCAGCGCTCACGGCTCATCAGATCCATACGGTTGAAATTACCCCTCAGATGCGGGTTGGTGCCGGCCAGCCTCTGCTGCTCATTGCCGGCCCCTGCCAAATCGAGTCGCTTGACCACTGCCTGCACATCGCCGAATTCGTTCAGCGCATCACCCGTAAACTTCCAGTACAGTTCGTATTCAAGTCCTCATTCGATAAGGCCAACCGTACAAGCATTGGCACCGCGCGCGGCCTCGGCATTGACGAGGGGCTCAAAGTGCTGGAACAAGTGCGCAGAAAGTTAGGCGTGCCGGTGCTCACGGATGTCCATGACGTGGAACAAGCCAAAGCGGCGGGGCACGTCGTCGATGTCATTCAAACTCCTGCTTTCCTATGCCGTCAAACTGACCTGCTGCTTGCCGCCGGCAGGACTGGTCGTGCGGTAAACGTGAAGAAGGGACAATTCTTACCCCCGCAAGATATGGAGCACGTGGCAAAAAAAATCGCGTCCACGGGCAACCAGAAAATCATGCTCTGTGAGCGCGGGGCTAGCTTCGGCTATCGTGACCTAATTGTGGATATGCGCAGCTTTCCAATCATGCGAGCTACTGGATACCCGGTGATATTCGATGCCACGCATAGCGTTCAATCTATGGGCGGCGCCGGTGGGGCATCCGGCGGCGACCGGCGATTTATCGCTCCCTTGGTGCGGGCCGCGGTTGCCGCCGGTATCGATGGATTGTTTGTTGAGTGTCACGATAATCCCGATGTCGCACCTTCGGACGGTGCGAGCATGCTGCCGCTTGCATCACTTGAGGAGTTGCTCACTACCGTCTGCCGCATCCGTGAAGCCATCCTGGCACCCAAGTAGCTCTATAATCGTTGTTTAAAGCGAGTGTTTCCCATCCTCCCCGAAATGGGTAAAAGTATCTTTTCATCGAAAGCGCCCCTCAAGAGGCCATGAAGTTACGAAAAAACCAAAGCATAGTTCTAGCGGTGACCATCATCGTCGCCTTTTTTGTGGTCGGCATCTGGTTCATGCCGTCCGAATCACGGCACCTTCCCTCGGCGCCCAGTGAGCCGGCGCCGGAAGTCTCCCCCGTTGCGGTTGCCACACCCAGCCCCGGCTCCGACTCAAAATTCGTACTAAAGGAATTTCACCGCTTCGAAGTCAAAGACGGTCGCAAGGTTTGGGAGGCGAAGGGCTCGCAGGGCCAATACAGTCCTGAAGATAACGCTGCTCGAATACAGGATGCCCAGGTTTGGATTTATCAGAAGGACGGCAAGCAAGTAACCATGACCGCTCGTCAAGCAGTGCTCAAGCTTCAGGGTCCCGGCTTGAAGGGTGCGGACGCTTCAGGTGACGTCACGATCATATACAATCAAAATGAAACGCTTAAGACCGACCTCCTGAGTTATGACAAAGAGAAAAACAAGGTCAGCGCTCCGGGTCTTGTCACGATATCAGGGGCACTGCTCGATATCTCCGGCGAGATTCTCGACGGCGACCTTGCCACCAAAAGCTTTACCTTGAAGAAGAATGTACGTACCGTGCTGAAGCCCAGAGAGAAGAAGAATGATTCGTAAATACTTGCTTGCCTCAATCATGCTGCTCGCAGCCGGACTTGCCAGCACCACGGCAGAAGCGGCTCCACGCCCAAAGAAGGTCTTGGTAAAGCCAACCCCCGTGGTTGCGAAGAAGACTTCCAACCCGCTGGGCAGTGCTGTTTCTCCCGATTTCTCGAAGCTGCCCACCTTCATTAAATCGGACTCACTGCGCCTGGATAACGACAAGCGCTACTTTGTCTATACCGGAAATGTCGAGGTCAAGCATGGTGACCTGACCATGACCTCGAACACCCTCGAGGGTTACTACGATCAGGACAACAAGATTCAAAAGCTCGTCGCAAAGACAGGCGTGTTAATCTTGAAGGGCGATACGATTCGCGGAACCTGCGAACTCGCCACCTATGAAGCTGCCAGCGACCTTCTCACGCTGACTGAAAATCCAGAGCTCACACAGGAGGGCAGCGTGCTCACCGGCGATACCATCAAGGTATTCCTGAAGGAGAATCGCAGCGAAGCCACCGGCCAAGTGCGTGTGAAAATGCTGGATAAAACTACCGAGTCACTCAAGCACACTGCCCGCTAGGGGTCAGCTAAGCTGCCTTAACTGCTTCGCTTTTCCTCTGAAAACTTTCGTTCGGGTAGCCCTTCCGACGGCGCTATAATTTCGTTCGGCCCTTGGCGCGTTCATTGAAACGAGAGAATCCTGCATGAAGCTATCCCGAGACTTTGCCGGTGCGGCGATACTACTCTTCCTGTGCACCTCCGCAGCACTCGGAGCCTCCTTCTCCTTTCATTCATACTATTTCGATCTTGCTTCTTTGACCCTTTCCCTCGTCGGGCTATTCCTCTTTTCCATCCTCATCGTCCACTACTCACGATCACTGCGCGCTCGATATGATCGACGAGCCTCCAAATTTTTGGAGGAGCGCAATCGTCTGCAGCTCCAGCACCAGGCGCTTGTGAAACTCGCACTCAGCGAAACGAAGCATGGGAGCCTCTTGTCGTCCGTTCAAGAAATATTAGAAACGGCAGCGCATACCCTGGACGTTGATCGTGTATCGCTATGGATGCTGCAAAATCACTGCACTGCCGCTCATTGCTACGATTTGTATGAACGACAGACAGGGGCGCATTCGAGCGGCCAAAGAATCAGCGCCGACACCGCGCCGGGCTACTTCGATGCCTTGAGCAAATGTCGCGTCCTAGCAATCGGCGATATTCAGAATTCTCACTTGAAGAAGGAAATAACTCACCTCGATAAGCTCCACTTGAGTTCGATGATAGATTCTCCCGTGCGTTTACACGGGGTTCTGGCCGCTGTCGTATGCTTTCGTCATGCCGGCCCGGCACGGCGTTGGACGATCGACGAACAAAATTTCGTCGGCTCAATTGCCGATATGTTGGCACTCACATTCCAAGCAGACGAACAGCGACAGACCAAGGATGAACTCGAACAGAAGTCATTGGCGATCGAGGCCGCCATGGACGGCATGGCAATTCTCGATGCCAATCAAACCTATGTGTACCTCAATCAGTCTCATGCAGCGCTCTACGGCTATTCCCATCCGGATGAACTCATCGGACGCTCGTGGCGCTGCCTCTATGACGATGGCGAGCTCGAGCGGTTCGAACGCGATTTCATGCCCCAGTTTGCTCGCCAGGGATGGTTGCAGGTTGAGGCCACGGGAAGGAAGAAGGACGGTAGCAAGTTTCCCCAAGAGATTTCATTGACAGCCCTTCCCAATGGCGGGCTTATCTGCGTCGTGCGGGATGTGAGTATGCGAAAACTGGCGGAGAGGAACGCCGAGCAAATGGCGCTCTTCGCCACGCTTAATCCGGCACCGGTGCTGCGATTTGACTCTGCCGGTATGATCCTGACCGCGAACCCCGCTGCGCGCGACATATTCGGACTGCATTCCACTTCCGGCACTCAGCTTACCTCGATTATTTCCGGCGCCCGCGAACTCGATCTCAGGCGCTGTATAGAACAAGGCGCAGTCTTAAGCTGCTCGAGTCAGGTCGGCGAAAGGCATTTTCACTTTCTATTTCGGGGAGTACGAGAACTTGGCTTCGGGCACGCATACGGCACCGATTTGACCGATCTCCGCCTGACACATCAGCGCCTCATCGAAAGCAAACGCTTTTTACGCCGGGTGATCGACAGTGATCCGAACATGATCTACGTCAAAGATTCGCACGGGCGCTTCACCTTGGCGAACAAGGCGACGGCAGAGATCTACGGGAGCTCGGTGCATGATATCCTCTGGAAGATGGACGCGGATTTGCTAAAGGCACCGGACGAGATTGCTCGCATTCGCCAGGCCGAGCATGAAGTGATTCAGTCGCAGGAACAGCGCAACTCGGACGAGGAAGTCTTCACGGACGCCTCGGGGAAGCAGCGCCTGTTGCGCGTCGTTCGGAGACCCCTGCGTCTTACTCCCGACGGCGACGTGCATGTTCTTGGTGTTGCCACCGATATCACCGAGACCAAGCGCTTGCAGGAAGACCTGCTGCACTCTCAAAAAATGGAGGCTATTGGCCAGCTTGCCGGCGGCATCGCACATGACTTCAACAATTTGCTCACCGGAATCCTTGGCTGCACGGGGCTATTGAAGATGCGATCGGAACGTGACCCTGAAGTGCACCAGAGCGCGGAGATGATTGAAAATGCCGCCTCGCGCGCGGGCCAGCTCACCCAAAAACTGCTTGGATTTGCCCGCAAAGGCAAACACCAAAACGTGCCGGTTGATATACACGCTACAATTGAGGAAACGGTCGCGCTGCTCAGACGCACGATTGAGAAGAACGTGGCGATTATGCAAGTTCTTAAGGCTCCGCAGGCCTATATACTCGGTGATCCAACGCAAATCCAGCAAATCATTCTAAACCTTGCGATCAACGCCCGCGATGCTATGTGCATCGAGACCGGCGGCAGCAACGGAGGGGAGCTCACGATCACCACCCGTATCTTGCCGGCGAGCGCGGTTCAGGGACCCGCGGAGGTCGAAGTCGAAGACTATCTCGAGCTGTCGGTTACCGATACCGGCTGCGGGATTCCCGAGCCAATTCGCGAGAAGGTGTTCGAGCCATTCTTCACGACCAAGGCTCCAGGCCGAGGAACCGGCATGGGGCTTGCGATGGTCTACGGTATCATTCAGAACCACGACGGCTTTATCCGGGTAGAAAGCGAGGTCGGCAAGGGAACCACATTCCGCGTCTATTTGCCCAGTTTGGACGCGCAGACCGTCACTTCCGTCAGTCTTCCGCCGCAACCAGCCATTCAAGGACGAGGACAAATTCTGGTCGTCGACGACCACAATGTCGTTCGGGCCGTCACCGCAAAAATGCTCCAGTCCCTGGGGTACGGCGTTATCACTGCTCGCGACGGCCTCGAAGCGGTCGAGTACTATCGTGAGCACTGGAGCGACATAGATTTGGCAATCATCGATATGATCATGCCGCGCATGGGGGCGCGCGAATGCCTGCGCAACCTGAAGATCATAAATCCCGAAGTACGGGCCATTCTCTCAACGGGCTACGTCAATAATAATGCCGTCCAGGAGATAATGAATGAAGGAATGGTAGGCTTTATTCAGAAGCCGTATCAGCTTCAGCAGCTTTCGACCGTCGTAGCACGAGCTTTGCAGGGCGAGCTGAATCAGCGCCAGGTGGCCGACCCTCAGGGAACCTACCTCGCACCTGGCGCCTAGCACCATACAGCGTTGTGGAATACACTGAGGGCGCTTCATTTGCCTTTAGGGACTTTCTATGACTCGAGTAATCCTCCGTGCATTGCTCATCGGCCCATTCCTTTGCTCTATGGCGCACGCCGACTTTCGTTTTGGTGCTTGCTGTTCAGCCAACGGCGGCGTTTGTGGATGCAAGAACGGCGGCGCGATCTGTTGTGACGGTCAAGCTTCGACCTGCGCCTGTAATGAGAAGGACTTCAAAGTCGAACCGCCCATTTCAAAAGTAGAGAAGGATACAGCATCCGCGATTCCAGCAGAGCACGTACCATATCTTCCAAATTCAAAACTTACCCCCGGGGATGCGCGCAGCAAGCTTAAAGATGAGATCTGCGCGGCCGGATACATCAAGTCCGTCGGGCGCACGACCTCCACTCAAAAGGACGAGGTCTTCAAGCGCTATGGCATCGTGCGGCGCGGTGATTACGATATCGACCATCTAATTTCCAAGGGATTGGGCGGTTCCAAGGACATGAAAAATCTCTACCCGCAGCCACTCAAGGGCCCTTGGAATATGCAGAAAAAAGATCAGCTCGAAAATCATCTGCACCGACTCGTTTGCAGCGGGAAACTCGATCTGTCGCTCGCTCAACGGGAAATCGCGCACGATTGGATCGCCGCTTATAAGAAGTACGAGCCTGCAGTGCCGACTGCAAAGAAACCGAAGACCAAAAGTGCGAAAACCAAGAAAAAGAAGTAGGAATTGAGCGGCTGCTATGACTGAATTGCTAGCGGCTCATCGAGCTGAGCTCCACGCCATACCCACGAAGTTCATTTTCTTCGATGTCGACGGGACCCTCAAGAATTCACAACACCGCATTTCCGATTCCACTATCCGTTCTGTACGACGCCTGGCATCCCAGGGCATAGGATACGGACTCGCCTCTGGTCGGCCCTATTTTGGGGCACAGGGGGTGCTTCGGCTTCTGAACGTACGCGGACCGAGCGTGTTTTTCTCCGGGGCCCTAGTCATAGAACCAGAATCCGGCAACGTGCTACACCAGGAAGCCCTTTCGCCTGCTGAAGTTCAGCTCGTCTTGGATTTTGGGCGCAGGGCCGGCATTTTTATGGAGCTCTATACTCCAGAGGACTACTTCTGCGAAGCCGATTCGCCCCTGGCGGAGATTCACGCCCTCTACCTGGACCGCGCCCCCAGGCGCGCATCCTTTGCCGACCTTATTGCGCGCGAGCCAATTCTCAAAGTCGAGTTCGTTGCTGATACCCCGTTAGCCCACCAGCAGCTACGACAATTTGCCGCGGAGACGAGGTCACTGCATTTTGGTCTTGGATATGGCGCATCTCATCCGCACTTGGTCTTTGGAAACGTCACGAGCCCGAAAGCCTCGCGTGAGGCTGCACTGAACAAGATACTGACCCATTTACAACTCCACACGGACAATATCGCTGCATTCGGCGATGCCGAGGCTGATATCCCGTTCCTCAGGCTTGCAGCTCTCGGCATTGCCATGGGAAACGCCCCGATAGAAGTGCAGCGACAGGCCCGGTATGTTACCAAGTCCGTCGACGAGGACGGAGTGGCCTATGCGTTGGATATCATGCTCAGGTAGTCGGTAAAAATTTTCTGCCGATCGTCATCATAGGAAACGTGCAGCACCCTGCGTGGGAATTCGTGCTGCTCCGCAAAGCTCAACGACTCTTCGATTGCAATTCTTGCCGCGCGTTCAGCCGGAAAACGATACACCCCCGTGCTCACCGCGGGAAACGCGATGCTTTCGAAGCTTCGCTGAGATGCAATGGAAAGCGATTTTCGGTAACAGGACCTTAGTAAATCATCCTCACCATGCTCTCCCCCCTGCCATACAGGACCTACGGTATGAATAACCCAGGACGCGGGAAGTCTATATCCCCGCGTGAGCTTAGCCTCGCCTGTTTTGCATCCGCCCAGCGTCCGACATTCATCGAGCAGCTCAGGCCCCGCAGCTCTATGGATGGCCCCATCGACACCACCACCGCCAAGCAGCGTGGTATTGGCCGCGTTAACGATGGCAGTTACGGCAAGCGTCGTAATATCTGCAACTATCAATTCCAGCCTACCGAGAGATTCACGAGGCATAAGTCCTTGAGAGCAAGATCACCCATACTGAACCTGTCTTCATCAAGTAAGCCGCCTTGAATCCGCGCTCCTCCGCAAGGGATACGAAGTACTCCGGCATGGCGCCGCTACCATCCGGGCTGGCAAATTGATTCATGTGCGAGGAAATCAAAAGGACGCTTGGCTTCGAATCGAGAATTGGCGTTATGATCTCACGTAGGTATGCCGCGGCTGCGGGCAAGAAAAATCCAGAGGGTATTACCACGGGCTTGCTATGAAGCGGGTAAACCTGAAAAGGCGAAAGGAGGTAGGGCAACCTTTCAGGCTCACGCAGCCATTCAGGGTTCTCAAGCTCAATGAGTCCGGAGTACGCGAGCACCGCCGTATCCGGTCTCTCAGAAAGCTCGTGGTTCACGAGGGCCGCGGCTCCGCGCCAATCCTCGACCGACCAACGACGCGGAACAATCGCGATAAAGACCAAAATGCAGCAGAAGGCAAGACTTCGAGCACGTCGCGGCTCAAGGCAGCGAAGCGAAAGACCAAGCAGGAGCGCTGTTCCAGGCGCTGCCCACAGATAGAAGCGCCAGAAGAAAAGTGTGCCGCCCGATATCTTTGATTGCAGGAAGAAAATTGCCGGCGGCAGCACGGCCCACAGGACGAGAACACCGGCGAAGGCAAAGAACTGCGATCGCAGACCTTGTTCTCCAAGAGTGCCGCGCTGCGCAGGCGCTAGCACTGCTGCTAGCAGGCCGGCGAACAGCACATAGAGAAGAAGGACCGCAGGACAAATGGCGCTGCAGAGCTCGATAAACGAAGGTGTCCCGCTAAAATGATAGAGCCCTTGCCGCGAGGTCAGCCGCGCAAAGTGCAGCAAACCGGGAATCGCCAGAAGCAGCATCGGAAGCAGCCCGATAAGATAGGACTTGAACAGCCCGATACGATCTCGGTGTGAAACTATGAAGGCAGCGTGGATTAGCCCGATACCGATGAAAAAATAATGCGAGTAAAAAGCCAACAAAAGCTGCGCCAGGCAAACAATCAGCGCGCGTCGACCCCGGCTTTCTATCCAGTTCAGCAAGTAATAAACGGAGCCGACAGCAAACAGTAGAGCAAAGCAGTACGGGCGGGCGCTCATCGCTGACTTGAGAAAGGACTCGTGACAGAGCAAAAGCAGCGCTGCCCAGAGCCCAACCTCCCTGTCCACCAGCAAACTACCAATCTTATAAATATAGTAGAGAGTGGCGGCGGCACTGAGCAAAGCCGGTAATCGCAATGACCACTCAGATACTCCAAACAGCCTCTGCCAAACCCAAAATAGCGCGAAGGTAAGAGGCGAATGCGACTGATACTGCAATGAGTCCTGCAGCATGGACTTAAAATCCAAGGCCGTAAGCCAAGCGGTAATAGTCTCATCAAGCCAAAAACTACTCGTCAATGGCGCGCCGAACAAAATAATTATTCCTGCTAGTGCGAGCCCCCAAGGACCGTACAGAGACGTCAGCGCGCGGTCAAAAAGACGCTGTGCCTGGGGTGCTGGTGCAGTGGAGTCCATGGGTCCAATCTATCGGCTGATGGTCGGCTTGTCGATTGCCTTGTACGCAGTCTCCACTGCGGCTATGATTCGCCCATGAGCAAGGCGTTCTCACAGCACCAACTGGCAACCCACGGCATCGTCAAAAGTTACGGCGGTCGCCGCGTCGTCGACGGAGTTTCTATTTCAGTCGGAGCGGGTGAAATCGTGGGTCTATTGGGTCCCAACGGAGCGGGGAAAACTACGACTTTTTATACCTGTGTTGGGCTTGTTGCCCCCGACTCCGGCACCATCGTGCTCGACGGCAAGGATATTACCCATGAGCCGATGTTTGCTCGCGCCAGGCTTGGGGTCGGATATCTGCCGCAGGAGGCGAGCGTATTTCGAAAATTGACGGTCAGCGAAAACGTCATGGCTATTCTTGAAACCATGGAGTTCGAGAGTGCTCAAGCTCGAATGGCGCGGCACAACGAACTGCTTGAGTTTTTCGGACTGAGTCATCTGACCAATAGCATGGCGGCCTCGCTCTCTGGCGGCGAGCGTCGGCGCGTAGAAATTACCCGTTCCTTGGCCCGTTCTCCCCTCTTCATTCTTCTCGATGAGCCATTCGCTGGAATCGATCCGCTGGCCATACGAGATATCCAGGGCATCGTCTCCAAGCTTAGTGATGCGGGCATCGGCATCCTCATTACCGATCACAATGTGCGGGAGACTCTCGGCATCTGTGACCGCGCCTATATTATGGTCGACGGCAAGGTATTGGAGGAAGGTCCGCCTGAGCGCATAGCCGGCAGCGAACGTGCGCAGAGGTACTATCTGGGCAGTGACTTCACACTCGGCTAAATCGTAGCCAAATCCAAGCCTTCTAGTGAATTGTTCCAAAAACAGGCGGGATGTTTGATACCTGAAATCTCTCCTCAAGAACCTCTCCTTGAGTAGCTTTGTCATAGAATGGTATCCTTTGGGGCCTCCTGCGAATGAAATTTTTTCTCGGCTCTGGCTATTTACATCTGCCCTGCCTGGCCGTACGTAGCAGTACTGGCCTCGTGCTCCCTGGATTTGCTGCGTAGGAAGCGCTCTCATAGGACCCCTATATGCGTGTTGCCAATATTCTCATTGCTGCTGCTGCCTTCGCGACTGTCGGAATGCCGCGGACAAGCTCCGCTGCAAGCTTGCCGCCGGGTTCGGTAAAGATCTCTTCAGCCAATCAGGCCGATTTTCTTCCGGTTGGAAAGTCGGGAACGGACAAAGTGTGGTGCCGCTTCCAGAACAACACTGGCGGTGGAATCAAAGTTGGGATCGTCAAAAAGAACAGCGCCCTCAGGAAGAATGTCTGGCGGAGTTTTGATTCACAGATTTCTGAAATCAGCAAAAAGCACGGGTTAAGCGCGGCAGCCAAAAAGAAAATGGCTGCACCGCTCAAAAAATTGAAGGCCAAGTTCGAAACAAAGTGCCTCTCTCTACTTCCGACACCTACGCCGACCCCGACTCCCGACGGAGTGATTGTTCGACTAAATTCCGGCGGCGATCCCTATACCGATTCACTTGGCAAGCTCTGGGGGAATGATACCGCGCAGTTGAACGAAACATCGACGGGGTATATCTCAGAACATACGATAACGGGGATGTCGGGTACATTCGATCAGGCGCTCTACAAAACCTATCGAGCCGGATCCCGTCTGGAGTATGAGTTCCCTCTCGATACCGGCACCTATGACATTGTGCTGCACTTTGCTGAAATGCAGTTTAGCTCGGCAAGCCAGAGACTTTTCGATATTTCTATCGAGGGTTCCGTGGTTCAGTCGAATGTCGATGTGTTTTCGCTCGCCGGCGGCGCCGATAAGGCACTTACGCTCGGTTTTACAACGGCCATCACTGACGGATTCCTGAATCTTTCCCTGATTGATAATTCAAATGCAGGATTGGCGGAGATTTCGGCCTTTGAAATACGCGCTACC
>JAYRHW010000018.1:0-17754 GCA_041907145.1 Bdellovibrionota bacterium
GAGAGGCAAAAGAGAGCGTTGCCGGCTCGGTCCCAATGTTGAGCTTCAAGTCGCTTGCTTCGGCCATCTGCGCCGATTGATTAGCATCGAGGTTGATTTTACCGCTGAGGTTGCTGGCAGTAACGCCCGCTGCCGTCGCTCCAACGGCGGTAAGCGTGATTGCGCCCCGCGCCGTATAAGCGCCGCCCTTGCCCCAGTCAGCGTCGATCACCGGGGTGACTTTGCCCTGCAGCGCAAGGTCCTTGAGGGCGGGGATAATGTTGTAAGCCGGCGTAAGTTTTGCCAAATCAAAACCACTCGATGAAATTCGAGCTTTGCCGGAAGCTTTATTGACGTTGCCGCTCGCTTCAACATCGAGCTGGCCGTCGAGCGTGCTAACGGAAATGCCGCTTACCTGAAATTCACCGTCTCCAAGTCCGAAGCGAATAGGCTTGCCGCTGACCTTGAAATCAACGGCATCGAGAGCCTTCCCGGTGATACTGAGCGATGGAAGGTGCACGGTATTGTTTTCAAAGTCTAGAGCGGCGGTTACATTCAAATTGCTCAGATGAAATTCCTTGCCTGCCGAAACGTCCCGAAGCGTAATCTTCGCGTTTCTCAATTCAAAGGCATCAAGGTTCAATCCAAGCCCCGCTGGAACAGGTCCCGCTCCTGCATGTTCGGATGCCACTGGAGCTGCAGTGGTCACGACAGCAGCCTGAGTAGCTTCTGCCTTGGGCAATCCTTCGATCGATATTCCGCTCGAGTCTTTGAGAAAGGTGAGCTGTGGACTATCGAGGCTCAGTTTAACGATAGTCAAATTTCCGGTAAGCAGGGGCAAGAGCCGCACATGCAGCATCAAATTTTTCAGAGACAAGCCGTCCTTGGACTCGGGCGAGCGAGTGATGTGAAATTCATCAATCCGCACTTTGACGGAGGGAAACACGGAGGCCTGCATGGTGCCGAGAGTCACATGGCTGTGCAGGGCGCTGCTTGCGATTCGCTCGAGGTCCGGTTTGTATTTGGCGATCAGCGCGTTGGCATTTGAGGCGACATACGCTCCGATGCCGGCGACGACAATGACTAATAGTCCAAGGGCGATGAGCAGCTTCTTCTTCATAGGGGTAGCCTCCGAGCCTACTGTCATAGTCAAAATCCACAGTGAGTACAAGTATCTGATTTTGCTTAATTCCTTGAATTGGTGTACCCTCCCCCGATTGGCTAACGAGCTTCGCCTCTGAGCGGCAACTTCGCGCTTTCAGTCAAATTTTTATGCAGGATCAGGACTCCACTCCCGTATCGGGAGGCACATCACACCCGAGATCCCGCAAGCAGGGCTTGTATGGCCGAGTCATGGCCTATTTATCCCCTTACAAGCCTGAATTCGCCTTTGCCCTTATTTGCATGGTCCTATACGGGGCGACCGACGGCGGCGTGCCATTTTTGGTCAAGTACGTCCTCGATGGCGTCTTCACCCGTAAGGACGCAAGCCTGCTTCCCCTCATTCCCGTAGCCCTTGTGCTCTTTGCGGTTATCCGAGCCGTCACGGATTTTGGTCAGCAGTTCTTGATGGCCAGGATTGGTCACTGGGTAGTGCGCGATATTCGGAATGATTTTAACCGCCACCTGCTAAAACTCTCGCCTGATTTCTTCGTCGCGAATTCTGGGGGTCAAATGCTCACCGGACTCACGAGTGATGTCCTTCTGGTGCGCACGCTGCTCACTGACTCGGTTGCGGCAGTGTTGCGGGACTTCATCCGCGTCGTAGCCCTGCTGATAGCGGCGATTTATCTGGATCCGCTGCTTGCGCTCGTCGCCTTTGTCATTTTCCCTATTGGCGTCTGGCCGGTGTACCGATTTGGCCGCAAGATGCGGAAGCTTAGCAAGCAGGGGCAGGATGCGATCGGTGATTTGAGCGCCATGCTTTCCGAGTCCATGATTGGCAATCGGGTAGTAAAAATCTTCGGCCGCGAGGCTTATGAGGCCGAGCGTTTCGAGCGCGAGAACGCGGCGCTGACTAAAACTTTCGTGCGCTCCGAGAAGGTTCGGGCGATGGCAGGACCTATCAATGAGGTGTTGGCCAGCGTTGCGATTTCCGGGGTCATTTTGTACGGCGGTTATTCGGTGCTCAACGGGGTGCGCACGCAAGGCGACTTTATCGCGTTTCTACTTTCGGTGTTCCTGCTCTATGATCCTTTCAAGAAGCTAAGCCGCGTTAACGGCACCGTTCAGCAGGGCCTTGCCGGCGCTCAGCGCATTTTTGACGTGCTCGATGTCGTGCCTTCGGTGCGAGATCCGGTTGTCCCCGTACCTTTGGGAACCGGCAATTCCATCGAATTCTCGGGGGTATCTTTTCAGTATCCCAAGCATGGGCAATCCGGAATGGCTGACTCGGAAACACATGCTTTGATCGATATCTCTTTGACCATAGAGGAGGGCAAGAAGGTAGCTATTGTTGGATTTTCCGGCTCGGGTAAGAGCACCCTTGTCGATCTAATCCCGCGCTTCATGGACCCGCAGAATGGCGTCGTCTCCATTGGGGGAGTGGATATTACCAGAGTGGCGGTCAATGAGCTTCGCGCACGTATTGCGATGGTCGGCCAGCACACCTTTTTGTTCAACGACACGGTCTACAATAATATTCTGTACGGCAATCCTAAGGCTTCTCAGCAGGACGTTGAGAAGGCCGCCCAGGCCGCCTTTGCCGAGAGCTTTATTCGCAACCTTCCGCACGGATACCAGACCATTTTAGGTGAAAGTGGTTTGACACTCTCGGGCGGCGAACGTCAGCGTATCGCAATTGCGCGAGCCTTGCTCAAGAATGCCCCGATTCTCATTTTAGATGAAGCGACAGCTTCGCTCGATAATCGCTCCGAACGGGAAGTGCAATCGGCGCTTGAATCGCTCGAACGGGGGCGCACTTCGATTGTCATTGCCCATCGATTATCGACCGTGCGGGACGCCGACTTGGTGGTCGTGCTCTCGGAGGGGCGTATCGTCGAGATGGGAACTCACGATGAACTCCTCAAGCAAGGTGGAGAGTATGCCAAGCTCCATATGCTTCAGTTTTCTGCCAAGGATGAGGAGACCGAGGCCGACGAGGCAGTCATCAATTAGATGCAAGCACTGCGTTATATTCTTTTTCACGGCTATTCCCTGATGACCGCGTTGCTTGGGCTCTTGTTGCTGCCCTGCTTCGCTCTTCACCCACGCGGAAGAGTCCGGCTCATTGAAAGACTCGGACTTCGGCAATTGCCGCCGGGGGAGTACCTGTGGTTCCACGGTGCCAGCATGGGCGAAATTACTGCCCTTCTGCCGGTGCTAAAACTCGTGCGGGAGAGCTTTCCGAACAGTAAGCTGCTCGTGACTGCCACATCGCCGACTGGATTGGATGCGGCAGGAACGCTCGCCCACGAGTTGCGTCTTCTGCCCTTCGACAGCGCCTATTTCATTCGCCGCCTTCTTGGCCAGGCCCGCATACGGGTATTGGCTGTTGCCGAGACCGAGCTTTGGCCCGCAGTGCTCTTTGAGACCGCTCGGCGGGGGATTTCAGCAGTGTTGGTGAACGGCATCATCACCGATTACACCTTCCGCAGCTATCGCAGGCTTGCTCCCTTGAGTCGTGCCATGGTGCGGAGGTTCTCTTGCATTCTTTGCGGAACTGAGCGCTCCAGACAGCGGTTCGTCGAACTAGGTGCAGATCCTGCAACTTGCCAAATAACCGGAAATTCAAAATACGATCGCGCTCCGTCAATCGGCAGCGCTGCAGACGCTCTCGCGCTCAAGCGGCGGTTTTTCACTCAGTCCTGGCCGACCTTGGTTCTCGGAAGTCTGCGTCCGGGGGAAGAGAAAATTTGGTTCCCGGTACTCGCGCGAGCCACGGTGGAGCAGCAGCAGGCTTGTATCGTCGTAGCGCCGCGGCATAAGGAGAAGTTTGCCTACTTCGCTCAGCAGTTGGAACTGCACGGAATCCCGTTCGAGCGGCGGTCGCTGCTCCAGCAACCATCGCAAGCGCGGGTTCTCTTGCTGGATACCTATGGCGAGCTCGAAGCTGCTTACTCCTTCAGTGAGGCTGCATTTGTCGGAGGCTCTCTTGTCGACTGGGGCGGGCACAATCCGCTCGAACCGGCCTGTTATGGCGCTTGTGTCGCGATGGGTCCCTTTGCGAGAAATGTGCGTGAGATTGTCGAGGAAATGTCGGATAGTAAAGCGCTTTGGCCGATTGTGACCCAAGACGATGCCGCTCGATTGTTGTCGGCCGTTAGCCAACGCTCTCCCATACTCCTAGAGTACGGAAAATCGGCTCAGACAATTTGGAAACACCACCGTGGAGCGAGTGACAAGATCATTTCGCACCTAACTGTGTTACTAAAATGAAGATATTACTCGGCGCACTATCTTTAATTTATGCGGGGGTCAGCACAGTCCGAAATGCCCTCTTTGACAGCGGACTGCTGCGAATCTACCACAGCCGACTACCGGTAGTGAGCATCGGAAATATTTCGGTGGGCGGGAATGGCAAGACGCCGCTCGTTATGTATGTGGTTGAGGAGCTATCTCGAAGGGGATTCAAGCCGGTAGTGCTTTCGCGCGGATACGGAGGCAATATAGCCGGCCCGGTGGAGGTGAATAAGCGTCACGGAGCTAATCAGGTCGGCGATGAACCTTTGCTCATCGCGAAGAAGTGCGCTGTGCCCGTCGTTGTCGCCAGACGTCGAGTAGCGGGGGCAAAGTATATTGAACGGCGGTCCCTGGGCAATGTGATTGTTCTAGACGATGGCTTTCAGCATCGTTGGCTTGGGCGTGATTTGGACATTATCACCGTCAACTGTGACAGCGCCGAGGCGCGCCAGGACTTTTTGTCAGGCAAGCTGCTCCCGTTAGGCAGATTTCGCGAGGGCCGCGACGCCGCTTTCCGCCGCGCGAACGTTTGTGTCTTCGCGGCTCGCAAGCCCGTTGATAGGCAGCATGATGAGGATGCCGCGCTTTTTCGCCTGGTGCCCGCCGGTATCCAGATTTATCGGAGTTATTTCGAGCCGAAGGGTGTCTTCTCCCTCATCGGGGAGGAAAAGCTTTCCCCAAGGCCGGTCGTTGCCATTTGTGGGATTGCCAATCCCGAGGGATACTTTCAGACGCTGCGCGCGTTGGGATTTGCTCTCGAGGGAACCAGGGCATACCCTGATCATCAGGCAATTTCCAGCGGGGAACTCCAGCAACTATCTGAGCACTATCCTAACGTGCCGATAGTTTGCACGGAGAAGGATGCAATAAAGCTTCCGCCGCAATCTTGTCAGGGAATTTTTGAACTTCGCGTCGGAACGAAGGTGATGCCGGGGGACGCTTTTATTACAAATATTTCTCGCGTATTGTTGCAGCGTCAGCAGCAAGCGCGAGGATCCGTCATTGATTTAAAAGCCCCGGCGGGGGATAAGACACAGAGTAAGTAATGTACTATGGACTCTCCTAATTCCGGCCCATCGTCAGCTGTTACAGCGGTTCCCAAGAAGCGCCGCGGCTGTTTTTTCTACGGTTGTCTAACGACGGCCATCGCGGTTCTGCTGTCGCTCGTTGCCATGTACTACGTGGCGTCCAAGTCTATTCGTCACGTGGTGGAGAGCTACGGCTCGTCGGCCCCGCTCGATATTCCTCGTGCGACATTGACTATCGGCGACTATCAGGACGTCATCGTCCGTTTACGGGCATTCAAGCAGCAGCTTTCATCCGGCGTCAAACATGATCCGCTTGTCCTGACGGAGAAGGATTTCAACGCAGTCCTGCAACATGATAGCCGCTTCGAGGGTGTGCCCTGCGCTGCGAGTTTGGCGGATGGAGGACTCGAGCTCCGGGGGAGCTTGCCTCTGGAGGCCTTTGGCTATCGGGGAATTTATCTGAACGGCGTTGTCCGCATTCGCCCTGTAGAGGGCAGCACGCCTCCAGAATTGAAAATTGCACAGGTGCTTGTCGGTGATAAGCAGCTTCCGTCCGAGGTAATGCAGCAGCTAGGGGAGGAAGATATCGCAAAGGCGTTCGCGGAAGATCCTGAGCTCAGAGATATTTGGCCGCAGTTGACGAAGGCTGAGATAAAGGATCAGCAGCTCCTCCTCTATCCGCGCTAGGGCCGTGGCTATGCCGACCGCTGGAGTGAAGGTAATTCTCAGTGTCGCGGTTTCCCTCGATGGCTTTATTGATGATTGCGGGGCTGAACGCCTGCGCCTTTCCGACGCGGCCGACAAAGCTGCCGTGGCCGAATTACGCAGCCGCTGCGACGCAATTCTTGTTGGTGCCGAGGCGGTTCGACGGGATAACCCCAAGCTCGTTATCGAGGACGAGGCAGCCAAATCCGAACGGAAGCAGCGCGGCCTCAAGCCCGATCTTGTAAAGGTGACGCTCACCCAGAGCGGCAATCTTCCGGTCCACAGCCGATTTTTCACTGCAGGAGAAGGCGATAAGCTCGTGTATTGCCCCGAAAGTAAGGCAGTATCCTTGCGAGCAGCTCTGGGATCTGTTGCTCAGGTGATCGGTTTGCCGGGCCAGTCTGCCGGGCTTTCTGCGCTGCTTGCGGACCTGGCCGCCAGGCAGGTCAGGACACTACTGGTTGAGGGCGGCACAAAGATCCTTACGCTCTTCTTAGCGTCAGGAATGGTTGACGAACTGCGGGTAGCAGTGGCGCCCTTTTTTGTCGGTGATTCTCGGGCTCCGCGCTTTGTGGGAGACGGAAACTTTCCATTTTTCAAGGATAGACGGTTAGAACTAGTGGCGGCCGCAAAGGTGGGCGATATGGCTGTTCTTAGCTATCGTCCCTACGTGCAGTCTTGAGACAAGTTTCCGCTAGATCCGAGAGCTGAATGACCTGCAGGCCGGCGACCTGAAGCTCCTGCATGCCCCGGCAATGAATGCCGAGTGCTGGATTGAAAGGTTCATGTGCGCCAAAGACGACACGTCCAATCCCCGATTCGATAATTCGTTGCGTGCAGGGCTGTCTGCCCGACTTCCTCTCCGAACAGGGCTCCATGCTGCAGTAGAGGGTCGTCTGAGGAGCCACAAATGAGTGCGGAAGCCGACTCAATGCAATTTCCTCGGCATGCGGCGCAGAGGCTGGTTGGCTGCCGGGCGGGTAGCTAAGTTCGCCCGTGTAACCGGTAGCTACAGGCTGCCCATGGATATCGACGATGACGCATCCGACAGCGTAGGTGACGCAGGCCGGTGCCTTCTTTGCCAACGATAATGCCATTTCCAGCCAGTGGTTGTCCTGCATACTGCACTCACTATAGCGCTGTTTTGTTAGGTTTAGTACCTATGCTAAAGTTTTCAAAGTTGTTGTTATGCAGCCGTATCCCTCCGTCACAAATTGTGGAAATACCCCGGCTTGGGGCATCGAGAATGTTCACCTTCCGATGCGCTTTGTAACCGCCGGACTTCAACATTCACCACACCGCAGTTGCGCGCCCAGCACCGTGCTCATTGAGCAGCATCTGCAAGCGTTTTTTCAAGTCGCCGGAGTACGAGAAATTGCCGCCTATTGCGCGGAAGTTTCAGCGTTCGCCGTGCAGGATTTCGGGCGACCGATTTCCGTTTCGCGGCAGCTATTCCACAATCTCGAGGCTGTATCAGAGCGATCGGGATACCCTCTTCAGGAAGCGATTAGTATTCTTCTCGCAGGCTCGGCGCGCGAGCTGTGCCGATAGCGCGTTGCGGTTCCGACCTTATCAAGCTTTGGATCGTGGTCCCTTTTCAGCGCAGATTCATAGACCGCTGGAGAGGACGACTCTTGGTGACTGCCCAAGCGCGGGCGTCGGAATGACTTCATTATGTAAGAGGGAGACTAGGCAGCTAGTATGACACGATTTGCAGATAGTTGTCTGCGTTCTCGCTTTCCCCAATTGCCGACAGTTTGTAATTGCTAAATCGTCCAGAGAACCCAGCCAGCACCTGCTCTTTAAGTTTCGGTACATCCGTATACCCGGGCGCCAATGTGTCGAGACGGGTGAAGAGATCGATCGTCATGGCATCATAGAACGGATTTGCGGGGGGATGCCCGAGAAGGGCATTGAAGTTCTTCAAAAACGCCTCGTAGTCGGGTCCCGTAAATCGAGCAGCCACACAACTCCCATGCAGCCCAAAATCCGATGGGCGGAAGGGAAAATCGCATAAGTTCACATCACCTATGATAGGCGCCTCGACTCGGCTAAGTGCCAGTTGCTGCAGTATGCGCTTTGCGGCTCCATCTGCCACTGGCACAAAAATAATTTGCTTGGGGCGGCGCTGCTTGATCTTTAAAATTTCTGAGGCAAACGACGGAGCATCAGGGCGGTACGTTACTCGGTCGGCGATTGCCGGCCCTAAGAGCTGGCTTAAACGATCGGCAAGCGATTGCGCGTATTCTTGCTCTTCATGCAGGATAATCGCCTTTCCGGCGTTGGCCCCCAGCAGGCGGGCAATCCCGTCAGCGACGGACAGTGCATCAGGGTTGAGCCGAATAACCTCATCTCCGGTTTCTCTCACTCGGGCGGAACCGGAGTAGGTCGTAAAAATGACGTCCCCATGCTCCTTGGCTCTCGGCGC
This sequence comes from Bdellovibrionota bacterium, assembly GCA_041907145.1. Lineage (GTDB taxonomy): Bacteria > Bdellovibrionota_C > UBA2361 > UBA2361 > JAFLCA01 > JAFLCA01. The sequence continues at coordinate 8,542 of JAYRHW010000018.1, forward strand.
GACTGCCAGAATGCTGCCGCTGCAAGCCATATAAAAAACCTTAATGCCCTGAGTTTTCAGCTTTTCGTAGGCCGTAAGCGCGTTCTTTCCCTCACAGCGATCATCTTCGATGACCGGTGCTATGTTCTTGAGGTTCGAGAGTCGAATATCCCCGACCATGCTTTCACCCATCGCAGCGCCTGGACCGGATATCGGAATGATGACGCCGACTTTGAGCGGCTCGGCGGTGGCAACAGTGCCGGTAAGAATCAAGGCAAAGAGAAGCACCGCCGCGGCAGAGAGAATTCTCATCGCAACCGGCCCAGTGCCGCCTTTGCCTCCTTTGGCATAACCAACCAGCTTTTGGTGGATGACTTTGATTCCCGCGCCATGGAATTAAAAAGGGGATCGGCGTCAGTAAGCTGCTTCACACTGCCGTCATCCATAAGCACCAGCATGGACTGCCTCGACTCGCTGGCGTTCATGTCCATAGTCGTGACCTCGTGCAGGTAGTAGCGCGGGTCGAATCCCGCCGTTTCCAGCACCCGATGCGCAGCGCTGAGAGTCTCCTCTCGCTGAGCTGCGTCAAAAACGCGCACGGTCTTGAATAGACGCCTGTTCAGCAACCGCAAACAAAGATCCGATAGGATTGCATCGGTGCCAAGGCTCCAACGCTGCACGTGGTAGCGCCACCAGGACTCGCGCATGCTAAAGACGGTCTCGAGGCTAAGCTCCTCAGGTGTTGCAGCGGCCAACACAGACTGCATCGCTGCATCGCAGAATGGCAGCTCTTTGCCAAGGTCACGGGCGCGCTGAGCTACGGCCCTATTAATGGTATCGGCTGCCAACAGCACGCGGTGCTGATACATCTGCCGGTACATGGCATGGCGGGAGACCGCAAAATGCATCATGGCGTCGAGACGATTCTCTTGCAGGGCTAAATGACCGTCAGACGTGATGGCAATCGAATCAGTGAGTGCAGGAATGTTGTATTTGCCGTAACTAACCCCGCCAAGCACTGAGTCGACGATGCACCAGTTCCCGCGATCGACATTCCAGCCACCGCCAGAAATAATTTCCCAGGTCCAGGGAGGCACGCCGTTATCTTCTCGTAGGATCTTGCCCACAGTTTCGCGCAGGTCAGAGCCGTAATTGTTGAGGATCGCGCTTATTTGCGGGTCAGATTCGATGATACGCTCGGCCAGCTCCTCATGCCGATCATGCAGCCCTGGGAACCAGGTTTTGTAGGCCGTGTGCGACCCAGGAGCCAGATGCCCGATATCATGCAGCAAGGCCGCAGCCGATACAGCGCAGCGATAGCGTTCTACCTCTTGGTAATGTGTGCGGGACAAGCTGTCCATAAGCAACCCGGCCAAGTAAGCCACGCCGAGGCAATGCCCGAACCGGGAGTGTTCCGAGAACATATACACTAGACGGGTGTTGGCGGTTTGACTGATATCGCGAAGCCGCTGCACCCAGGGGGTATCTAGGAGCTCCAGCACCAGCGCATCTGCTTTGCGCTCAGTGGAAAACGTAATGGACTGATGAACGACGTCAGCGAATGTAATGGTTGACATGATTTAATCCAGGGGCAGTTCGCGCTGTGAGACTATTTCGATTCCAAAGGGACGAATTCCAATTAAATTCTTCTTGGAGCGTGTCAAAAGATCCACTTTTTGCACTCCCAGATCTCGTAGAATTTGAGCTCCGAGTCCATAGTCGCGCATCGCGGCGGTGCTGCGCTCAGGTTCTCCTGCGGCGCTTGCTGCAATTTGATCTTTCAGCTCTCCGCACGACTGTCGACGAAGATATACCAACACTCCGCTGCCATGATCCCCGATTATCTTCAGCGCCTGCTGGAGAGAATTTCGTGAAGTCCCCCCAAATACGTCACCGAAAGTATATTCAGTTTGAACGCGGGTGAGTATTGGTTGGTTCGGATCGATGTCGCCCTTGACCAGCGCTAGGTGCTCGCCTTCGTGAATGCTTGACTTGTAAATGAGCGAGCGTAAATCCCCAGCCAATAGCGTGGGGAGTTTGGCTTCGGCGACTCGGTGCACGAGCTGTTCCGTCGACAGACGGTAGCGGGTCAATTCACTCACCGCGATGCGGGGAATTGAATGCTCCGCCGCAAATCGGGCATGAGCCTCAACTAACACCAGGGCACCCGCCGTATCCAGCAGATCAATGCAGACTGCGGCATCAGTAAATCCCGCGATGCTAACGAGATCGCAAGCTGCCTCGGGCAGCGCATTTTTAACCAAGACTCCGCCAGCGCGAACCATAATCGGGAATATATGACCAGGCTGCACCAAGCGGCGCGGATTTGGCTCTGCTTCACCAAGAATTTTGATGGTGACGGCCCGATCTGCGGCACTAATCCCCGTGGTCACTCCCTCACGAGCTTCAACCGATACGCACATCAGTGCAGCCTGGTCTGAATGATGGACTGCTGTGTTCCCCGGTGCTGGCCTCGACATCGGAGAAAGCATGAACGCCGAGGCGCGGGCAGGGGAGAGGGCTACGAAGGTAAGTCCACCGCTTAGGCTTAGCAGCTCGTTTACGAGAGCTGGGCTGGCTACCGCTGCTGGTGATACGAGCACGGCGCGGCCGTTGCTCGCATTGTCGTCCCAAAGTAGCGCGACTTGCCGTCCTTTAAAGGACTGGATCGCCTGATGGACTGCGCTGGTATGCTGACTCATGGATCCCGATTATGCCCGGTAGCCACGACGAATACAAAAAGTCCTGCGGCTGAATCGGCAGCACCCCTAAGGCATTCAACCTATTGAAAAGATTAAATAATGTGTATTACTTACCCACAATCCACGCAGCTTTTCGGTTCAAGTATTGGGAAAGAACTGACGATTACTCAGTTGATTACGAACTCGCCCCTGAAACTCATACCGGTGGTGTATGCGCCGGTATCAGGATTAAGGAAAGAAAAGGTTATGGAGCAGTACGCAATGGGTGAGATCGGTGGACCGGCAACCAATGCCGTTCCTTCTGCGCTCGCAGAAGTTCGCGCACGTCGCACGGCATTTGTAGCACGATTTATCGTGTTGCGGGAGTCGAAGCGCACTCGCGCACACCGCATTATCGAGATGTTGTCCTGGGAAGACTCAGTTTCCGCTGAGGAATTGGCCGCCCGCTTCCGGCAAATCTTCGTTGAGAATGGCGACAATATGACTCCGGTAGATCGTGACATCAACCGGGCCTTGGCGCATTCGAGCCGTTCTCTGAATTATTTTATCGCCGAGTATTCAGCGCGCTCGACGACATCTTTTATTGACTCGCTGTGGGACTACGAGCGCTCGAATACTCTGCTATTCGGTAGCGATGAGCAGCCCAAACCGGGTGGATGGCGTTTGCCGCAGGAGCTGATAAAGGCTCGTGACGGCATAAAGCCGAAGAAAAAGTAAGGTATGAGTGACGCCCCCACTGAAACCCCTCGTCGACACGGTCGAGAGCAGGCAGTAGCCCTCCAATATCAGGGGTTCGACGATTTGCCTCGCGTTGTTGCATCGGGCGCCGGTGAAATCGCCAGGCAGATCGTGGCGATTGCTCAGGAACATCATATCCCCATCGAGCGCGACAGCACGCTCACAGACTTGCTCGGCAAGTTAAGCGTAGGTTCGACCGTCAGCCCCGAGTCTTTCCGGTTGGTGGCCGAACTGATGTGCTTCCTTTATCACACTGATTTGGAATTCAAGAAGACTCATTCGAGTCTCAAGCCGGTACTCGAGCCGCCAGTATAAGGTTAGGCCGACCGTCTTAGAACAATGCGTAAATAAACGGCGACAGTGCCGAACCGTGCGTTAGGACGATGAGCAGTCCTAAGAGCAAGAATACGGACACCATGGGAATCATCCACCACATCTTCTTTTCGATAAGAAGCGCGAAGAGCTGTTTGACGGTGCTGGATTTGGTCATAAAACTACTACGCAGCCACCTTGCCAGGTGCCGCTTCTACCTGTTGTTGATCGGTAATGATGCGATCAATCTCCTCGATGAGTGAACCAATCGCATAAGCCCAGACGTACTGGCCAGCTTTTTTGCCGGTGAGTTCTTCGGCAATCTGACCCTTATCTTGCACGCGATGCTTGATGAAGAGCTGACGACCGTCGGTGAGCAATACCATGTCGGTGGGACTCTTGTACAGTTTAGGTAGGCGCTTTCTAAGATAGTCGATACCGCGGCGGAAGCGATTGACCGGGAGGCCTTCACGCTTCATACGAAACAGCCAGCACAGAAGAACGAGGTCGCAGTAACTATATTTAGTGCGACCTCGGCTGAGGGTCTTGCCGGTCGTTGGAACGAGATTCGTGCGCGCATAATAATTCAGCAGCGCAAGTCCGATGCGCTCGGTTCCACCCGTGAGCGCTCTCAATATCGCCTGCACCTGCTTAGCAGTGAATTCTCTATCGAGAAATGGGACTGTCATGATGCTCATTAATCGACAACACCGGGAACAACGAAGAACAATCTACTGAAAATGCCTACGCGAGCTTCGTTTTCTCTCCTACGTGGTTTTTAGAACGTAATCCGGCTCAGGACTCTCTGTCAATCCAGAAAGTTACCCGGACCGTCCACAGGTTAACCACAAAGCTATCCACAGGAGTACACGGAAGCCATTTTTGCGCGTTCAGCAGTGTCAGTCTGGTTATTGTACTGGAGGGCGAGGCACAAGGCTACGACTAGCTTTAATGCAATTGAAGTTTAGGCGCTAAGGCGCCGTAGGGACGAGATAAAGATTCCTAAAACGAAGAATTCTTTGGGTAGAGAGCTAACGCGACTGGCACTTCGTCTCGGCCGGGAATGGAAATTTGCTGCAAATTAGAACTGCTGTCAGGAATTTGCCCTGAGAGAAATAATTGTGATGACCCGCCGCCATCAAAATTGAGCGCATCAACGCAATCTATGTCAGGAGCTCGGAGACTGTTCTGTAATTCCGGAAGCGTCAATCCGAGCAAACCGGAGGCAACGATGTAAACAATCAAGCGCTTCTGTCCATCGATGCAGACGCCGGATCGCCGAGAGCGCGAGCTGACTTCGACGCCCGGCACCGGATTTCGAGATTGCAATAGCCGAGGGCCGGACTGAATTGCTTCAAGCACACGCTCAGCCTTGAACTCACTGCGTGAGCTGATTTGCACGGATTCACGAGTAACCGAAAACACCCCGGACAAGGTTCTGCCGCCTTGATGCATAGGCTGAACGGTGATTCCGCGATGGATGAGTAGACCGAGCGGGTTGCCGGTTTCATCGAAGAAGTGGGCATTGATGCAAAGCACTGCTTTGCTAGTCGGGCAGAGCCTTGAAACCGGCATGCGCGGTTCACCAAAATCCTTAGCCCGCAATGTTTCGGCTCGGAATTGATCCAGTTGGGCACGGAACAGGAGTAACTCGGATGAAAAGAGGCCTGACGAGGGGGTTGAAACTCTGGCTTGTTCGAGGCCAGGGGCAAGCGCGTGCCAGGGGTTAAGAGCGTGGGCGAAGGGCCCCGTGACCAGCGAAATGAAGCAGGCTAACCCAAGCGAAAATCGAGGAGCGAACATGGGTGGCTAGTCTAGCGGTTCCGGAGGCAAATGTCATGGATCGCCGGAGATATGGGCGTCTAGGAAATAAAAAAGCCGGTCAGGGGCTCTGACCGGCTCGAAGTTCTTTGAACTCTGCTACCTCGCTATCTCTTTGAGCTCAAAAGGCCACTGTGGCTAGGTACATCGTCGTGCAAAAGCAGTCGGGTGGAAGTAGTGTGCGTGTGTGTGGTAATGAGGTCCCAACCGCCCCTACACTTCCGATACCTAACGAGTCACCCCAAGATCTCTCTTGTTAACTCCCTGTAAGAGCAAAGGGCGTGCCAGGATCGGGAGGCGGAAGAAGGCTCTAAATGCGCGTTCACGCTCACGGCTCGATTATAGAGCAGGTAAAAACTGCCCCAAGGCGGCAATATAGTCCTCGCTGAGGCGCGGCGGGATCGGTAAAGTAGGGGGCTATGCGCCTTGCTGAACGCGAGCTCAAACAATTGGCTGCCGCCACTGGATCGAACGAAAAAGCAGTGATGAGACTGCTGGGCTCCCTGCGGATAAGAATTCCGGCAGGAAACGGGGCAAGCGGCGGTGACGATCGAGAATTTGACGTCGGGCTGCGTCTCCACAATAACGAAGTATTGAGCGCGCTCTTTATGGCGCGCGGTAAGGAGGCGACATTGCAAGTAATCGAGGAAGCGTTGAGAAGCTACTTTTCCTCCAGCCCGGCAGTATGCGCCTGGGTGGGCCGCGGTGATTTCGATCCAACGGTGATACCTGCACATATTGCGCGAGGTTCGCTTCTGCATGCATGCCGTACTGCCGGAAGGGTGCGAGCAAAAGTCATGCGCATGTAATATGCCTAGCGACACTCATCCGGGCATTGGCCCAAGAAATAATTTTCAAAACAAGGTAACACGCGATAAAATTGTTAGGATGCGATACGTTAGTGCGCCCGGCTTGCTTTTTAGTGAGGAGACAGATCGTGATTGATTTTTCGGATCTGCATTTGTAACATCCCGCGAATGGAAAATCATACCTTTCGTAGCCGCCTGTCAGAACTGATGCAAAAGAGCAGGAAAGCTCTGCGCCTTTACACCTCCGTTGGCCGGCTGCCGAACGCTGCACATTCAGAACTTAACGACATGCAGGTGCAGCAATGGAAGGAAGTCAACTCGGACCTACTGCGGCAAATTTCTTCCGCCATGGAGAGCCCGAACGCCCGTGCGCTGGCTGCGGATATTTTCACTCTGCGTGATCGCTTTTATACCACTTGGAGATCCGCTGAAGCTGAAGTGCATGTGAAGCGCAAAGAATTGGTTACCTGCGCTGAAAACAGTGATTTCATTAAGGCGGCGGTGCTGGGGCGCGAACTTGTTTTGCTCAAAGCGAAAGAGCAGGCGGCTCAGGCTGCGCATCACGAATTGCAGGAAGTACTCACCCGCAGCCGCATCGCTCCGCCCACCATTGAGCTCTCGCAGGAGCAAGTAGTTCCTGAGAGTGCTGTGCATGAGGAGCGTCAAATCGCCAAGGTTATTCCGTTACGCGGGCGCTAGCGCGGTAAGCGCATTGCCTTGTGGAAAACTCCGGCTGTTGAAAAGTTATCCACAGATATTTTTCTCCTTTCACGATACCGATAGTTCTTGCTTTCTAAGTTTAATTTGCTTAAACCTAGTGCCGCTCTGATCTGACATTTCATTCGAACGTATCGCTATGGGCCAAGTAATTCAGTTCGCTGCACCGCAGGTACGAGAACAACCGAACACCGGAGGCGCGAGACGCGAGATGCTGCGAGATGAGCACCTCGATTGCGTGCGCTCAGCCAAGGAGCATCTGACCAAGGCTGCCAGCGTCCTTAGTGACGGGACCCCGCGTTTCGAGCGGCTGGCCTGGATGATTCAAGATTTGTGCTGGATGCTGGAGTTTGACGTCGTCGCCAACAACGATCAGCTACCTTAATCACAGGCAGAAATCACTGAGTTGTTGGCAGAATCCCTTTACCCGATCTGCGTAAGGACCCTTACTGGTTCGCCTGTATAGGCTGAAACAACAGGGACAGGCCCGGGACCAAAAGTTCTATCAATCAAAGTTGCCCAGCAAAGCACGGGAATGCCTCGCAAAGTGGCCTTGGTATGGGCCTCCAAGCTGGAGCGCGCGGTAGTGATCACGTCTGTGATGAGAATTGCATTGTGACCACGGTACTTGGTTCCGTGACCATTAGAGAGTTTTGATTCCATATACTGCTCGAGCGGAATCTCTTTGCCCTTGCCGAATATTTCCGAATAGATGGCGCACAATCTTTCGGCGAAAAAGCTGTAGCCTCCGGGGAGCTTCAAGAATAACTGTGGCTGCTGAGGCGACACGACATTATGTATGCGGTGGGCTACGTATTCTGCGCAGGCGTCCAGGTCACTTTCCGTCAAGGATTCGACGCGATAATAGACGTTACTTTCGCAGCGTCCGCCGATTGGTACCGGCTGTTCAAAACGTTCAGCGATACGTTCAAAAATTTCGTTGATATCGTCCACAGACCTCTGCTTTTTTATCCAAGAATTGAGTCACTTAAGAGGACTCATCCTAGCACAGTTCAGCGTCTAATTCACCTCGAACGGCGAGTGCTGGCTAGCGAAGCCTGGACCGGGCATAGCTGACTGCGGCCGCTAGGCTGGCCTCCCTATTGTCGGCGTCCTGAAAAAACTCATCAATCTTCTGAGCTATGCTTGAGCTGCTAAAGCGCGAAACATCGTACAGGGAGCGAACGCTCTCAAGGCCCTCAACGGCCTTGTTGGGGTTTTCCTTGACGTAGCCAATTGCGATATCTGTAACCTTGGCTGCATCCCTCCAACCGTACAGGTACCCCGCCATAAACTGCTGTTTTTCCTGCGGATTCAAAAGCTTCCAGGTCGCGATAAACCCTGACTTCTCATCCTCAGCCCAAGCCGAAGTGGGCGGAACGAAAACCGAGGTGAGGCAGCCCACAAGCAATAATACTGAGAGGGAAAGGTGAGTTAGCCGCATTTTCTTGCCTATGAAGTAAACATCCCGGGGTCGCATACGTTGGAACTAATTGGAGTCCGATGATATAACAGTCGCTCGCACGCCGAGCTTGCTCCGCGTCGCACTTAAAAACGTTGTTCCCGGTATAAATTGGCCCCGCTTTTCACGCAAGCTATGAGTCCAGAGTCGTCTCCGCATCGTATCACCCGCAGAAAAACCCGCTCAGTCCACGTGGGGGATCTCGTTATCGGCAGCGCCGGTAAGATTTCGGTTCAATCCATGTGCGCTACTCATACACAGAACGTCGAGGCAACGTTAGGGCAGATCCAGTTACTGCAAAAGCACGGCGCGGATATCATTCGTGTTGCAGTCGATAGCAAGCGTGATGTGGAGTGCCTGGGAGAGATTCGCAAACGCACGGATGCCCGACTCGTCGTCGATTTGCAGGAAAGCTATCGTCTGGTTGAAGTCGTTGCTCCGCATGTGAACAAAATTCGCTATAACCCGGGTCATTTGCATCACCATGAAAAGCAGGTTCCGGTGAGAGAAAAAGTGCGTTTCATTGTCGAGGCTGCCAAACGAAACAACTGCGCCGTGCGCATTGGTGTAAATTTTGGGTCCCTCGATCCTGCACTCGCGGAAGCCGGCGCTGATCCTATGGAAGCAGCGCTTTCCTCGGCCGCAGAACATATCGGCTATATGCAGGAATTAC
>JAYRHW010000019.1:0-2473 GCA_041907145.1 Bdellovibrionota bacterium
CATCATATCGTATCGATTGGTGACAGCTGCTCAGCCATCGAACGAGAACTTGAGAAGGCCCTTGGCACTGCAAAACTTGATATTCTCACCTATGCAAATGTTCGCCCTCGCGTACGGATGAACGTTCTGTACTCGTTCTCCGGAGAGCTGAGCATTAGACATAAGAAGCGTGCTCGCGTCATGGGAACGGGACATCTCTCTGAGGACCTCATCGGATACGATACCAAGGGCGGAGATGCCCTCGCAGACATATTCATACTCTCGGACCTGGTTAAATCCGAAGTCTATCAACTGGCCAAACATTACGGAGTCCCGCAAAGCATTCAGGATGCAGAGCCTTCAGCTGGACTCTACCGCGGTCAAACCGATTTCCAGGAACTTGGCTTTACCTACGACGAGCTTGAGCCGGCCACTCTGGCACTGTTCAGAGCATTGAAGCGCGGGCTCGATGTTCCGGAACTAAACTCAAAACTCTCGGAGTTTAACGGGCTAGAAGAGCGACATGTGCAATTCGTGCTCTCTCGATTCAAAACCCATTTTCACAAGCACCGCGCCCCGCAAACTATCGATATCCGCCGCTCTCAGTGGTTCGATCGGTGAGTCTCCTGATACTCGATTTTGCACCCGTAACGAGCTGAATTGTATGGTTAAAAATCTAGGAGTCTCGGGAGCTGTACGCCTCATCTAGTATAGGAGAGGTGTGTAATTTTAGGCAGACATGGCTGAACAAGACGACAAATCACCTGACGAAGTGGTAGACGGCCCTTCCGTTGCGGCGAAAATACTCAACTCCATGCGCCCGCAAAATCGGGAGCGTATCGTCAAGGCTATTCAGGGAGCAAACCCTACCCTTGCAACCAAGATTGAGGAGAAGCTCTACAATTTCGAAGAGATTGCCGATCTACAACCCACCGGAGTACAGATTTTAATTAAGGAAGTCGAGCACCGCGATTTGGTGCTCTCGCTCAAGACCGCAAGTGAAAAGGTCAAGAAAATTCTATTTGAAAATATGAGCGATCGTCGCCAGCAGATAGTTAACGAAGACTTTGCCAACCTGCCCCAGGTGAAGCTTCGTGACGTCGAGGATGCTCAACGCCGTATCATGCAGAAACTTTCCGCATTGCGCACTGCGGGCCTTCTCAAGACCCAAAGCAAGAACGATATCTGGGTTTAGCGGGACAGAACCGCCTTCATCTTAGCGCCGATTTCAGCCGGGGTACGCACTACGTGCACCCCTGCCTTCTCCATGGCAGCAAACTTTGCCTCCGCGGTACCAGCTCCGCCGCTGATGATCGCCCCCGCATGGCCCATGCGACGGCCCGGCGGTGCTGTCGACCCGGCGATAAATCCAACAACCGGCTTCTTCATATTGGCCTTAATCCAGTCACAGGCCTGCTCCTCGGCATTTCCACCGATTTCCCCGATGAAGACCGCGGCCTCGGTCTGAGGATCTTCATTGAAGAGCTTCAAGCAATCTATAAAGTTAGTTCCGTTCAAAGGATCGCCGCCAATACCGATACAGGTAGACTGGCCAATTCCTAGCTCAGTAAGCTGAAAGACGGCTTCATACGTGAGCGTGCCGCTCCTGGATACCACCCCAACCTTTCCAGGCTTATGAATATGTCCGGGCATGATGCCGATCTTACATTCTCCTGGGGTAATAATTCCCGGGCAATTGGGTCCAATTAGGCGAGTTCTCCTACCCTGCATAAAGGAATTCACCTTCAGCATATCAAGAACAGGAATTCCCTCGGTAATACAGATAACGAGGTCCAAATCGGCATCGACAGCCTCCATAATGGCGTCGGCGGCGAATGGCGGAGGCACATAGATCACACTGACCGTGGCGCCGGTTTCGGACTTGGCCTCAGACACTGTATCGAATAGCGGGATACCTTCGAAATTCTGCCCGCGCTTTCCCGGCCCAACTCCGGCTACCATCTTGCTACCGTAGTCTCTACAGGCGCGGGTATGGAAGGAGCCGGTCTTTCCGGTCATTCCCTGCGTAATAATCTTTGTATTCTTGTTTACGAGAACGCTCATCAGAGTCTCCTTACTTTACTGCCGAAACAATCTTCTTTGCGGCATCGTCCATGGTGTCTGCAGGTTGGATCCTGAGCCCTGAATCGGCCAGAATCTTCCTTCCGAGTTCTACGTTTGTGCCTTGGAGGCGGACAACGAGCGGAACCTTTACGCCAAGTTCTTTAGCTGCCTCGACGATACCCCCCGCAATAACGTCGCACTTCATTATACCGCCGAAGATATTGACCAGAATGCCCTTGACGTTCTCATCCGAGAGTAAAATCTTGAACGCTTCGGTGACAGTCTCCTTGTTTGCCCCACCGCCCACATCCAAAAAATTAGCAGGAGCTCCACCAAAGTGCTTAATAATATCCATGGTTGCCATGGCGAGACCTGCCCCGTTTACCATGCATCCGATATTGCCATCCAATCCAACGTAACTAAGACCGTA
>JAYRHW010000020.1:0-6844 GCA_041907145.1 Bdellovibrionota bacterium
AGTGCCAAGGCTGCGGCTTTCGCTTTACGACCTTTGAACGTGTCGAGTTGTCGCTGCCGATGGTGGTGAAGAAGGACGGACGCCGCGAGCCTTTCGAACGCGCGAAGGTGAAGGCCGGCATCATCCGTGCTTGCGAGAAGCGACCAGTCAGCATGGAGGATATCGAGCGCACTGTCGATAATATCGAACTTAGGGTGTCTGAGGGGTGCGCAAAGGAAGTTCCAAGTATTCAAATCGGGGACTTTATCATGGAAGCTCTCAAGGGCCTGGATAAGATCGCCTACGTCCGATTCGCGTCTGTATACCGAGAGTTCTCGGATGTGAACCAATTCGTCGATACGTTGCAGAGTTTGGAATCGGCTGGGAAGAAATCCAGAGCGCGCGCCGCAAATTCTGATTAGTAGATGGGTACCAAGCCCCTAGCATCGTGGAGTTCTAGCGCCGTGCAGCCGCCAGGAAGAATTCAACTTCACCCATTCTCAGAAGTCATCGAGGCCTTTAGGAGAGGCGAACCGGTTATTCTTGTCGATGATGAGAAGCGTGAGAATGAAGGGGATATCGCCATCGCTACCGAGGCGCTGACGATTGATCATATGAACCTAATGCTGGCCCATGCCCGAGGACTGGTATGCGTCAGTATCTCGGCCGAGTTGGCCGCGCAGCTGCAGTTACCGCTTCAGACCATCAATAATAATTCCCCTTTCAACACTCCGTTTGCCATTAGCGTTGATCACCGCACTGTGGCTCATCAGGGAGTGACAGCGGCCAGCCGCTTGCTAACCATGCAGAAACTTCTAGATCCGCGTTCCCAGCCTGAGGATTTCGTGAGTCCAGGGCACGTATTCCCTTTGATTGCTAATCCAGCCGGAGTTATCGGCCGCCAGGGACAAACGGAAGGGTCCTTTGATTTGGCCAGAATTGCGGGCTTTAAACCTTCAGGTGTCATCTGTGAGATATTAAATGCTGATGGCAGCATGGCACGCGGATCGCAGCTTAATGAATTTGCAGGTGCCCATAAACTGAAGATTGGCTCTGTTGAGCAAATCACCAGATACCGTATTCGAGAGGAAGTTCTTATTCGAGCAGTGGGGGAAGCCGAGCTTCAGACAGATTTTGGCTCCTGCCGGACTTTCGTATTCCAAGATGATGCCGCCGGAAAAGAGCATTTAGTCTTGGTGTTCGGGGATCCCAGGCAGCTGCGCTCTGAGGCAGGTGCGCTCGTGCGCATTCACTCTGAGTGTTTGACTGGAGATGTTTTTGGCAGCCGGCGCTGCGACTGCGGAGAGCAATTGCATGAGGCGATGCGGCAGATCGTCGAGCAGGGCGGTGGGATGATTTTGTACTTGCGCCAAGAGGGGCGAGGAATCGGCTTGACCAATAAATTGAGGGCATACTCCCTGCAGGATCAGGGGCATGACACCGTGGAAGCGAACCTTAGGCTTGGATTTCCTGCCGACATGCGAGACTTTGCGGTAGCAGCCAAGATTCTCGATTCATTCGAGGTGCACTCTGTGCGGTTGCTCACCAATAACCCAGAAAAGCTGTCTACTCTTGAGCAGCTTGGCATCGATATCGTTGAAAGGGTTCCGCTGATTGTTAGTCCTGATGAGCATTCCAGGGCCTATCTGGACACCAAACGCAGTAAGCTTGGGCATCTTTTATAGGCCCTAGTTGGTGCAACTGGCCCGCCTGTGGGCAGTCTAGCTAATCCCCTACAACCATTGAACTTAAGTCCAAGCCCCCGGCACACATAGTGCCCGCCACGAGCTTATAAAATCCTTCGGCTAAGGATGTCCTTGTTGATAGGATACTGTAATTATTATAAGTTCTTGGTTAGAAATCCGCGAGAATACGTACTGGCGCATCGGACCAACCCAAGTCGATGCAGGAGCCTGTATAGGTCACACTGACCAAGCCTAGCGGAATAACTAATTTGTCGGGAAGTTTTCGGCCTAGGCATTCGATCGTTGAGTGGGGAGTTGCTAGTGGTACACGTCATTGAAGGACAAATGAGCGCCGCCGGGATGCGGTTCGCAATCGTTGCTCCTCGCTTCAATGCATTCATCGTGGAACAGCTCGTTTCCGGTGCCATCGATGCTATTACTCGCCACGGCGGAAGCAAGAACGATCTTACTATCGTCCATATCCCAGGAAGTTTCGAAATTGGACTCACCTGCAAGAAGCTGGCGGAGTCCGGACAATTTGATGCAATTGTTGCGCTCGGCGCGGTTATTCGCGGCGCCACTACCCACTACGACCTCGTATGTTCCGAGGCTGCCGGCGGAGTTGCGCAAGCGTCACTAGCGACAGGAATTCCCGTATCCTTTGGTGTTTTAACGACTGATTCGATTGAGCAAGCGATCGAGCGCTCGGGCACCAAGGCGGGAAACAAGGGAGCTGACGCTGCATTGGCAGCCATAGAAATGGTCCAGGTGCTTCGTCAGATTGACAAGGGGGTCAGATGAAATCACGACGCAAGGCGCGTGAGGCCGCTTTACAGGCCTTATACCAGTGCGACACGCTCGGAGAATGGACTTCGGAGTGCGTGGACTTATACTTCAACACCTTCAAGCCTGAAACCGGGGGAGTTCCAGCCACGGTCGAGCTTGCGCCGAACGACAATGTGACGTTTAGCAAGACCCTGATTCATGGTGTGCTCGAAATGCTGCATTTCGTGGATGCTCAGATATCTGCGGCATCGACTAATTGGAGCATTAATCGCATGTGCCGTGTCGATCGCAATATCCTGCGTTTGGCCGTTTATGAAATTGCTTTCCTTGATGATATTCCTGTAAGCGTCAGCATCAATGAAGCTATTGAGATCGCCAAGTCGTACGGCACCGTCGATTCGCCGATGTTCATAAATGGCGTGCTCGACAATGTGGCCGGAAATATAAAAGCTCATCCGGAGCTTGTCGCTGGCGTACTCAATTCTTCAAAGAAGATCGCTGTCAACGAGTAAACTTTCCTTACGTCGGATCGTCGCTGGGCGGCACAGGAGTATCGCCCTCGATGCCGAGTCGTAGCTCGGATACAGACCAATCTAGATTACCCACTTTCCCGGTCTGCTCGAGCAGCAGGCAGTGCACCTCAACACTACGGGGAAAGAATGCCTGGACTCGAGTCTGTGCCGTGTAATAGGGGACTCCAGCTGGGGTAAATGCCACGGCGCCATCCCAGGGCTGGTAATGAATGAGCTCCGAGGCTAGGTTGTGGAGCTGCACAATGTCCACACTGCCGGAAGGGCAATCTGACAGTGTTGATATTCGCAGAGCTCGTGGAAAATCGGATTTATACGCTCCACCGGCTAGCTCAATGCCGGATAGTTTTTGCGCAGTTGTGAACTTGAGGTACAACCATTCAGTTCCGTCCTGAAGCGCACGCCCGGGGGACCAGCGCGTGTTGCGATTCAAATCAAACATAAGCCCCACCTCGTTGCCAGGCTTATTGTGCGAGGCCACGACCTCAACCGGGAACGCGTTACTTGGTGCAAAGTTTGTCCGCTCGATGCGCGAGCGTTCTCGTAAAATCCAGGGCCCCAAGGTATGGAGTACTGGTAGCGATGGCGAGACCGCAAATTGTTGCTCGTCAGCTGTATAGAGCGAGAAATCGAAATGGAGCCGAGGCATTTGAGGGGCTAATACCGCCGAGGGGAGAATGGCCAGGCAGAAAAACATAGCCCCCGGCACCAGCGCAGCACGCGAGCAGGCTGCAGCGATTCCTATGCACACGATCGCCAGCACTAATGCCGCCTCTGAGGCGGGATACGCCGCTGCTCCGGGGACTAAGCGGGAAAGCGCCGCTAACGGTGCGATAGCGGAGAGATTGGGGGGTAAGAATAGGTCTATACAGCTTAAGGCAGTGAGTCCGAACGCTGCTTGACTGGCTATTTGTCCTGCTCGATTTCCGTATAGCCGTGCTGCCCGTAACAAGTAGAGTGCGAGAAGCCCCAGAGCAATGGAGATGGGACCTGAGTATTCCCGCACGGCATCTCGGTCAATGTAGGGGATGCGCGAGCTTGGTCCGATCAACGGATGAAGTTTCTCCCCGACATCATCGTCGCGTACGACATGAGCGAAGTAGGGGTACCCTTGGCTATTCATATTCGGCACCGTTTGAAAGGGCTGCGAGGCGAAGCCAAAGATAATGACTGCCGAAAGGGCGAGTGCTCCCGACAATACACTGCGTCCGCTGGGCCGAAGTTCACGGAAGAAAAACCCCGCCGCAGTGAGCGCATAAAGCCCGAACAGCGGTGCTAGTATGTTCGCACTGTGCATTAATCGAAAACTGAAGTAGCAGCTTGCGGCTATAAAAATACCGAGAGCCTCGCGTCCGTGGAGCAAGGCAATCAGGCAAAGAGTCAGCAACGGGATCCATGCGACACTGGCAAAGAGAACTGAATCCCAGCCAAATACGCCCAAAAGGGCGGTGCTTGTCAGGACGGTCAAGACCAGGGCAGCGTGTGGTGCGCGGTGCGCCGAGAGCCTAAGCAAGAGCAGAAAGTTTCCGAGTGAAAAGACAAGCAACGCAGAAAGCGCGTATGCCACTTCTGCACGAAGGGGCAGCCAACGAGAGAGAGTAAGGAGGACGATGTCATAGCGCCAAAAGAGAAATGCATTATTCCTGAGGTTAATGAGGGGTATCCATTCCTGAGTGCTAAGGGTGGGGTTTGCTAAGGTGCGATCAGCCTGGAAAACGAGTCCGGAAGCGTCGAGTCCCAGCGCTATTCCAAGTACGACAATAGCGAGCAGTGCTAAGAGTCCTACAGCCTTCATTTTCCTCCGCTCAATAAACGAGTAAGCGGATTTTGCGATTGAATGGTGACTGCTTGTCCGATTGGGCAGCCTGATAGTTCAATGAAGTCTAGGCCCGGGAGAATTTCCTTGCGGGCGAGACTGCACGCGGAGCTTTGTAAGAAATCATAATAGCGATATTTAAGAACGGCGCGATCTGACTCCAGTCTCACGGTGACGTGGTTGGAGGTTTCTTCGATCAAGCTGCCATTACCCTCCAGGAAATAGTTACTCGTATAGCCATTCCGTCGATAAAGATTGAATATGCTACCGCCCAAAAGCTCCGTATATTTTTCCGCATGCCCAGAAAAATAGGTTTTCCAACGATCTTCATGGGCCAGTACGAGGGTAGCATTCATCATGGATAGATATTCCTCGATAGCCTGATCTCCGCCAGTTAGTACTTGTCTTGGAAAAATTTCCTTATACTGCCATTGGTCATGGAAGGGGCTCGAGGCTACAAGTGAGGTGCCGGCTAGCTGCACGAGAGGAGCTAGATGTCCATGATAGAGGTCATGCAGAACAAAGCCAGAGAATAGAGCTCTGCCACCCTTTGCCTCCGCCTTGATGGTTTCTGCTAGTTTATATATCCCCGGCTCGGCAAAATAGAAGCGTTCGATACTGCGGTTTAGCAAGACCGCCGCCGTTGAAAATACACCTGCGAACAAGAAGCCAGCGCACAAGGCGGCCGGCGTGAGCTTATACCAGCGATCAAGCGGAGAGCTCCATAATCTGTGCAAAAGCGCGGCGGTGGGAATGCAGAGGAGAATCGCCAGTAGAACGAACATGCGATCCAATTCCAACTGAGGCTTGAGTTGGGAAACTACGCTCCCCAAAGCAATCAGCCAGACGCTGGTGCCGGCAAGCAGCCATTTTCCTCTGCCGCAGTACAAAAATAGGGCAGGTAGACCAAGAAAAATGAGTAAGGGATTTGTGGAAGCTGAATTCTCGCGTAGGCGCTGTAAGGCAACCGCTAAAGAGAACGTTCCAGTTCTCTCCCGTGTATTAATATGCTCGTCGCTCGGACTGCTATAGTTGTATTGGGGACCCTTTTCATCAGCCAAAGCGGCGTAATTTGGACGCTTGGATTGCACGAAATTTCCGACGTTTGACACCTTCCAAAATAGAGTGATCCAGGGAAGGTTCAGCATCACGAGCAGTACCCCAAAACTTATAAAGGCACGTTTGCGCATCAATTTTGGTAATCGAGAGAGCGCCAGAATGGCAATCGGCACGCATGCTAGTCCTGCCGGAGTCCAGAATATCATCAAAGAGAAACTGGCAATCGAGAAGAAAAGTTCTCGAGCTCGCGGCCGATGGCTGGGATCGCAGATGCGCGAAGCCAGTGCCAGATTCAAGACGAATAAGCTCGCAGAGGTAATAAATCCAAGGGTGCCGTATTTGAGCGCCCAACGATACCACAAGAGGCTGGAACTCATTCCGAGCACCGCAGCTAAACCGGGAATCGCCGCGCGCTGACCTAAGAGCCGCGCGGCCAGCCACAGGGATACGGGCAGGAGACCAAAGAGCAAAGTGATCACTATAAGATTGTAGACTTTGAAAACGTCCACGCAGTAGATGAGAGGAGAAAAGAGTAGGAAGACATTCAAGCTTCCCGTAGCAAAAAAGTCGCGAGCCTCGATGCCGGCGTTCCAGAGCGGATTATAAAAGGGGAGAAAGGGGAAGTTTCTTTGCAGCAACAGCAGGCGGTAGATGAAGGTCGGATTATCATCAGAGAACAATAACCGACCGTGTGCCTCGCTCAGGAAAGAGAATACAAGCAATAATACGGTTAGCGGAAAAAGGCTGGCGAGGATCTTGGGAGCCTGGTTGCGAAGAGCCCAGACTGCAAGCAGGCTGCCCAGGATTATTTCCCCGCGGATATAATCTCCCTGCAGGAGGTTGTAGGGACGCAGCATCCAATCAGTTAGGAATACTGCTGTGATCCCCCAGGCGAGCCCCAGACTATTTAGTCTTATCGATTTTATCTTTCCGCGGGCAAGAGCGAATGCCGCCAGTAGAGCGCAAAGTCCGACCACGGCGCTCTCCCG
>JAYRHW010000021.1:0-4287 GCA_041907145.1 Bdellovibrionota bacterium
AATCACCCGATTCGATTCCCAGGGGGATTCACCAAGAAAGATGGGTAGCTCGGGATCATTCGCCAGATGAGCAAAAGCAGCGGGAATCAAGGGACGAGCCCGTTCGGCCGCAGCAGCAGCTTTCGTTGAATTCCCCTGAGATAGCTCGCTAGCCAATTGCAGGAAACCTGAGATCGGCAGGATGATTTCCTGCTTGACCAAAGCGGTATAAGCCGTATCCGCAGCTGCTTTAGGAAATAAAGCGGGGAGCTGATGAGCTTGACGTGCCTGAGCATAGAACGCACTGGCCCAGGCGTCCGGTTGATAAGCCGCGGCTTTGGTTGATTCAGCGAAATAGCTTGCGAGATCATAAAAAGGGGCTGCGGACTGAGAGGCCATCAATCGAGCTGGTGCCTTGACATTCCAGGCCTCAGCTAGCATCGCCCCGCCTGGAATGGATGCACCAGCCGCTTTCGCAAGACCGATCGCATAAGCCGCCCGATCCGCTGGCCGATGAACACTGCTGATATCAAAGAATGTCGGGTCCGGGTTGTCGGCATGCAGAATGGGCGCATGATCTTCACCACAGTAGCGCCCGATATTGCGTTTCAGGCCACCCGCTTTGCAGTGCCCACCATATTTCGGGTCATCGCAGTACTCGACGCGGCTCCGGGCACGATTATGACACGAGCTGCAGACATCGAAAGGAAGACGGCAGGACATGGACACAGGAATCGAGCCGTTCTTTTCCAGGCTTTCGATTTCCCGTGACGCGACGAGACCACCATTCCGGGCTGCTGCGGTTTTATTACCGTTGTAAATCACCAGCAATTCAACCCGGTGCATCTCCGGGTTATAGGATGACCACTTCACGACACCGAAATGGGGATCGGTCCCACTATTCTTGTGATCCCGGTATGGTCGTGCGCATTTCACAAAGGTCGGATGATACTTTTGCAATGCCTCCTTCAAAAATCCGTCTCCATTTCTATTCGGACTCCAGAACTCGGTCGCCCCAAGAGCATTCATGTGGGCCAGGACATCACCCGGCTTCAAGCCGAGCTGATCCACAATAGAAGCGAGATGATGACCGGCGCGTTTGATCAGGCTTTTCCGGTCTTCACCAGTGAGCCCATCAGAAGCCACCTTCACCTGCTGGACGGCTGGCTCCCGAAAATCCCAGTCATCGGGAGAGACGATTTTAATAAAAGGTTGAGTCATCTCAGCCACTGGACTTCCCCGGCTTAGGTTTTAGCAGGAATGGTAATCCTGCTCGTTGACTTGGATCTACTGTACCAGGAATTCCCATAGCTTGTCGAAGAAGACGTGGGGCACCCATCTCCGATAAACCAGCTGATGACATATTGTGACGAACTTCTTCCTCAAGCATACGCATGTAATCTGGGTTGGACTGCATATAGGATTGCTCCCGCAAACTTGCCAGGTGAGAGGGTATACGCTTAGGGCCTAGTGCGGTCTGCAGCAATTGATGATAATAATTATCGATAGCTGTTTGAGCAACTTGATTATACTCACTATTTGTCGTTGGTAGACCTTGAGTTGGTAAATGGCGCGCTTCTAGTGCTTCGCGAAAATGCGGCAAGAACCGGAGAGCCCGATGATTGGCCCGCACTTCCGGAGTCATAACTCGGAGCAAACTTGGTGTTGTCGTTGTTTGACGTTTAGAAACTTTATTCAGCCAAGCCGGATCGGAAGCATGCCCGGTTTCGTGTAACAAGACCGTCCAATTGGGTACGGCTAGTACGGTAGATTTCGGATAGCCAAAATCTTTAGCTACAGAAGCTGGCACATAGGCGGCTGGTGTGCCAAGAGTCTCCGCGTAATTAACGCCGACATGCAGGTCCGGCACAGATACACCTGGAAAGGCACGCTGAAAGCTTTCGACATAAGCCTGGCGAAGAGGAGAAGCTGCCTGCAGCGGCAATTCTGGTATGTCTGGTAGCGAAATACTGTAAGTGTTAGTAGCTGGCAATGGCCTAGAACGCCAGCTCTGGACTGACTGCAGTAGCTGAGGTCGCCAAGCCTTTGGTCCCGTAATTAGCCTTGGGTCCTCTGGCATTAAATGCTGATCGCCAAAAAGTACTTCAGTTAGCTCGCGAGATCGCTGCGGAGATATCTTGCGCTGCCAGCTATCCGCCCGATTTAGAAATCGATCGATGCGGGCAGGATCCACATGGCGTGCGCGAGCCTGTCCGAGCGTCTGAAGGACCTTACGGGCGGAGAGCGCGGATTTACGCAGTGAGGATTTCATGATGAATTCCGACGGCGACAGATTAATTGCTGCAGGCGTCGATTGATCGCACTCGCGCTGGCTTGCTCGATCGCCCAAAGCGGTGTGTCCCGGTAAGGGGATTTTACCGGGGAGCAAACAACATCTGGAAGTTCAGTGATGCCCGGCTCAGTTCTCGGACTGGCGGGTTGTATTTCTCCCGTGCTGCCTGGTTCCGAATTCATGATGAACTTCCTGCCTGATGTTGTGCGGCGATGGCTGCGCGCAGACGCTCAACGGCTGCTGACAGCTCAGGAGCGCGGTTTTGGAGATAGTTTCTGGTTCTGTCGGAGTCCAAATACCGAGTATCTCTGAACCAACTGGGTACGAGCTGCTCGGGCGTGCTCTGCAATCGATCGACGAGTAGGCTGTTAATTCCCCTAAGAGGGTTCTCAGCTTCTGGCATATTCCAATTCGCCGCTAGCTCGTTATTTGTCGTTTTACGTTCGGCAGGTAAGATCAACGGCTTACGGGGCGACTCAGTATAACGCCAATGCCCTGAGGTATCTGCGTGTAGCATGTGACTTTTAGCGTCATGCATGAGTGCCTTCTGCGCAAAAGAAGGCATCCCAATATCCTCCATCATGTCTTGCATAATAAGTGGTCCAGCACCACCCTGTCGAGCTGTGGTGAGCATTTCCTTACCAAGAGGATGGCCTTCGGTGAGCATCTGCCGAATATTCTTCTTGGCCTTAAATGGAAGCATCGGCCAGGGACCAGGCATTTCATGAGCTAGACTGCCTGGACCAGCGCGCCAGGAACGCCAGGAGCGGAGCTGCAGCGAAGGCAAGCGCTCCACCGAGCCGGGACCAGTCATCGGTCGAGTATACAAACGCGATGGGTGAAAAAAGTTAAAATTATCATGTAACTCACTTTTACGAGCAAACGCTAAAGCCCGTAGACGCTGCATCTCCGGGCTCATCGTCGGATTTGCATGCTGCTTATTCAGCCAATTAGTTAGCGCATTAGCTTTGAACGCCTCGGTGATCGCTTTCTTGGTGAATAGACCAAGCACCGAGGCATCGCTAGAAGACGCGGATTTCTCCGGCGGTTCCGTTTTCTTCTTTTTCTTAGCCTTTTCCTGCTTACGGGCATTGATCTCGCGATTGACAGAAGCCAGCTCGCGAACGGCTGGACGTCCGCTACGGTATTCCGATCCCAGGCGCGAGATGCCAGGCAGCCATTCCGCGGCGATCAGGGGTAATGTCGCCCCGAGTGCGCCCATCGCTGTCGGCAACAAGCGGGAGGCCGGTGAGACCATCCGGTGCGCCCCGAGCAATTTCTCGAGATGTCCACGAGTCACTGGCTCCGGGCGGACCTTGACAAGGCGATTACCGGCTCGTGGCGCTGGTTCTGTCGGTAATTCTGCGTAGGAGCGCTGGGGACGGGCGGGCGGGGTGGGGGCTGGGATATCTTTCGGCCCGAGATCCTCAGCGATGCCATTCGCCCGCATCATGTCCCGAATTTTGGTCCAGGGGCGTAGCAGCGATTCCCCGAGCGTCTGGGGCGCTTTCTGATTGGCCAGGAATTGGTTCTGGTGCATCTCCAGGGTCGCTGCTGGGCCTTTCGGGATCGAGCCTGGAGGCGACTTAATCTTGGAAGACTTATCCCCCTTGGCCACTTCCTTGACCAGTGGCATGGTCCCGGCAGCAATGCGGTGGAGATCGTAAGCCTTCTGCAAGCGCTTGCCGGCGAGATAACCCGCCGTGCCCAGGCCAGCCGAGGCTAAAAAAGGGAGTGGATGAGTGAGATTTTTCAATCCCAGCACATCCGCTTCCCGAAAAGCTCCACCGATATCACCCTGACCTGTAGCGACACCGACGGCACTTGGTACCTGGTACAGCTGCTCAATACTCGTCGGGCGTCCGGATGCTAGTGCTGAATTGGCGTCGGAATCACTCATCTGACCGGATTGCAGGCCGGTTGTGATCTGATTGACAGCCTGGGGATCAACGCCGAGCTGACCGAGCTGGCGTCGAGCTGAGAGAGCTCGTGATACCAATTCAGCTGGGACAGGG
>JAYRHW010000022.1:0-3730 GCA_041907145.1 Bdellovibrionota bacterium
ATGAAGCCGCTCTGTAATTGGCTCGAGGCCCACCCGCAAGCCTTGCGCAACACTCGCACATTCATCGAACTCGCCCGCTCAGGATCGCAAAACGCCGACACGATCATGTCAGAGCTCTCGATGCGCTTGAGCGCGTGGGACCTCAAAGCAATCCGCGCGACGACATCGCAAAATGAACTCGATATCGAGGATCTCATTTCGAAGCCGACGTTGTTCATCATCGAGCTGCGCGAGTCAGAATTAGAAATGCTGCGCCCGATGGCAAACGTCATCGTCATCGAACTCTTGCGCTTCTTGACCAAGCGCGCCGAACAGTGTCCGGGCGTCACCCTGCCGCGTCCGGTCTCTCTCGTCATCGACGAGTTTGCATCGGCACTGGGACGCTTGCCTGACATTCACGTCAAGCTCAATACGTTACGTTCGCGCAATGTTAGTATCGTTGCTGCCATTCAGTCGATTGCGCAGGTCAAAGCGAACTACGGCGACGACGCGGATTCCGTGCTCGCCGGCTTCAGCACCAAGCTTTTCATGCCTGCGTTGGACTTGCAGGACTCCGAGTGGGCATCCAAAGAGACCGGCCAGATGACCATCCGCTTCAAGACTGCTTCGGAAGGCAGCAACAAGAAGATGGTGGAGTGGTTCGCCAGCAAGAACGATAGCACTCAAGAACAAGTGCAGCAGCGCGCCGTGCTAACTCCCGATGAAATCGGCCGTCCGGCAGACAACATCAATACCTTCTTCATGCCCAATACTCCGGTGTTCCAGGGGCATATGACGCCCTTCTATCAGATTCCGGAGATGCTTAAGCGTCTCACCGAGTTTGATTCTGATGAGCTAGAGCTAAAGCTGCGCACCTCGGAAATTGTGTACGAGGAAAAGGCTCCTGAGCCTCTGCCGGCCGCCGGAGCACCTGGAGCCGCGGGAGCCGCTGCCGCGCCTGGAGCGCTGCCGCCGGGCATTTCGAACACCAAAGGTTGGACTGATCAACAGGTCCTGGACAAGCTTACCGAAACAAAGAAGAAGCTCGATTGGGACAATACAACCGGCTCGGCCCGCAAATGGTGGGAAGCATTCGAGAACGAGAATAAACACCGCATGGCTTTGGTGCTGAGGCTGGCCGAGGAGCTTGCCAATCGCAAAGCCACTATCACTGAATTTTTCTTGGCCTACGTATACAGCAATACCGACAATATCCAGGCCAACCTTTGCTACCTCGACTATACCCGCCTGAAGAAGGAAGAGGAGAAAAAGAAGCGCGAAGCAGCTCAAAAGGCCAAAGAGGCTCAGGGCGGAGGCGTTCCGAGTACCGGGACTCCTGCGGCTGCCACCGGCACAGCCCCTGCCGCTGATGCCAAGAAACAGGCCGCCGCATAGAATCCGCACGTCTTTTCAGGTAGTTATGGCAATAAAGCTCAGTGCCGCCTCGGACCTTTAGCGCAATTTAGCGCCCAAACATTAAAGTTTTAATCCTTCTGCCGTTATCCCAGGTAGGGAACAACGGATGTTCCCTGGGCATTACAGAAGGATTTGTAATCATGCCGCTCTCAGTGGCTTCCAACATCGCATCAGTCAAGGCGCAAGGTCAGCTTAATAGGACCTCGCAGTCACTTGGCAAGACGTTTGAGCGTCTATCCTCAGGATTGCGAATCAATTCAGCAAGCGACGATCCGGCAGGACTTATTGTTGCCGACACTCTGCGGACCGACGCTCGCATGGCGGCAGTCGCAGTACGAAATGCAAATGACGGAATTTCGTTGACTGCCATCGCGGATGCCGGACTTCAGGAGATCGGAAACATCCTCCAGCGCATGTCAGAGTTGGCGATGCAATCCGCTAACGGAACTTTTACCAACGTGCAGCGATCGGCACTCTCGTCGGAATTCGTTGCGCTCGGGTCGGAAGTCGATCGCATCGCCAGAACTACCACCTTCAACAATATTAATTTGCTCTCGAACAGCGGAAACATCGCGATCCAGGTGGGACTTAGAAACGACGGCAACAATCTCATCACCATCGCTTCTGTCGTCGGCACGCTGCAAGCGCTGGGACTCGGCAACGCCGGCGGAGCCCTCACCTACTCAATCATCGATAACAGCACGGGACTTGCGGCAGCGGCGGCAGCTAGCGCTACGAGTATTCTCAGCACCGCTATCAACACCGTCGGTAGTTTGCGCGGGACTCTTGGCGCCTCCGAGAGCCGCCTAAGCTCAGCTATCAACTACCTCAGCGTCGTACGAGAAAATTTCATAGCTGCCGAATCCCGCATACGCGATGCTGACGTAGCAGAAGAAGTGGCGAAGATGGTACGACTCCAGGTACTGCAGCAGTCCGGCACGGCTGTGCTTGCTCAGGCCAATCAACAGCCAAGCGTAGTGCTCTCGCTGCTCAAATAGGCAGGCTAAACCTCGACCGTTTGCAAGTATTCGGCAACAAAGGCTCCCCACGATAATTCTGACTTAAGCGACTGGGCGAATGCAGCTGCAGGACCCGACTCGCCATGGACAACGGCAACTTTACCTGGCCTTCCGCTGCAGGACTTGCACCAGCGCAGCAACTCCCCTCGATCCCCATGCGCGCTCAAACTGCTGATTTCTGCCACCTGGGCGCGCATCGGAAGCTCCTCACCAAACACCCGCACCGTGTCAGGCTTGGATTTAATCCAAGCGCCTCGGCTGCCGGGGGGCTGGAATCCAACGAATAAAATCGTAGTCCGGGGATCACTCACACGATTACGCAAATGATGCAAAATGCGCCCTCCCGTCATCATGCCGCTGGCCGAGATGAGCACCATGGGCTGATCGATCTTATTGAGCGCCATTGATTCCTCCCGGCTTTGAATGAAGCGGAGCTTACTGCAGGAAAATGGCTGCTTCCCACGCGCCAGGATACCGAGAGCTGCGTCGTCGTAATCCCCGGGGCTTTGTTGATAGATGGCGGTCGCATCCGCTGCCATGGGACTATCAATGATGACGGGGATGTCAGGAATGCGGCGCTGCTCCTTCAGTTCACGCAGGTAGTACAGCAGTGTCTGCGTCCTCCCCACTGCGAAACTCGGGATAAGCACGATGCCTCCGCGGCGCTGAGCTTCATTAATGACATGGGCCAGAGTGTCGGCGGGGGCCGCTTCCTCGTGCAACTTATCACCATAGGTCGACTCAATGAGCAGAAGATCGCCAAGGATAACGGGCTGAGGATCTCTGAGGATTGGAACAGAATAGCGCCCGATATCACCTGAGAAATTAATCACGCGGCCGCCGATTTCCAGTCGAATCGAGCACGCTCCGATTATGTGTCCCATTCGTCTCCACTCAGCGAATATGCCAGGCAGCACTTCAGTGCGCCGATCGCAAGTCACCGTGCGAATCTTTCTAATCGCCGACTCGGCATCTTCGGTGGTGTAGAGCGGAAGCGGCGGCTTATGCCGAGATTTCCCGCGCGAACCACGATATTCGGCCTCTTCCTCTTGGAGATGGGCGCTATCCAGCAGTACTAACTCGCTCAATAACTGCGTGGCTCGGGTTGCATACACCGGGCAACGCAGCCCAAGACGATGAAAGCGCGGCAGGATGCCGATGTGATCGACATGCGCATGAGTGAGGAGCACTGCCTGTATGCTGGCAAGGTCAACTGCTGGGGGGTCCCAATTGCGCACGTTCCAGTCACGGCTCCCTTGGAACAAGCCGCAGTCGACCAGCAGCCTTACGCCATCGGCCTCAACTAGATATTTTGA
>JAYRHW010000023.1:0-10744 GCA_041907145.1 Bdellovibrionota bacterium
ACATCTTCATCCCGGTGCTGGCACCGCGCCAAAATACCGTAGGCTGCTTACTTTCCCACGGGATAGCCGCGCCGATGCGAGATACTTCCTGCCGCTCTTGCTGGTAGCCGGCAGTTTCAAGAAAAGCCGGATCCGGGACGAGCAAGGAGTGATAGTCAAAACAGGATCTCCCGTACGTAAGAATCGGGGCGCGCCTTGGATAATCCCAGGCAGGCGGAAGATGAATGGTGCCGTCATCGAGCCACCAAATCAAAGTTCCCCTCAGGTCTGAACAGCCGAAATGCGTGACTAATTGCTGAATGAACTGGGCCACCGCGGATACATGGCCTGCTCCAAGCTCTGCGACGCGCTGAGTAACGGTCATTCTGGGAGCGCTTCCGGGAATGAATTCTATTCGGCAAGCCTGCGCGCGCCGATCGACTTCCTGGCAGAGCTGGTCAACGTCACTGCGCGTGTAAGAATTAGCCTGCCAATATGCCAGTGCCGTCCGGTTGATTTCCGGGACTGGCACCTGACGGTCGGCGAATCTTGTCACGAGGCAGTCTCCCCTAGTACATCTGGCGAGACGGTGACATGGGATCCCTACTCGGAGCGTGGGTTGGCTGCTGGTGTTCCAGTCCCAAGACCTTCTGCCATGCGGCAAGGGTGAGTCGAGCCGTTTCATTCCAGGTGAATTTCTTGGCTTGAGCCTTCCCTCGCTCAATAAGCTGCGCGCGAAGATTTTGATCCTGCGTTAGCCGCAACATACTTTCCGCGAAACCACGAACATCCAAAGGATCCAGCAAAATCGCGGCATCCCCGGCCACTTCCGGTATCGAAGTCACTCTACTCGCAATGACCGGGCAGCCGTTTGCCATCGCCTCGAGCACCGGGAAGCCGAATCCCTCGTACAGCGAAGGGAAAACCAAGGCCTTGGCGGAAGAATACAAGCAGGTCAGCTCATCGCGAGTGATGAAGTCCGTGAAGATAATTCCAGTGATGCCCTGTTTCCTAAAGCTTTCACGATAGTTGGACTTGTATCCGTCATTCAAGCTTCCTGCTACTACCAGCTGAATCTTGGCCCCCTGGGACGCGGTGAGATATGCCTCGACGGTTGTCTTGAAATTCTTGTGTCCATCAAGGGCTCCGACACATAAAAAGAACGGCTCCGAAATGCCAAATTTCTGTAACGTGGCGTTGACTGCCTCGACCTTAGGCGGAGCCGTGCTAATTTGGTTTAATCCGGCCATTATTACGTTCATTCGATCGTTCGAGAAGCCGGCCAAATTGCAGAGGTCGGAGGCTGTGTATTTCGAGATCGGCAAGATGACCGCCTGCTCGGTTTCCTTGAGATCGGCCAGCCGGGCACTATAGGAGGTTCTGGTTGTCGGCATCCAGTGATCGAAATGCTCGGCTCGTCGGGCCATCGGAATGAGATCGTAGAACACCACTGAGAGCGGGATGCCCTGGCTTAATCGCATCGGCGAATCGAACCCCTCGCTCATATTCATCGGATCGGGGATATGAAATAGATCAACCTGATCATGCTTTAACTGACGCAGCGTACGCATGGATACATTCGGATATCGCGTCAACCGATCCAGCTGCGGTGCAGGCACGATCTCTTCGAGGTAGAGAATATATCGCCAATCCTGGGTCTGGCGGATAACTTCCTCAAGATGACTGAGCGTGTAGTGCCCGATGCCTCGCACCAGGGAGCCGCCAAAAATCAGAGTGCGGGCGTCGATACCAATAGTCGGCGTCGCAGGCGTGCGGGAGATGCGAGCAGCAGCTGGCTTGCTATCTTTTGAGTCTTCGTAGCGATCTATAAAATGGGAAACCAGCGCATCGTACGAATTTTGCCGGCGATACTCATCGCTCTTCCTTACCAAATATGAGCCGAAATTCGGATTCGCGAGGATCAGCTCGATGCTCTCCGCTACCCCGAGATCCTGCGACAACTGTAAGGTACAGTCGGCAAGAGGTTTGAACGGAGGGGTGCCGGAGGTAATCATGGGCCGGCGATGCGAAAGAGCAAACGCCGCCGCACCAGAAGCTTCATTGCGGTTGGCGGTATAATTCATCAGAATTATATCGGAAGCGCTTAGAAATTGACTCACGGTTTGCTCAGGGAGAAATCCCTCGACAAAAATCACCCTGTTCGCAATTCCGAGCCTCTCCGCTAGTGCCTTGCACTCGTTGCTGTATGCGGCGCTATTTGGATTTTGCGGATGCCCGCCACCCAGAAACAAGAAAATAAGGTTCTGATGAATCGCAAACACTTTGGGCAGGGCCGCGATGATTTCTAGTACCCCCTTATGAGGCTCCAAGAATCCGAACGATGAGACAACTTTAAATTCGAGCGGAATACTCGTTTTCGCTCGAGCCTCGGCTATGGATGGCTGTTGTTCAATCTGCGCCCGCACACCGTGGGTAACGACCTCTATCTTTGACCCGTCTGCTCCGGCTGCGACAAATCGAATCCTGCTTTGCTCCAGATGAACGAATGATCTCGTAGCGCTGTTAATGAGAGTCGCACACAGAGGCAATTGACGTTCGGAAGAGTGAAACGTGATGTACGTTCGTATCCCCTTCTCGGCACACCAGTTCATGAGGTCGACGATTCCCGTCTGGGCAAAAAGCCCGTCCTGAAACTGAACGTGCAGGACTTGAACACCAGACAGTGACAGAATTTCTCTCAACCGCCGGAAGTCGTCGCCAGACCTGCGCCAGCATCGAATGACATCGGGTCCGTCGGGACCCAGTAAGGCCGAAGATTCCTCTGCCAGCACCAGAAGCTCGGGGTGAAATGCAGTGCGGCTGCGAAGCTGCCTGTTCAAGGCGTTGCGAAGTTCGGCCGAGTGGGTGGCAATTCCGCACGGTTGATTGAAGGTGGTCAAAAGGGCGATGCGCGGCTTCGGCGCGACTCCACTGCTCACGTCAACGGCTCGCTTCGCGAGGAGCGCCGCATCATCTGTGAGCATTTGATCGAGATCCGGCTTAATCTTAGTCCCCCAGCGTTCGAGGAAGATGCCTAGGTTTCGGTCGTTATTTGCATTGCGCCCGGGGCTCTTCTGACCATGGTGATAAATGACACTCTTCGGCGTGTATACCACGCGATATCCGGCTTCGCGGGCCTTTAGACACACCTCCACGTCCTCGCACCCATTTCTATAAATGGTGTCAAAGCCGCCAATCTTCGTAAAAAGATCGCGGCGTACGAAGAAGCAGGCTCCATTGACAGCCTGAAGATCTCGCTGATGGTTGACACGCGGATCGTCCTTATCGACTCCAACTAGATAGTGAGAATTCGATAGATTGCGGTCGAAGCAGATACCGGCATGATGCAATCGCTGGGTATCCGGATAGAGATGCTTATTTCCGATGACGCCTATCGAGGGATCGGCCTCCGCGAGTTCTATAAGCGGCTCTGCCCAGCCAGGGAGCAGGACCGTGTCGCTATTCAAAAAGAGCAGGTACTTACCGCGAGCAGCACTGGCTCCTCTATTGCATGCCCCTGAGAAGTTTTCATTCTTTTCATTGAGAATAATGGTAGCGCGTGAACCCTGGGTCTTAAGAAACTCTCGGGTGCCATCGCTCGATGCATTGTCAACGATGATAAGTTCGTACGAGATGTTCTTGATCGTTTCAAAGAACGATTGCAGCATCGCCTTCGTGTATTCTACGGCGTTGTATAGCGGCACCACGACGCTCAGCACGATCTCAGAGCGCTCACTTCCTCGATTTTCGGCGCCCCCCTCCCCTTTGATGGTGGTGAGCAGCTCGTTCGCCACGAGTGAGGTAGGATCGTGCCGCAAGCACTGCTCAAGTTCCGCGGTAGCGGCTGTAAGATCGTCCTGTTCGAAGCGCAAAAGCGCGCGAAGCTGATAGAGAGGACCTAACAGGTCGGGATAAAACGCTTGGAGGAACTCGATCCTCGCTAGCAGATCCAAAACCGAACCGCCGAGGAAGCGCTTCGAAGCATCGCGCTTGCCTGAAGCCAGCCCTTCCAGTACCGCAGCATTCAAACGATCAAGAGCCTCGCGGATCTGCTTGTCATGCTGCATCCTCGAAGCGCTGTTCCCGCGAACGAACTCACGGCACTTCCAATAGATATTCAGCTCCGCCCAGTCAAAGGAAATGCGCCCAGTGCTGGTCATCGATGTCCCATCGGACCGCCAGCTGAATTCGCAAGTTACCTCCGGCACGAACAGAAACGGAAATACTCTCGACATCCTAATCCAGAGGTCCCAATCCTCGGTGCGCTTTAGATAGGGATCGAAAGGTTCGACCCGCTCAAAGCAGCTACGAGCATGCATCACACAAAGCACCGGAATATAGTTGGAAAGCACGATGGCCTCCCCATCGAAAGCCCTCGCATACGGAGTATCGCGGCGTTCTGTCACCCACGTGCCGTCCACTTCGCGCTGCCATGCCCGGTTAGCAATACTGTACGCTACCTTGGCGTCATTTTTCTCGAGGGCTGTGACCAAGGTCGCTAGGTGATGAGGAAGGTAGATGTCATCGTCATCGAGATAGGCAATGTACTTACCGCGTGCTGCCTTCACGCCCGTGTTGCGCGTTGCCGCAAGACCGCTATTTGCGGAATGGCTAATGTAGCGCACACGGGAGTCTAGGCGCTCTACTCGCTCGCGCACATCCTCTCCGGCATCATTGATGACGATAATTTCAAAATTTTGCAGGGTTTGAGCGAGGATGCTCTTGATTGCTGTTTCAACTTGTCGAGGGCGATTCCAGGTTGGAACGATAACTGAAACAAGCGGCACTGATGCGGGGGGCTCTGCCTTTATCCCCCCCCTTGACGCAGTCCCTCCGATATTTTCTGCCCAGGCTATCGTCTTGGCGTCATAGAGGCGGCGGTGATTCAAAACGATTTGAGCGCGCAGCTCAGCATCATGCTGCATAGCCACCGTCAACATGCTCTCGGCTTTCACGCGATAGCAAAAGAGGCTCTCGGAGACCTTACGGGCACGCAATCCCTGATCGATGAAGCCGATCCAAAAGTTCCAGTCCTCGAAACCCCAGGTCATGTTCGTATTGTATCCACCAACTTTTGCCCAAGCTTCCCTCCGGAACAGCGAACAGTAGGCCAATCCATTCTGGGAACGATTCGGATCGGAGAACTCATCTGCTGAGATACAGGTAATTGCCTTATTCTCCGCGCCGAACGTTTCATAGTCAGAGAAGGCTACGGAGGTATCGGGATTTTTATCAAGAACCGCAGTCAGAGTAGCAAGTGCCGTAGGTTTGAGCTTATCATCGCAGTCCAACGGCAATATGTACCTCCCCCGGCTCGATGCGATCCCGGCATTTCGCGCGTCGGAAAGTCCTCCATTCTTCTTCTCGAGCAAACGAATTCTGCTTTGGGGATATTGTGAAATTATGCGCTGAGCGACAGCGCTGGTATCATCAGGACTGCCGTCATTGACGATTATACATTCCCAATCAAGAAAGGACTGCGCAAGAACACTCTGTAGGCACTCATCGAGAAACCCGGATTGCTTATAGCAGGGAATAACAATTGAAACTGTCGGTTGCTGAGTGTCACTAGGGGTGAGTTTGAGGTCAACTTCCTGATGACAAGCATTCGGAACAAAACCGTCGTATGCACGACTATCGATACGCTGCCCCGCTGCGAAAACCTCGGCAAGCGCCGCGGCCGAGTGGCTTTGCGACGTTCCAGCCCGATTTGCTTGCGCGACCGTCTGCACCTTGTTCAATGGAGCGCAAAAGCAAACTGAAGTCGAGTAGCAAAGAAGTCGCGGCCTGTGGTGGCAGAATCGGGGAAGGCTGTCAGCTAATGCGGCCTCTAGGGAATTGGGATTTCGATATGGCAGCTCTTCGAGTAATGGCAGCAAGTCGGCGCAACGATAGATGGAGCTGGAAACCTCCAGTGCATATCCAAAATCATGCTCGGCACCGGACCATGAAAAGGAGCAGAAATCGCCCGTGCATTGTTCGAATTGCGGAAGTGCTTGCAATTTATCAAGTGAATAGCAATACGTGGTGTTTTTCCCGAGTCGGAGCGAGCAGCCGAGAGTTTGCGGTGCGCTGCGAAGCAGCTTGAGCACCACGCTGAAGTCCCAATCGCGCACGAATAAGGCGTCGTCGACAAGAAAGAGTACGTGTTCAAATCCTGCTACCGCGGATAGTAAATCAGCTTTGAAGTCCGCTTCGGGAATGAATTCTGCGGTGGGATAGTCTGACTGGAGGCGTGCGTACAGGGCTCGCAAAAAAGAGTTAGACGCATAGTAAATGATTTTACAGCAAAGGTTTTGGGTGCCCTTCGCATGACGGGCAAACGAGGCAAGCGTTGCTTCGAGTTGCAGAGGTCGATCTTTGCTGAATATTACGGCCACAAGCTCGCGGGTAGCGCCACCATCCACCATAGGGAGTACCAAATCCGGGGAAACTAATGTGATTTCAAGTAAGTAGCTATTTTAGCTATTAGATTAGGATGGCCGGAAGTGGGCTTGAGATTTATCTAAAAACTCACCTTAGTCGACGTTGACTTGCACTGGCAGCTGCCGCGATGGCCGCCGACCGCTCGCAGACAACCAGCTGTTATCATTATATTTTGTTCGCTGAGACTGGCCCCCGCCGCAGCACCGAAGCAGTTGCTCAAAGAGTCGCTCAGGGGGAGCTAGTTGACCTCAACAAAGATGGGTTACTGGATGTCCTCACCTCAGGGGGAGGGTATAATTCGTCAAAATTGCGCCCTAAGAGCCGGGTCTGGAGCCCCCGCTGCGATACAGCGGAGGCTCCCCAAAGCTTACCCCTAGCGGCGATGGCGCCTAGCTCTTGACTGACTGCGATGCTTTGCTGCGGCCGAGCGCCTCTTCGCATGCAAGCGTCGCGGATTTTCTGCCGGCGATTGATTTATCGTTCGCGACATTTCTTGGACGCCGGTGGTGCCGGGCGGCATATGTTCAGTTCCGCCACTCCCTATCGTAAAGGAGTTCCCCTGGACAAACCAAATTATAAACTGGCCAGTGGTAGAGAGTATGCCATCCGAAACGGTCAGCTGAACAAACCTACCCTGCCCCGGCTGAGCATCATGGAATGTAACGCTGGTGCTGGGAGTGTTCCATGTCGACGCAAATTCTGCGCCGCCGGAAAGCTCGCGCCATTCGTAGGTCAATAGATTTCCAGGCAACCCATCATCTGTCACTACCGCGCTCAGCGGTACTTCTACCGTTGACGATCCGGCAGGCAGCATAACCTCCATGAACAACGCTTCTGGGTCTACCCCATTGAAGCTAATCACCGGCGCATGGTTCTGCGGCTGGTTCGCAACCGGATTAACAGTGACGTTGATGGTATCGTAGGCGGGATAGTCTCCGTCGTATAACCACATGGCCATGGTGT
This sequence comes from Bdellovibrionota bacterium, assembly GCA_041907145.1. GTDB lineage: Bacteria > Bdellovibrionota_C > UBA2361 > UBA2361 > JAFLCA01 > JAFLCA01. The sequence continues at coordinate 7,369 of JAYRHW010000023.1, forward strand.
ATGTTCCGGGCTGTAAAAACTCCATGCGTGTCACTCTTCCTGCGGGACCACCCATGAACGGAGTGCCGGGCCCGCTAATGACATTCATCGAGAAATCATAGGCGGCATCGCCGAGCCCGCGGCGATGAGCAGGCGGTCCATCGACATCAGTAACCCGAGCCTGCAGCTCGACAGTTTCAAACTGGTTAACCGTAATATCGGGCCCCAAGTCGACGGTAGCGCCAATGTTTGGCTGAGCCGGCCCTTCCACCAGGAGGCTAACAAATGGATCGATATCAAAGTTTGTTACTGTTCCGTCCTGATCGATATCAGCCCGCGCGAGTAACTCAGCTCCAAATCGCGATACGTAACTGGACCGATTCGTGATAGCCAGGGAAAAGGGATCAATGTCGAAATTGTTAACAACCCCGTCCCCATTCATATCGCCGAGTAATTGCAGAGCATAAAATCCATCGGACGCGTAGGCTAGTATTGTGCCGCGATCGTTGATCCTAATCGCTTCGCGCAAAATGGAATTTGCCGGCCGGTGAGGCGCAAGTTCATTGAGATCTCGGCTTCCTAGCGCCTCGCTCCAGACGAAAGCATGCTCCGATTGACAGGCGCTGGACGGGGCTCCCTCGGTTAGAAGCTGCCAACCCACGACGACACCCTGACCATTTATATCGGCGGCGTCGCTTCGGCACATCAGGGCCGAAGATTGTGCTTGGAGAGAGCCTCTTAAATTGGCAACTTGAATGGGTTGTCCATCCTTAACCACTACGGCTCGATCTTCCGTAGATGCAGGCAAGCTCGGCGTAAACTGATAGCTTGCATACTGTGTTCCGACATATTGCCCAGATGCATTTACGGCATTCAATCTGCTCTGTGGTCCCAATTCCGGAAATAATCTGACGGTGCCATCACGCTTGCGCGAGAAGGCTCGATCGCTCGCACGAGAATCGCTCCTAAAAAAGCCCACTGTTTCGCCAAGATCGTTTAGATCGCGTACGTATGTGAAATAGGAATCCGGCAAAATCGAACTAATCGTGCCGTTTTGCGCTCTAAATATCGAGTCGTGAGCCCCGCGCAACGCGGCGATTTCTCCCAAGCTGTTCAAGGCGACATAGGCGGGACTTATGAGCACGCCGACATTCATGTCGGTATATGAATTAGTGGCGGGATCGAAGAGCAGAGTCCAGGCGCGGGTCGTGGAGTCGTGGTATGCGACAATTTCGGATAGCAGTACCTGATTCAGATCGTTGATGCCCATAACATCGACGACGTTGTACCAGAAGTTTGGTTCGTTGGTGTGCGGAAGCGCCAATTCTCTAAACTGAGTTCCATCTATCTTCATGGTGAAGACCTTGCGTACAAGTGCACCCACATTTGGTCGCGCAACACCAACAATGATGTCGTTGTTGTTAATGTGACTAATCTCCAGAGTCGACAAATCGACCGGTCCGAGATTTGCAGTAATTTGCGGTGCCAAGGAAATGGCTCTATACCGATCGGCGTACGCATTTAATGGAAGCGCAGCCGTCAGGCTAGACATCAGAAAGCTCAATATTTTTAACTTCGCTCGTGAATGTGCTTTGGTGCGCCTCGAGATCTTCGTGGTACTGATGCTGTTCATACTCCAATCCTTCTAATTAAACCTTCCCATTTCGAGCCCAGCCAAAGCGGTGAGGAGCAAGCGAACACCGCCGCTCCCAAATCGGAGGCGTTCAGTTTTCAAAGCGGCCTAGATACCCATTCCACATGGGCAACTACGCAAAATTGAGGCATAAGCTCCCGCTGTGGCTGGGCTTAAAATCCCGCTACATGGGCGTGCAAAATACACGCCATTATTTTAAATGACGGAAAAGACAGCTGTTACTGAATAACCCATGACATCTGGGAGGGTGCTGGTGCATTGGGTGGGGTGGGATACTGCCTTAGATTATGTAGGCGGGTTACTCGCCCCACCGAATATTTTTCATTGGGAGGTAGACTTCTGGGGAACTACAGCGATTAGTTGAATGCCCACTTTCCTCTATTTTTGCGGCAATTCTTAGTGACACAGCGAGGGCAGTTAACATATTAAATTAATTGACTAATTGCAGGGGCGGATGAGCTGAAAATGTGAGACATTTCGATCTGAGCAGGCCATAACCCGTATACCCTTCAGATGAACTGCGGTAATTCCTCAGCGTCAAGGGGAGACATGGCGAAATCGAGCATCACGAATACACCTCCTATTCTCGAAGATCTTTCAACGAGCGATCTGTCGCGACTCGCATACGTGGCGCAGCCGGGTGCCCGAGATCATATGTTCTCACCCCATGAACTGAACCTCGCCCATCAAGGTCGAGCGGGAGAGAGGGGCTTGCCGTTCGACGCATCCGCTTCTCTTTCGAAATTGGAGGAGAGGGGCCTCGTAATCCGTCGCGATGCGCGCCAAGCCTTATATCGCTCGTCGATTCTTGGTAACGATCAATTCGACCAGGGGAACCTTCCACCCGCAAAAGCGACAGATGGTCGCTTCGGAACGGTCGATGCTCCAGAACCCACACCTCTGCCGCATGATGGACGAAAATCAACATTTATCCCGTCTTCCACCCATCCTCTTCTCGCGGCACTCGAATCTCTACCACCCGTGCGAAGCCCGTCACCGTTTGACATTCCTCACTCCGAAATTGGCGTGCACAGTAAAAATCTTCTATATACTCGCCATCTAGCCCTCGCTGGAGACGTCGAGGCTGGTGAGGGAGTCGATCGCACCTTCTACGCCATCAGCCGAGAGAACAACCGACCAACCGGAAAGTATCTCGGCTTAAGTGCGGATCCCGAGTTCCGCTCGACACGTATCACCGACGCCATTGAGAAGTCTGCGCTACCAGCTCTTGATCGATTATCAAGAGGCGGCCCCCTTCGTATCCGTGACGATGCTGCGGGATCGGGAATTGTCTCGTTACAAATACTTTCCAGATTGCGCAGTCTTCTAGGCAGTAGCCTTGGCGAATTTGTGGTAGCTGACAGACTTACGTCGTTCTATCGGATTACTTTGGATACTGGACTTACAGGAATCTATTGTGATGCCGAACGAGACAAGGAGCCTTCCCCCGTCCAAGTCTTGAGTGTAAAGAACGGTCGACCCGAGATACTTTCAGAATCTGCGGACATTGAGGAGGCGCGCCAGCTGCTTGCTTCAGCACTTTCTGACCAATCAGCGAAGCGAATCGTATCAGCTGATCGTTGGAGCGCATTTTGCCCTGGCCTTATACACGAAGCTCGAACCGACAGTAGGGTTCGGCTTGAGCACCACGATATCGTAGAACCATTGGCCGAGGCAGACCGAGCGGACCTGACTATTCTGTCTCACGTGCTCCTGGATGCTTACTACTCACGGGACGAAATA
>JAYRHW010000024.1:0-40803 GCA_041907145.1 Bdellovibrionota bacterium
GAGGTCCAATGGGGAGTGTCATTTCAGAACGGGAATTTCCAGCCGTTCACCGGTGAAACATCCACCATGTATACCTGGATCCCGCGACATGCAAACCGTCCCTTGAGGCTTTCGCTGGTACCAGTTGATCGCACGCCTCCAGCCCTACCCGGCCAGACCCTTACTCCAGTTTTGAATCAGCAGAGCCAGGTAGCCAGATATGACTTAGAGATTCCTTCCTCCAGCAGCGAAGAAGGCTTCGTACAGCCGGTTAGCATGCCCCCTGGCGATTGGTTTGAATTCAGGGCCTACGGCATGCCCTTCATTCTCAGCACCAGTCCCGAAGCCGCTACTGCTATTGGGGCGGGAATATTCCGATCTCAGAGTCCTACTATGAGCGGATTCCTCCTGTCCCATCGATTCCAAGAAGAAATCGCCTCCATTCTTCCGGAGATGGCCCCTCTCATGGGAGACGCGGCCGCGCTTTCGGCAGCGCCGGGCCCCAATTTTCCCGGCACAGTGGCGGCTTGCTCAAATCCAGCCTCGGACGACGATGTTTACCGATTCGCCGATATTCTTGGTTACTACATGGGAACCCTGCCCGCTGCTAAGTGGAATTTAGGTACAACCGGGGGCAGAGCCAATCAAGACAGCAGCGCGACTAGCGCCTGGATCGGGACCCTGGCAGAGTCTCTTTATGGAAAGCAAGTTTGCACTTCAGACTTTGACTGTTCAAATGGCAGCGCCTGTCAATCCGGCCGCTGCGCGACTCCATTTGATCCATCGATAGATCGCTGGGATCGGTTTCAGCCATTCACGTATCAGCATCCCTTAACTTCCGCCACTACTGCTGCGTACGCCGGCAGATCGCCGCGCGGCCAATTGGCGTATACCCTCATCTGGGCCGCCGTGACATCTACGCCGTGCAACCCCTGGGGACCGCTGACACCAGGCGGCCCCCTCCGCTATCCAGAGTTATTTTACCGCGGAGTCGCCGGAGCACTGAGCGATCTGCTCATGCTCAGCGAATCTGAGAATCTCATCGGTACGAGCGATACCGCGACGGATCCCTATACCGGCGTAGCAGGATTCGTCCTGGAGAATACACTGCCCGCATTTCAATTAGCCGCTCCGTACCTGCAGAGCGTCATGACGGCCCCGAGCGCTAACGGCCTGAGCATAGGTGCACGAGCATATAACGCTTGGAAATTAGGAGTGGAACGCCTTTTCTGGCGGCACTACAACGACGGCCTCGCATCTTCGGCCAATCAGACGGCCCATCATCTGGTCTCGTTCATGTCGTTTGCCCTGGGTGTACAGAACCCTGAACAACAGGCGTTTTATCAAGACTTGGCGCGCCGCTGGGCCGGCCATATGTTCGAGTCGATCCGGCCTGCAGGCTATTTCCAGGAGAATACGGGAGTGTGCAGCAGTTACACCGGAATCCAGATGAACATGCTGGGACGCTACCTCGGCCTAACGCGGCTGAGCGCTCTCGGAGCTGACCACGATGCCGAGAGCATTCTGTCAACGGTGTACGGATTGTTCAATCATACCGCTGCACCAGAACCACACAATGGACCCATATTCTCCGGATTTAATTTCAATCACCGCATCGGCATGGGGATTGAGCTAACGCAATATGGCGGTGCCAAATTTGTCGCTGACAACGTTCCTGAAGTCGGTCTGTGGTCACGCGATCGTTATGCAACGATTGCGGAATACCGAAGCGCGCTCACTTCCTGGGCACAAAATTTTGATGCTATCGCGCAAAACATTCCTAATGTGACCATGCCCGGCGTGCCAAGCCCGTTCAACTCCTATACTTCGGTGCCACAGACGGCACATGAGTTTCCTGCCGAGTCCTCCGGCACATTTTTGCGCAACTTTGGCAATGAGTATATCGCCGTTAAGAGGCCAGGATATTTTGCCGGAGTATATGTCGGTAAACCATCCGCTGGCGGACCATACTTGCATTACCGTGAAGGCTACCGCACACCAACGACCGATGCTGCACTCAACATCGGCGGAACGGTGATAGAAGACCTCGCCCCCGAGAACGAGGTGAATGTCAGTGTTTATAACTACACTCCTTTTACGGGCGGAGGGCTATCACTCTTTTGGACACCTCAGTACGGAGCCGGAATTGTCGGCACCACCTGGTCGGCACTCGCGCAAAATGGTTTGGTCGCTTGGCAGTCCGGACTTCGCTACTGGGCGGAGTACTTTTCGACAGATTTTACGCTGGACGCCGACAACGGACTGCTTACGGTCACAGGCACGATTGAGGATACCCCGCTGAGCTACACGCGCTCTTACGCCTTTCTCGATAACCAGATTGATATCACGCTCACTATTCAAGCAAGCGCCGACGTTACGTTGGAGAAGCTGGTAGAAGTCATTCCCGTGCCAACCTGTACGCGCGGAAGCTGCAACGGGTCGATCAAGAATCGCAAGCGGCTTGGAGCCACTTTGGCGATTCCTTCGACTCCCGCATTACCTGACAATCAAATTCAGTCCGCAAACACGCTCGAAGTGACCGACTCCGATCAAAACGGTATGCGCATTCAGTTCGGCCAAAACGAGCAATTATCTCTGCACCGCAACGGATTGCGGCTGAACTACTGGGGAGACGAATCGCAAATTGGTCGCGCCGAAGTGCATCTGCCTTCAAACTGGACTCAAGGCCAGAGCCGCACGCTCACCTATTCCATCTCTGGATTTTCGAATAGCACCCAGAACTAGCCCCAACCCCATGAAATTCCTAGTTATATTTTAAGCTTCGTGCGGCGCCGCCGGCTCATCTTAATAGCGTATGACTGATAAAACTGTACTGAAGCCAATTCAATCGCGGTCCGGCCAGGCGGCCAGTATCGCTCAGCGCCCGAATGCCGGACCTGTGGTGGAGTCCGCGCCCGCATCTGAAGCGGTCGTATCGAATGTGAAACCGGTCCTTTCCGGAGAAATGGCCGTCAGCGAGGCTCAGCGCATCGCTGCCTCGCTTTCCTCGACTGGAAGCAAGGGGCTCGATGCAATCAAACCGCTCGACAAAGCGGCCATCGACAAATTACTCTCCGACGACTAACGCCGATTTCGATTTAAGTACGCCGTCACGTCAGCGATCTGCTTGCTGCTAAGTCTTAACGACTGCATCGTCGGTACAACGCGCAGCGATGCCTTGATCTGCCCAAACCCACGATTTTTCTTTTCCGCTGCATGGCAACTGGCGCACTGTCCGTTCCAAACACCCTTTCCGGCGTTAATATTTCCCGTCAAACCGCCAGGAATTCCGAAACCGGAGGTATTACCGTTGGGATCAAAGAGGGCCGCAGGAGTGGCAGTTGGCTTGGCTGCAGGGGTCTCGCCCGGGGCCGGAGTGGGCGTCGGGGGTTCCACCGGCGTCAGCTCAGAGCTAAATTCAACACTTAGTAATCTTGCATTGCCGAGCGAGGACTGCACCTCTACACGCGCGCGAACGACCAGTGTATCCGCGGGGAATTCGCCCAGCTCAACTCGGTTGGTAAAGCTACCCGCCTTGAAGAACAAACTTCCGGAACTTGAGTGCTTGAAACTTTCGATGCTGAATTGCCCGCTTTCGTCCGTAACCGAACTTTCATTAGTATCAAAGAGGTACACCTCGACCTCGCCAAGCCCCTGCCCGTTCGCATCGACTACCTGACCGTCGAATCGCGTTGTCGGGGCCTCGCTGGGGCCGCCAGAGCCACAACCGGGGCTTACGAGGAGCAGAAATGCTAACCAGTACCGTGAATGACGCATGAGCAAGGATTATCTAAATAACCTTATAATTTTAGCATGCTCGGAGCATTCCGACAGTCAGGATTATTCCGTATTCGAGGCAACAGAGCTGACCATTCTTCGATATATTCTCTGAAACCTAGTCGAAGCTGAAAATATAGGTGAGAATTTAACTCGCGTATGAACAATCCCCAGGGAACGATAGAAGTCGAGGGCGACAAGGCCTACATCCGGTTTCGCTTCTCTCCTAGCCGCTTTGCGGCAATCAAGAAGGTGGGCGGCGCCGTGTTCGACAAGCATCGCAAAGTCTGGATAGTCCCCCTGGGCAATCTGCCTTCGGTAACCTCGCTGGCCGAGTTCCAGCCGCGCGAAGTGGAGTATAAATTCGATACGCAGTCTATTGCTGCCAAGATTGAGAACTACACCGCAGCACTGTCTCTCGCCTACGAACGTTTGCAGCAGAATCCATTCATGGTTTCAGCGGGGGATATCGAGCTTATCGATCCTGATATCAGCTTCGTGCTCGGAGACCAGGGACTTTTGCGGGCCAAACTTAGCCGAAAGTCTCGTGCCAAGAAGCTGTTGGAGGCGCTCCCTGGAGTTCACTATATACGCCGAGAACAAGCCTACTCGATGCCGGCACGGCTGCTTAACGACTTTCTTAAGAATCTGCGGGACAGAAAAATACGCTTTGCAGTCGAGTCATCTGCCGGAGAGAGATTAAAAAGAGGGTCTCTGCTGCGTGCGCACCTCGCCAGCCGTCCAGGAACAGGCTCGCGTGCCGAAATGGAAGAGGCACTGCTGGTTCCCATTCTCGACGCTGCCCAAAACGCACAGCATCTAAGGCTGTCGCATTGGACGACCGAGCAACTGCGAGAGTGCTTTCCTAAACTCCACTCCTTTGCGGAGAAGAAGGCAAAGGCCGCCGTGCTTTCACCGCGAGAAGCAGCCCATATTTTGCTGCTCGCTCGCGCCAAGGGGATCGATATCTGGCTCACTGCCAACGCCCGGCATCAGCTCGAACACTATGCCCATGCCAGCGTCGGACAAAATATCAGTGACGGCTTCGAGGACAGCATTCTAGCAATAGCCGCTCCTGAGATTTGTTGGACAACCGCGGTTGACCAGAGCGGCGGACTGCTCATTTCGCAGGCTTGGCTTGAAAGGAATGCCGCGAACCTAGGCGATACGCGTAAGGAGCTTTTGCCTCTACCAGATGCGCGCTTCCCCTCGCATGCCTTCATTCCGTTTCGTGATTCAAAGCTACTCGCCAGCAAGGAGGCATTAGAGCGCCTGCTCCCTGGTGTAACAATCCCGCAGAGCCTGAGTTTTCAGCGGCTCGTGCAGGATTTGTCGGAGCGGGAACGGCTTCACCGTAAGCGCGAGCACTTTCAGGCCCTCAGGGATGCCCAGCCTCAACTCAAAAATCGGGCACTCGCGTCAAAGCTATTCCCGCACCAGCGTGTCGCCGTCGAATGGCTCCTGCAGACACCGCACGGCATCCTTGGAGATGACATGGGACTGGGGAAAACGCTCTCGGTGTTGACTGCTGTTGAGGAACTCAAAGCTCGTGGAGAACTCGATCGATTTCTCATAATCTGCCCGAATTCTCTGGTTCGAAACTGGAGCCGCGAGACTGCTCATTGGATCGACGGGTTGAGGATGCTAACGCTTCCACGTGAAAAGAACGAACGGCAGCGATTTCTGAAACGCCTCGCCGCCAATCCTCAATTTGACGGACTGGTAGTCAACTACGAGACCGCGCGGCTCGATTATGTCGCTCCTCTGCTGATAGATATTTTCTCCCGGGGCAAGTCCCTGCTCTGCATCGACGAATCTCAGCGGGTCAAAAACTCCCAGAGCAAGGGGTTTAAGGCTATCAACGAGATTGCGCAGAAATGTGGCCGTCGCGTCTTGCTGACCGGCACGCCCACTCCCAAGGATATTTCTGATATCTGGGGGCAGATGATGATCGTCGATCGCGGAGAGCGTTTCGGCACCCGCTACTACGATTGGCTTGCCCGCGTTGCGGAGCTTGGCAACAAATACAGCGATGTCGCAGTCAAACGCTTTCTTCCCGAAGGCGTAGAGGAGACTATCTATCGCGTGCAGGAGGTACTGCTTCGGCGGCGCAAGGAGGACGTCATAAACCTGCCAGAGAAGCTTTTCAGCACGAGAGACGTTGAACTTCCGCCTGAGCAGCTGAGGCGATATCAGGAGGTCTGTGAGGAGCTGTTGCTTCGTGTAACGAAGCTAACTGGAGACGACTACATCCGCTCGATTGACAGTGTTCTTGAGCAGTACCTGCGCGCCGTGCAAATAGCTTCTAACCCTCGCCTCGTCGATCCTCTCTGGAAGGGTGAGCCAGCGAAATTCACCGAACTCGACAGCATCGTGCAGGAAATTGTCTTGGGCCAACGGGGTAAAATCGTGATCTGGACTAATTATCTCCTAAATGTGGAAGAATTGGTGGGACGCTATCAGCTGCTCGGCGCGGCCGCATTCTCCGGGCAAGTAGAGGCCTCGACTCGTCAGTCCTTGGTCGAGCAGTTTCAGGATCCCGCTTCAAATCTCAAGGTGCTGGTGGCAGTCCCCGGCGCTGGCGGCGTGGGCATCACGCTTACGGCGGCCCAGACTGCCGTCTATCTCGACAAAACCTGGAACGCGGAACACTGGATGCAATCAGTCAATCGTATTCACCGCATCGGCCAGACCGGCACGGTAAGTATTATTTCCCTGCACGCATCGAAGGTGGATGAGCTTATTGCGCACAACTTACGTAGAAAGGAGCGTATGCAGGAAAGGCTTCTTAGGGGGCTGCCTGCCGATGAGTCAGAGATTGGTCCCTCTCTTTCTGAGCTCGTCGAGGCTCTGCGGGGTGAATCGGATTCTTAGGTTTGTAGCCGTGTTTGTACCTCCCTTAGAAAGGTGGCCGTCGAATCTGCGATTTGGTAGAGAACCGCTGTGGAGAAGGCCTTTTCGGGCAGGAACTGCAAGGGGGGCAGTTTGATAACATTAATAATTTCCAATTGCATGAGGCACTCATTACGGGCCGTCGCCATGGGGCCCACTGAACTGGGCCAGCGATCGGTTAGCAGGCGCTGAACCTTTAGCAGACCCTCCGCGAAAAGCTTCATGTCGGCTGCGCCTAAGGCGGGAATACTGCGGGCAAAGGACGCAACTTGATGGCTCAGCCCTGCGATTTCTAACTCTGTTTCTTGACCAACCCATGGCTGAAAAGCACCATGAGATAGGGCCTCGCGCAACGCTTTGAGGGTGAATCCGTAGCGCTGCGTCAAAGACACAAGCGTTGGATCCAGATTTGAAATTTGCGAGGCCTTGTTTATCTTTGTACACCCCTCCCTGAGCGCTAAAAGATTCCCGCTCCAACCTTGAGACATCAATTCTCCTGTCGTAGCGGGGGGCCACGGCTCGGTGTCATTCGTTGCTGGCGAATCAGCAGCGGATGCTGCAATTGACGGTTGTTGCTCCTCCCCCGTTCGAGGCGGTCGACGATTCGAGACGTTGCGCCGCGGCAAACGTGGCGATTCCTTGACTATTGCACTGTCTGCCCCCGCTTGGGCATTTGTGGCTCTGTCTTCCGGCGGCACCGCTGAAACTTCCTGAGTTGCAATCCGAGGCTCATCCAACAAAGCTTGTGAGCTCGGCGCGGATTCCTCGGTCTTCCGAACTTCTTGCTTCTCTGTAGGGATATCGAAACGCTTGGGTGCGGATTCGACGTTGCTCTCCGGCTCGGCGCGTTCCACGATCGATCGAGGAGGAGCCTTCGGCGGCGTGAACCACTGTGAGGGCGGCACTTTTTTCGCAAGCTTTCGAGGTGTCGATTCTTGACTCTGTTCCGCTATGCCCCTAACTGCAGGGCTCCTTACTTCTGCTGGTAGCTTAGCGGGAAGCGGTTCAGGTACGCTGCAGAACCGACGATAGGCGGCTTCGCCCTGGGCTAGCTGCTTGGCGCTCAATTCAATCGGCAGCGCTTCGCCCACCGGCTCAAAGTCTTCATTGAAGAAAAGCGTCGAGTCGCGGCCCAGAGTCAACTCGAAGTTTCCGCGCCGAACGGCAGCAAGATACTCCTTCATTCGCCGAAAGGACTCCGTAGAAAGAGGGATCTTGCCGGTTTCAAGGGTGAGAAAGGGGCTGGATTCGTGCGCTGCGTGGTAAAGAATTCCATTGATTTGTCTAAAACGCAGTCCTTCGTTTTCGTGCAAACTTTGCCGCAAGAGCTTTGCCGCCGCGCGCAGCGCCGAAGGCACTTCAACACGTTGCTCTCGAGGACTCTCGATTTCCCGTTCCTGGGCACGACAGGCCTTGGCAGCTTGCAGCCGCCTGCGCTCCATCTCGAGTGGCCCGATCGACTCGCGACTGCCACCGTTACGCAGCAGCTGCTGAGTAGCAGGAGGTTGCGACAGCATCGATTCGTCCTGTTGTTGTTGGAGCGAACGAAAGAGGTACTGAACGGGCCCCGCTTGATGCTCCTTGGTATAGGCAACCCAAGCGTGATGGAATACAGCCAGCTCGTGCCCTAAGCGGTCGGGAAGCCGGATCGGGTTGCTCCTTCTTGTCACTACGAATGAATAGTCCTCCTGGAAGTGGCCGACGCCAAGGGCGAGTATTGCTTCGTGGCTGAGCCCCAACGTCCGCAGTCCCCTATAGCAGCCGAGTCCTACTTCTCGGAGCGGATCAGGAAGATTGCCCGCCACTTGCACCTCCTCTGCGGTAAGTCGCGAAATTTTGGTTGCTGTTGCGCCGTTGCGACGGATAGAAAATCCCTCAGCGTCCAGCCTCAAACCTTCTGAAATGACTTCCTGTACCAACACGTGAAATGCCCCCCACGACAGCTTCGAGGCAAGCTGCACGGCGCAGGTCAGAATTTCGTGAGGGGCAGATTAGTAATGATGAGGCAATAGAAAAGGGCTGCCACTCAAAACCTAGCGGCAGCCCTGATGTTCAAAATCGGCTACTTCGAACTCTAACAGCGCTGAGTTGAGTTTATATTCTGAAATACCTTAGATAGCCGAATGCAGGTTTTGGAGGCCTCGCGCAGCCGAATATAAACAGGCCCGCCGCCAGAACGATTCTTGATCTTAGTACGGGTCTCGCCGCCCCCGCAGCCGCGTACATAGTTACTATAGGAGCGCCACGCGTAAGCACTGGTGAGGTTATACGGATATTTATACATCGAGCCTATGAGCGTCCCATCCGGTTTATAAATTCGCATGCAGTTATCGATTCTCGTCCGCACCCCCTTCTTGGCAATCAGAGCCACACCGTACCCCCGAGGATCCTTGGAGAGATGGCCGGAACCAGCGCAGCCCTTCCAGATGATGCTCGTGCCAATCGGCACGATATTCTGACACTGAGGCGGAGGAGTTTCATCTCCTGCCCTAGCGATTTCTACTGAAAAAATCCCCAAGACTGCTACCACTAGCAAGGCACGGACAATCATGACCAACTCCTTATCAAACGATACACGAATCAAGCTTAAAACCTGCTAACAACGCTGACTTGAATTGATGTTCTGCCAGCTCTTGCTCAACTTGATGCAAGTCTTCGAACGGGCACGGGTACGAATAAAGATGGCACCGTTCTTCGATCGCACCTTAATCGTGTTGCGCGTAATCCCGGATCCGCAACCGAAATTGCTGTAGGCACGCCACGCATAAGCGCGAGGGTCGTTAAAGGGATAAATAGCCATGGCCCCGATAACCTTGCCATCCGGATTAATAATCTTCATGCAGCTGTCAACCCTTAGCGATGTTCCTCGTTTGGCAATCAGCGCTACTCCCTGCCCACGCGGATCTTTGGATAAATGCCCTGAGCCAGCACAGCCCTTCCAAATTAGATTCGAGCCAGTCTTAATCAGTCGTTGGCACTGAGGAGGCAGAGTATCATCCGCGGCATGCGCGACGGCACCAACCCCACACAAGATCGAAAACACAGCCATAGGTAAAAATCTCTTCAACATTTTGCTACTCCTTAGCATGGGCCCGCGCGTATCGACGGGGCAATCAATAATCCTATCGAGTTTGACCAATGTTGGCCTTCTCGGAAACCCCATAAAATGCCCTTTTGCCGCGAATCGCATCCCCATCCAAGCTGGGCATGGGACAGCGGAGGCTTCAATTCAAGGTAAACGCTCAGCAAAACTCTGCCCAGCCCCGATTCTTACCCATTTCTCAGCAAAAATTGCTTAGAGTTCGCAAAATTTCTCTGTTCTCAAGATGTTGCAGGCTCCGCTCTCGTCTCTGAGAAAGATGCTCAGACAAGCAGTCTTGCGCTTCCAGATGAGAAATTCACGGGACGGCATCAGACGAATGGCTAGGCTTTAAAGATCGCAACAAGCAGGCCCAAGAGTCCCGAGCAGACGACCATGCCGGCTGACACGATGGGCGCATACATACTTAAGCGCGAAAACTTTCCACCCGAAGCAAGTCTGCTAATGCCAGTGACCACCAGCAGCCCGATTCCTACTAGAGTGAGCGCCAGTCCCAAGCTAAAACCCAGGACAAGAATGAGTCCGCGGCCACTTTGACTCACGGAAAGCGCGAGCAGCATTACACTCACTGCAGCAGGACAAGGAACTAGTCCTCCGACGGCACCGAAAGCCACAATCTGGCCCAGTGTAGGCCGCTCGCCCCGCTGCACATAATCAGGCAGGTCCGCCAGATGGGCCCGTGCATGCTCTTCGTCGGATAGATTTTCATGATCGTGAGGCTGATGTCCTAAAGCGGCGGCGCGATAACCCCCAATCATGCGGGGGGAGACACCGCTCACAATCCGTACAAGCTTTCCTCTGGCCGCTTGTCTAGCTCTTAGCAGACCCGGTAGTCGCTTGAGAAACAACCACCCGCCTAACACAATGACGGCAACGCTGCTGCCGATAGCCAAATAACTCTCTGCCCTGGAGGTGAGTGCCTCCTGGCCCAGGAAGATAGCCGTCACTGATAGTCCGATCACTACGAAGCTGTGTGTGGTAGCAACCGCGATACCAAGGATTATCGCATCCCGCTTGGTGCCTTTCGTGCCGATCAGATAAGCAGCCGTCAAAGTTTTTGCGTGTCCAGGTTCCAGTGCATGCAGTGCACCAATTAACACAGCCGAGGGAAAGAATACTAAGGAGAGATCCATGCCCCAAGGTATACCAGGACCCGCATAGGGGCTCCAGAAGTCATCTCCTACCGGCCCGCCGAGCCCCGAAGTCGTCTAAAGCGGGAAATGACCGAACAAACCTCTGTCGTTTAGTGCCTTTCACTGGACTGGTCAAGGAGCTCCAGCTCGACTATCGTAGCCGAATGCCGCAAGTGCCCGACTCCCGAATAAATCCCGCCGTACTGTTGTTGGCTTTCACTCTAATAATTCGAGCGCTTCTCCTCCAGTTTCCCGACCTTATCGATCCGACCGAGTCCCGCTACGCTGTCGTTGCCCAGTCGATGGTGCAAACTGGGAATTGGATTACACCGATGCTGCCCCTGCCCGAGGGCGATGTCCCCTATCTCGGAAAGCCTCCCCTACACTTTTGGCTTACGGCGCTGAGTTACGATGTCTTCGGAATTAAGGCTTGGACCTCAAGGCTGCCAAGTTTTCTCGATATACTGTTACTGCTATGGCTTACTGCCCTGATGGCGCGCCGGCTTTTCGGCGCAGGTTCGGAGCTGAGCTCAGTATTTATACTATTCAGCTCAGTGCTGCCCTTCTTTGTCGCGGGCGCCAGCGTCACCGATGTCACGCTGACCGCCTCAGTCACAGCCGGAGTCGTCTTGCTTCATGCCTATCTCACGTGTAGCTCCAGTTCCAAACTTCTGGCCGGGAGCGCTGCTGTTTGTGCGGCCCTTGCTTTTCTGACCAAGGGGCCCGTTGGACTAGTGCTTATCGCGCTGCCGTTCTTGCTGGCCGGCATTATTGGCGGAACCCTGCGAGCTTGGCTCAGCAGGCTCCCCTGGCTGCTCTTAATCGCTATCTTTTTGGTCATCACGGTTCCCTGGTTCATATTGGGCGAGCAGGAAAATCCAGGTTTCCTAAAATACTTCTTTTGGAACGAGAACATCGCCCGCTATCTATTTAAGAATTACGGCGATCGTTACGGCAGCGGGCATCGCTATCCTCACGGGGCTTCATGGGTAATGCTGATGATAGCTTTCCTGCCATGGACTTTTGCTTGGCTGCGCAAGCCATCATGGTCAAACATTCGTGCTTGGGCTCATAACACCCGCGCCGATACAGCCATGTTATTTGTGACTTGTTGGGCCGTGTCGACTCCGCTGTTCTTTACGCTGGTTCGACAACTTCACATTCTCTATATCTTGCCTGCCCTTCCGCCGCTGGCGATGTTAACTTCGGAGACCCTGCGCAGGCGCTGGCAAGCAAACGAGCCCGGAGTGGCTCGGGCCATCGCTGAGCGCGCACCACTTATCCTAATCAGCACCGCCGTTTTGGCCTGCGCCTTCGGCGCGCACTATCATTTTAGTTGGACTACTATCGCCTGCGCCACTGCAACTCTGGCAATGGGTCTCATCCTGCATCGCTTTCTTTCCGACCGCTGTCCTGCGGATTCGGCTGGCTTGATACTGCGCTGCGCCCTCATTCCTCTGATTATCTTCCTGTTACTGATGACCAATTTAGTCCCGGTGCTCGATTCCACCAAATCTTCGGAAAATATGGTCCGACAGATTGCGCTGGCTGCGCCTTGCGTCGGAGAGACTCCGGGAGTTCATCTCGTCGGCACCTCGACCTCTAACACCTTTTCCCACTATTGGACCGCGCGAAACATGCTGACACAGCTTGGTCAGCGGGTAGACTTACGCTACGTGTCTCCAGAAGACGCGAAAACTGCGAACGTGTGCCACTATCTTATTCGCTCGAACTGGGCTGACGCGGCTCCAGCGTCTATTCAGGAAAACTTCGCTCTTATCCGGCGCTCCGGAGATTGGGCAGTGTACCGACGCAGAGAATAGTTTTTCCTAATCTTCCTCGCCTTCCGGAGCAAAGCTATCCTCTGCGTACCCACGAATGACATCTGAGGCCTTTAGCCTCTCCATGATGGAGGTATGCATCTGACTGACGCGTGACTCCGAGAGATCGAGCACCCCGCCGATCTCCTTCATGGACATGCCCTCCCTGTAATAGAGAGTTAAAATCATTCGCTCGGCTCGATTAAAGTGGCGCAGCACATCCTTCCAAAAATCCTGACGAAGGAATGTGGAGGCCGGAGTCGAGAAAGGGGCTGCTATTATGTCTCCGACTTCCGCCGTCTTGGAAGACACCCCGTGTATGCTGCCATTGCCGCCCCCTAGGGGCTCGTGAATTGACGACAATCCCACGGCACTTCCGTCCTTGAGCACCTTTTCAAATTCATCATCTTTGAGGGGCGGCTTGGGCGTTTTCTCGGATGCGCGCAAACGGTCAAGCTCATCCCGCATTTCGGCAAGAGTTGGTTCCACGCCAGTACGCGCGAAAATTCGTTCCGTGGCCATCTCCACACGCGCGCTTCGGTAACGCACTAATCGCGGAGCCCAATCTATTTCACGCAAATGATCGCGCAGCCGCTCAGTAACGATCCTAGTCGCGTAACTGCGAAAATTATCATTTTTGGAACGGTCGAAATGCTCGATCGCTTCCAGCAGGCCCAAATAACCCTCTTCAAAGAGATCATCCGGGTCGACGCATACAGGCGTATCTCGAGCGATCTTCTCTGCGCATACCCGCACCGTGCCTAGATAGCCCATGGAGAGCTTCTTCTGCGTCTCCCAATTTCTGTTGGCAAAGTACTCTTCCCAGAGCACTTTAGTTTCGCCGCGCTTTAGTTCCTCATACTTCGGCATCTGCACTTCGCGCAAATGAGGATCCGCATACTCGTCAACGGAACGTCGAACCCGCGGAACACGCTTGAGGGCTTCAGCCATTGACGGCACCCTACCAAGCTGCTCACAAAGCTCAGTAAGCGCCAAGCTGGATGCGAGCTCTCGTCGTACGACCGCGGCTCCATAGCGACTACGCTTGGTATTCCACGCGTGAGTGCCAATCAGCATGGCATCCATGGTATTTCGGTCAAGAAGCGGAACCTGCAACTGATCGACAACCACCTGTGTACGGAGGATGTACGCGCGTAAATGCGGAATAGATACGTAACCCATTGGCAAGGCGTCACTTGGATACTGAATGCCGCTTCTGGCAAGCCAAGCCTCATAATTTCTTATCACCGATCCGCCAGTGCTATGCGACACAGCTTGTAATTGATGTTTAGTTAGTTGGAGCACACGGCCGGAATCAGCCACCTCTCCGAGTAAAGTCAGCGAGCGCTGATCATCAGAGAGTAGAAGCTGCATCATGCGAATCTTACCGAGCACAACATCAGTGCTAAACACCTGCTTGCCGTCCACTCCGGGAATATAAATGCCCTCGGCCAGTAATGTTCGTCGTCCGACGATATGCTGACCGCGCTCCTTGAGACCCGCCACGGTCGCATGACTTGCTTCGAGATACTTCTCGAGAAGCGCCTGGGGATAATGCACGACTCCCTCAATGGTAAGATCTTGCAGCTCCACTCCCTTCCGCTCGAGCCACTCATCCATAACCTCGCTAAACCGACCGGATTCCTTGATGCCGAGTCTTTGCAAGCTCTCGACATTAAACCGGCGTGCTCCTTGCACCTTGGAGGCCATGACAACCTCTGGGTCGACAATAACCTGTACTGGTACCGCAAGGCTCTCCGTCGCAGCGTCGAGAGATTCCCCCGATCCCTGGTTCCGCGCGGAGCTAAGCAAGAGTCTGGCTATATTCTCATTTCGACTAGCACTTCTGTGGACTGCGCCGCGCGAAACGAAATGGACAGAGCTTAGGTCACGGGCGTAGTGGATACCAAGTCCAGCGAGTTCAGCGGGCGTTACCTGCCCGCGCTCGAGGTTCTGCGTTTGACTTCGACTGTACTGCCAAAAGGTACGGATCTGCCTGAGCGTGACCAAAAGCTCTCCGTCCGGGGCAGAACGAGTCTCAACCCCGCGCTCAGCAAGAAACTGCCTAATGTCCGACTCAATGCCGGGCCCCATGCTCATGTGGCGGCGGCGGTACCAGTTAAGGGAACGAGCCGCGGAGTCGTCATTTTGCAGGGCCATGGACACCCTATGCTTAACTTCCAATTGCCGCAGCTTGCGAAGATCTCCTGAAGCGGAATCAATCGCTGCGTGTAAACCGACTGAGGCCTCCGCCGGAAGTCGCGAATGAATCTTCATTACCCCCAACCCTGCCGAGCCAATGAAACGGACGTGGCCGTCCAGGGATCGTAAGGCATCGCGAGTATAGCGCAGGTATCGCTGCACTGCAGCCGCGGGAACTCGGCCTTCGGCTCCTCCCGGGAGATTCGGCATCCCTAATTCGGCATGCCAACGGGAAACATGTTGGATAAGATCTCTCGGCGAACTAATCCCCAGCCTTGTCAGCGCTGGTGTGTCCACCGAAGGCTGAGCGGGCAAGCCGGTGGCTGCTAGTGCACGGTAGCGCTCAAAAACTGGAGCGGAGCGCCTGAGGAGCAGCTGCTTTCGCAAGGAGAGTTTCTTCTCCGGCTCCGCCTTCGGTACCTCAATGAACTCCCGGCTTTCGAGTCGATTAAGTGCCGCGAGATTGGCATCGACTTCCGCAAGAATTTCAGAAATCTTGAATACATTCTTGGTATGTGTATGGTGCGAATAGGACAGGCGATGATTCGAAAATTCCCGGTAACCAAGCACGGCTCGCCCCAAAGCCTGCTGCTGTTTCAGGATCCCACGCTGATACATAAGATAGCCGGCGACGTCTCCGAGCGAGATCCCGGTCACTCGCGTAGGAGGATCATACTGTGCTGCAGCGAGGCTCCCGCGCTCGGTCTTAAGCCAGCCAAGCAGTGCCGCTTCGAAGTTGTTGGATAATACAAATCCAGCGGCCTTCAACTCCCCGAGTGAGAATGGGCGCGGCACGGTGTTAGCGCTGACCGTTGATGCTGGCGAGACGGAGGGCACGCCAGACGCCGCGGCAACGGGAGCCGCAGACGCAGGATTCGCGGGCGGTTGAGCAACGGGAGCATCCTTGACGCGTGGAAGTTCGGCAGCATCCAACAACTTGCGGATGGTATCTATGTTGTGGCGAAGCTCTTCCATGAGTTTTCCGCGCGAAGCCGAGCTCGCATCATTCGGCAGACGCGTAAATGGAATGGTATGATGCAGCAGCACCTTGATCGATACCGTCGAGCCAGACAGCCCCTCGAGGGTGCGGTGACTTGCCAAAAAGTAAGCCGCCAACTCGCCGATCGTAACACGAGTTTTGGCTTTCCCTGATTCCTCCTTCCAGTAGGAAACGAGTTCGTGAATGTTGGACTCGACGCGAATGCCACGCTTCTTAAGTTCCGTCGCGGTGTAGGCTGTCGTCAAAGCTAAACATCTGCCCTGCTCAGCGGACAGTGGTCCCTGGTCTGGTTGCATCAGGCCAGGCAAGTGCTTCTGGACGGCCGCTTCGAGTTGATGACGCTTAACCAGAGCCGCAAACTGAGGGGGCAGTGCGCTCACCAGCAGCCGACCTTGTGAATTGGCGCTCAGAACAGCTTCTTCCTGCGGCGCAGAAATCGATCGCAAATCTGCGACTGGAGCTGCCCGATGGACGGTTCCTTCAGGCGTAGTATCGGGCATCATCGGTCCTTCACCAGGCTGAGCGCCTCCACGGCTGAGGGCTCCATCGGAACTAAAATGTACTCCTCGCATCATCGCCAACAACTCCCTGTACATGCAGATGCCTCGCAATGACTCGAGCGAAGCCTATTCTCACTGAGCGTAGTCCGGTGCAGTTACTGAATGCGAGAGAAATGAATTGGGGGCGCTGGGTGAGTCGGACCCAAGCGACGGACAGGCAGGGACGCAAAACCATCATTCAGCACATTTGCACCTGCCACTTCTCAATAAAGCAAAATCCGAGTCGTTTTCTATTACGAGACGAATTAGAATTGCTTGATTCAGAAATAGCAGCGGGAGGATCTACAGCCTACAGATGGAAAGAACTACAAAGGACCGATTTCCGGCAGTCTATAGCAACTTCTAGCCTAAGTCCAAGAAGTTATGCAGGCAGACCGGGGGACAACCTGTTGAAACCACTCTTATTCCGTGCTTACCTGAGCGGAGGCTACAGGTTTAGCGCTAGTTCAACAGCAGGACGCGCAGCCAACCCCAAGCCGATTGCGGCGCTGAGGCTAGTCCCAGTCGCAGGAATTTTCTTCGCAGCGACTCGTACCGCCACCCGCTGGTCTCCTGCATGAGCCGCGCCTCAAAAAACTCAGAGGAAAAGCTGGGAATCTGCGCTGCGGAACACCGAGACGACTTGGCACCGCAGTAAGATCTGAAGTACAGCTTCCTCCCTACCCTAGCCTCATACCAATGAATGGCAGGCAAGGCCTCGACTCCAAGTGAGAATGCGTAACCATGGTCAAACTGGACTCCACCGTTCACTTCCGAGTGCAGCACGTTATACCAAGCGATGACAGCATTGAAATTGAGTAGGCAGCACAGCACCAGAACCATCAACCCGGTCGATGCGTTCGCAGCGATAAGCCACTCATTCGAGCGGTTCTTGGCCAGTCGAAGCATGAGCAGTCCAAATCCGATCAGCACGACCAGGCACCAAATCATGACATAGAGACGCAGTTCGCTCAGCGCGTAGGCCTCGACATATCGAACCAGGCGAAGCAATGTCGAGATGAGCAGAAGTATGTTTTGCGCGGACCAGAGATAGACAAGCTTGCGCGCCTTCGGATCTGCACAAGCCGGCTTGCCGTCGGCAAATCCGACAACGATAAATAGAGCTGCCAGTATCGTGGTAAACAGCAGAGAATACGCTCCTTGATGCGCGTACTCGGAGAAGCTTACACCCGGCGGCAGCTGCAGCCCGCCCCAAAGATATTCCAGGTCGAGAATATTGTTGAGAGCAAAAATTCCATTGAATACCAGGAGCGAGCGCACCACACCGGCTGAACTTCCGCGACTTGGAGCGGCCGGTTGCTTGCTCTCCAATACTCGTGGCCTGAAGAATCGGGCGCGCATCAATGACCAGACATATGCCCCGGTCACGCTCCATAAAAATAGCCGGTCAATGGGAGGGAGGACTATCTTGGACAGCAGATCGGCAATAGAGGAAAAAAGCGAGGCAAAAACTGGATTCGAGGACCAAAAGAGCGAGAGGAAGACCGAACCGCCCAGGAGAGGAAAGAACCAGCGGCTAAACACGCTCGACAGCGCGACGCCTTTACTGCCTCGATTCGCCCGCCAACGCCGAAGAAGGAGCATATCGGATACCGCATAGCTCCAAAACAGCGCCAGTTGCGCGACGGTATTTCTTACCAGCGCCCCGACTTGAGTTCCCGATCCACGCTCCAACGCTAGACTCAGGGCCACAAGCCCCACGAACAAGAGACTGCCCGCTATCCTACTGGGTTCGATGAGATAGGAAGTTGTTATGACAGCGAGCGCCGCCGATAGCACCCGATTGCGCAGCGGCCAAGCAGAACGATTTTTTCGGCAGTAAATGAGCACCTGAAGTAGCGCCCCTAACAGGAACCAAGGAATACTCTGTGAAAATTTCCAGGGCCCCAAGGGACCGGCCAAGGCGGGCTCCTGATAGGAAATGAAATCAACTAGCACAATCGCCAAAACTGCAACCGTCAGAAGGACGGGTGTCTTTCTCAATACCTTGGCTGATTTCTGCATATGCACTCCTGATAAAGGCTAAACTTAGTATGCAGGCTCAAGGTGAAGTTCTGGTGAATAGAGCCGGAATTAATGGTGAATTTAGGGGAGGGAGAACCTCCGCCTTAAAACCTGGCTTGAGCACAGAAACCGGCCCTAAACCCTCATTTTGACTACTAATTGCCGCCGAGCCTCGGGATTAGTCAGCCCTTTTTCCTTGAAGTGCGTGGGGACCTGGCGAATGATCTCAGGGCTTTTCTGAGTGTCGTCGATAACTTCCATAGGGAATTCACCGCGCGGATTCGAGGCGGTGAGGCGTTAAGAGTTCGATGAAACACGCGCTGAAAATAATCACGGCAGGCTTGCTGCTTGGGGTCCATGTGCTTGCCCCTATGCACGAAGCTCGCGCGGATGACCTCGTCTTTGGAATGTCAACAGCTCTCACGGGCCCTTCAAAGGACCTGGGTCTCGAAATGCAGCGCGGTATCGAAACTGCCTTCGAACGCACAAATGCTCGCGGTGGAATAAGGGGAAATCGGCTCAAACTTCTCCCACTCGATGACGGGTATGAACCAGCGCGCACTGGTCCTAATATGCATGCCCTGGTCGACAATCCCGAGGTACTCGGTATCATTGGTAACGTCGGCACTCCGACAGCGATCGTGGCTGTTCCGATCGCAGAGGCGGCCAAGACACTATTCTTCGCCCCCTTTACAGGGGCCGGCATGCTTCGACCCACTCCCGTACGCCGGTATGTTATCAACTACCGTGCCAGCTATGCGGAGGAGATCTCTTTCTCAATCGATGGTCTGATCAACGAATTTCATTTTAAGCCTGAAGATATTGCCTTCTTCACGCAACGCGACGGATACGGCGATGCCGGCTTTGCGGGAGGATTGGCCGCACTCAAAAGGCACGGGCTGAAGGATCCTTCGCACGTGCTGCATGTACAGTACGAGCGAAATACCGAGGCAGTTGAGAACGCCGTTGCTGATATCGCTGGGGCCTCGGTAACGCCCAAGGCGATAGTCATGGTGGGAGTATACGCACCCTGCGCCAAGTTCATCAGGCTTGCAGCCGAAGTAGGAATCAAGGCTGTTTTTGTCAACGTATCGTTCGTCGGCAGTGAATCACTCGCCGAGAAGCTCACCTCGACTACTCAACGTGTTTACGTCACTCAGGTCGTGCCTCCGGCCGATTCGAACGCTCGCGTTGTCTCGGAATTCTTGGCCGATCTGGTAGCGCAGGGCAAAGAGGGTCGCTTTGGCTTTGGAGCTGTAGAGGGCTACATTGCGGGCAGAATACTCAGCACGGCGCTCGAGCGTACTACGGGGACACCCACGCGAGAGACAGTAGTCGATGCGCTTGAGGGCCTGGGTGAATTCGACCTCGGCACTGGCGCTCCGTTGCAACTGAGCTCGGCAGAGCATCAAGCCAGTCACTTTGTTTGGTTAACTAAAATCAGCAACGGCAAGGTTCTCTCAACGAACTGGCCAAGCGAAATCGATCACAAGGTAAGCGACAAAAAAGCATGAGCGAGATCGACCAACATACTGAAGCACGCTCGGCAAAGCGCTCCGTCGTGGGCCTCTTGTGCGCTGCCTTTGCATCAGCGCTCGTGTCAGGGGCAGTGCTGAACTATTTGTATGTTTCGCTGCGGGCCAGTCATTTGCGCTTTCAACAGGAGACAGCACAGTTTCAGGAAGTTACAAGGGAGCTCACCGTGGATGTAAAGGACATCTACGAGCAGCTCTTTGCCGGCATGGGCGATGACTTCAATCAAACTGCCGTACAGGCAGCTGCTCAGCGTATTCCCATCTATCAGGAACACGCCCGATTGGTGGCTGGGAACAAGGAATTTTCCGAGCATGTGCATCGCATGGGAGAGAACTTAAGCCTCCTCAGTGAAATGTTTACAAAAGTACTCGAGTGGGAAGCGGAGTTCAGGCGAATCGCCCCCGAGTACCGCTTGCGCGAAAAGACCGAAGCAGCTCGCAAGCTATGCCTCGAAATTAGCAGCCAGCTAAAATCGCTACAGGGCAAATGGCGCATACGCAGGGCAAAACATCTCAAGGATCTCGAAGCCAAGGGACATGTATCCAGCCAAGCCATTCAGGGAGTGCGAGACGATTTATACTCTCCGGCGACGACGGCGCTGAGAAACGCCATAGAGGAAGTGCATGAAATGGCACTCGGTAACGAAACCCTCTCCGAGGCCTCGAGCAGAGACAGCATCATCAACCTTCTCGAAAATCGCCTTCGTCCAAGCTTCGGGCGCCTGCAGGGGTTCGTAGCAGAACTCTCAGCCCCTCAAGAGAGCGCGGAACTGCCGGGACTAGTAGAGAACTTGGGCGCCATTCTCTTTGGTTTCGGTGCCGAGTTTGACCGCGATCATCAAACCGTACGCCTGGGCCCAAATTCTCTCGTACAGCTAGATTTGGATATCGTCGCGATGGAGAGGACCAGAGGAGAGCTGCGCCGAGCAGTGCAATTACTGCTTGATGATTGGCGGCGAGATATTTCGGCCCTAACAGAACAGCTGGATCGCTACGCACTTGCTGCCAACGTCGGATTCATTGAATCGTTGTCGCGAGGATGGCGTATTGTGCTCGTCGTGTCCTGCATAAGCTTTGCCGTCCTGCTGGGGCTTGGAATTTTGCTGTCCCGCAGTATCAACAACCAACTAGAAAAGCTGGAGCAAGCACGTTCGGCTGCGGTGGCAGCCAGTAAATCCAAGAGTGATTTCCTTGCCAACATGAGTCATGAACTGCGCACGCCTCTGAATTCCATTATCGGAATGACTGATTTGACTCTCGAGGGTCAGCTCGACGCGGAGCAACGCGACAACCTGGAAACTGCTCGAGACTCGGGAAAACTTCTCCTAACTCTAATTGGCGATATTCTAGACTTCTCAAAGATCGAAGCCGGCAAAATGTCGCTCGACTCCGCTCCGTTTATTCTTCAGGAGTCCGTGCAACAGTGCGTCAAGATGCTCGAACCCGCCGCGCGTGCCAAAAGAATTGAACTGGCGTGCAGCTTGCCGGAGAAAGAGGAGCACCTCATGGGCGATGCCAATCGCTTCAAACAGATTATTATCAATTTACTCTCGAATGCGATGAAGTTTACTCCGGCCGGCGGGGGTATTTCAGTGCATGTCGCCGAGGAGTCCAGATCAAAGGAAGGCTTGGAAGTGCATGTCGTAGTGTCTGATTCAGGCATTGGCATCCCTCAGGACAAGCTCGATAAAATCTTTCAGCCCTTCACGCAAGCCGATGGATCAACTACCCGAAAATATGGCGGCACCGGGCTCGGGCTGACGATCTGCAAGCGATTCGTCGAGATGATGGGAGGGAAAATTTGGATTCAGAGCACGGAGGGTGTAGGAAGTGCGGTTCACTTCACGGCTCGATTCAAGCCCGCTCCTGCTATCAGGGCCCCCGTGATTACCCGTATCGCTGAAGCGGTCCCGCAAAGTATCCATATACTGTTGGCCGAAGATAATGCGGTCAACCAAAAACTCGCAGTGCGGCTCTTGGAGAAGCGGGGCTTCAACGTGCAGACCGTTGAGAACGGCGCCGAGGCGATCGCTGCGCTCGAGGCAAAGCAGTTTGATTTGCTGCTACTCGATATTCAGATGCCTGTCATGGATGGATTAGAGGCAGCCAGAATTATCAGAACCTCGAACAAGCCCTATTCGGGTATTCCCATCATTGCGCTGACTGCTAATGCCATGACCGAGGATCGAGATAGTTATCTATCGGCGGGCATGAATGCGCATGTTTCCAAGCCGCTCGATTCTAACAAGCTTGTCTCGGAAATCCTCCACTGGACTGGGCCTAGGACACCGGAATGGCGTTCATAACGCCTTCCATGCTATTTAGGTTTCCTTTTGTTATCCCTCTCATAGGCAGTACGCTGGGGGAGATTGCTCCTTTTCATTCTTATGCGAGTAGCGGAAATCTTCATGTAGAAGGTTCTACTCAGGGTTTTCAAACAAGAAAGCGAGCGTGCCTGCATGTCCAGTCTCCTGTCGGTGTTGGGCTCCCTCTTCATCCTCGGTCTGGTCATCTTCGTGCATGAGTTGGGGCATCTCCTGGCAGCCAAGTTGTCCAAGGTGTCGGTGTCACGTTTTTCGGTCGGCTTCGGTCGTCCGATCTGGAGTCGCGAGTTCTGTGGCACGCTGTACCAATTGGCAATTGTCCCCTGTGGCGGCTTCGTTGAAGTCGTCGGACAGAGCGACAGTGGGGCGGCCTTTGATGCACAGCTCAAGCGGGTGGAGGGGAAACTCTCCGCTCAGTCGCTTGAACGTCTGCGAGATCGCAGTCGGTGGTTCCAAAGCCGCCCGGGATGGGCTCAGATGTTGGTGGCGGCCGGAGGCCCGCTCTTCAGCTTCCTGTTCACCATCGTGGTCTTCACGGTCTTGGGCTGGAGCATGGGATCTGCTGAGCCTTCGGGTCAGCCCACCATTGCGATGGTGATGCCTAACAGCCCTGCTGCTAGGGCGGGCCTCCTGGCCGGCGACAAGATCGTGTCGATCGATGGCTCCCCAACCACCGATACGGCTCTGGTCGTCGAGAGAATATCTTTGAGCGGCGGCACCCCCGTCTCCATCGAAGTCCTTCGTTCTGCTAACTCCCTGAGACTTAGCGCAACTCCTGAGGCCGATTCGGTCCAGATCCCCGGCAAGGGTCCGGCCTATCGAATTGGCATTCAGCTCATGCCTCAGGTATTCGAGCACAGGGACGTCAGCCTTTCCGAGGCCTTCCAGGGCTCGGTGGGGATGGTTGGAGAGTCGATCGGTCGCTCGGCTAAGCTGTTGAAACTGCTGGTCACTGGAGGCCTTCCTCTATCGAGCCTTCAGGGGCCGGTGGGGATGACTCAAGCTGGGACCAGCTGGGTTCGGGATGGATTGATATCGGCGCTGGTCTTCGCTGGACTCATCAGCAGCGCAATCGGAGCCTGTCAGCTCATCCCCTTCCCTCCACTCGACGGCTCGCGCATGTTGTTCGCTGGCTGGAAGATGCTGACGGGCAAGCCAGTCAACCGGATGCTCGAGGGTGTTATGACCGCGATCGGGTTCTACCTGCTGCTGGGACTCATGTTGGTCATCAGCGCGCGCGAGCTCTTCTGGCTCACGCTCTAAGTCTCAGAGAGGTTGCAACGGCGGACTCACCCCCGCAGTCATGAATCCGCTGCTCGCAACCTTTCTCTCAGCGAATTATCAGATTCATCGGATAGTAGAGCGCCGATCACCTTAGATCATGTCAAAAATGCCACTTATAGGTCTGTGCAGCGCCTAGAAATGAGGTCGATTGTGCGACTTTCGGGCGCAGAAGCAGGCGAGAACCAGGAATATTCGAACAGAATGCGAGGCATCCCTAAAGCTGCTTCTGAGCGGACTATTTTTCGCTAGCGAGACCTCAAAGGCAGGGTCGTGGCGGTGGATATGTCCCCGAGGGGAAGACTACGTCTAACTTACCGCCTCTATATTGAGCAGATGCGGTTCGATATTCGAAATAGATGTCAAAGTACCACGCCAGCTCCTCAGCTCGCCGCTTGGGGCAAACGGAAAGGATCCTTGGCCTGTGGCTGTAGCGGGTTGAAGTTTTCGACTTTACAGGATAGGAGCCGGGCGAAATATGGAGCAACCCATCTCTCCCAAGCGTTCTCGATCCGCTAGCGAGACGTCTCTTAACAATTTCCAATCGCCTCGATTCAAGCTTGGCTTGCATTAATAGTGCATAATCTCTTTGTGATAGGTCTTCGTAACCCGGAAGTCGAGCATATCGGAGCTGAACTATATCAGTATAGTCCTTCACGTTTGGTTGACGGCCCCTGCGCACCGCCGCATTATATTCAGCCCATCGAACCACCTTGACTTCACGGACCCTGCCCCATATCGCGTCGTGAAAGCAATTATATCCAGGGTAGTCCGAAATCTTATCAACTAGTCCATCTTTGACCGGCTGCAGAACAGTATAGAAGAAGTATTCCTCTATATCCGGGTCAGCTGGCAGAAATTCGTTGGAATAGCGGTTAGCCCAAACCCGCCCCCCGGGGTGTGGCGTTTCCTTTTTAACCGCACGAGCAACACAGGAATTAAAGTCACGCATGTATGACGCCCGATTGCCCTCGGGGAAAAGTGCCGTGGCGTGAATGTGATTTCCTTCAATCGCTAGGGCATAGAGCGTTACCGCATAACGCTGAGCGAATTTGGCCGCGTAGCCTAATATCGCAGACTCGAGCTCTTGATTATTTACAAACCAGAGCCTCGAGCACTCGGTTCTTGTTGTGAGAAAATTCACCTTATCACGAGCTTCTATGCGTAGCTGGTATCCCATGGTGCCTATTTATCGGCACCGCTAGCAAAAAGTTTCCTGCTAAGTCGATTAAAATGAGAAAGATGAGAAAAAGGAAGAAACAGCGATAGAAAAAACATGACAGCCGCCGGATGTCGAAACAGACCATCCGGCGGCTGCGCATTCAGAAGGGGCCCACGATCCGCCTAATGCGGATGTATGAGACGCCAAACCGTAAGAACAGTCATGCCAAGCGAAGCCAGCAGGACAAGCACGGAGAACAGGAACCAGACGTTACTACTCCTTCTCACCTTAGCCCATGAGCTAGGTGGAGGCGGCGGACTCTCAATCGGCCTTAACGACGCCACCATGCCAGCTGAGTTGTCACCCTCCCAGTCTCCTGTGCGGATTCCGAGGAGGATGTGCGCGAACTCAGCTTCCATGGCAATTTCAACGGGCAGCCGATCGCATTTGTCGGCCAGGGGCTGGTCACAGGGACTTCCCCCATCGATCCAACTCTGGAGCCGCACCTGCATTGCGCCGCGGTCGAGTCCTTCCTCTCGAAGGGCCTCAACCTTGGTACGCAGTTCACGATGGAGCCTGCTGGACTGACATCCCGACACGATGATTTCGACCTTACCCAGATCCGGACCGAGATCGAGCATGGCTACGCTTCGATCGACACAGCCCGCCTGACGCCGTTGGGGCGCCGTAAGTACCGGAAGCTGCATTTGAAAACTCCTCTTTAGAGGACCGACGAATACGCCCAGGGACACATTCCAAACGCAGCCTCTGCGTTTCGAATATGTCCCTGAGACTAAAGAGGATAGAAAACCCTAGCTATCGCTGTTTCCGGCTGGTCGCCCGCAGGCGGGCCACCAGCTGGAAACAGAGAAATTGCCTACTACGCTATATCGATGAAAAAGGTCTCAGAGAGCTATTTTAGGGACTATATCAATAGTTTTGAGGCTAATGAAGCGGGGCTAATTTCTAAGCGATGGCGGACGCATAGGATAAAAACTCCACTTAAGATCCTCCACCTCCATATATGTCTGAACGGTGTAGAGCGCCTTGCCGCATACAGCCTGCAGCTCCTGGGAAAGCACTGGAATCTCTCGCGGGGAAGACACCTCTACTCCTATTTCAAAATTGTAAGGCCCTAAGCTCTCAATCAGAAACACCACATGCGGATGCTGCGCACAAAACTGCTGCAGCCTGCGCCGCAGATCCTGATTCAAGAAGCTGCAGGTCAGCAATATTCGATAGACCGTCATTCCTAGGCTGGCAACCGGGACGAGCGCCATCGACCCGAGCAAAATCTGATCTTCCTTTAGTCTTGCCACTCTGCGATCGATAGTCGCCGCCGGCGCCCCCAAATAACGCGCCACGGCTCTATTGCTCTCATGCTCTGTATTCGCCAAAGTCCATAAGATTCCCCGATCAAGATCGTCGATCTTCGGCACCTCTCTGCTAAACGCAAAGTCATAGGCACGCACCCGTTGACCGCGATCAACAAGGTACTTGCGATTGAACTGTGTATAGCGGACCCGCGGAGAAACGATCCAGGAGCTAAAAACATCCTCTTCTCCCGGACTCAAGGCCTCCATGAATTCTGAAAGTTCATTCAGGTGCTGACAAAAGAAGGCAAAGGCGAGTTGATAGTCACCAATTAAATAACTGATCCAGGATACCGACTCATGGTCGGTAATTTTTCTGATGATCTGACGCTGGCGAGTCGGGGAAGTCGGCGCGATATTGGCATACACCACTACATCGTGATACCCGAGCCGGAGCATATTGATGAAGGGTCGCACTCGCATCCCGTAGCGCTCGCGTAATCGCTGCTCGACTCGGTGGACACTGGCCACATGCATACGGAGCGAACGCGCAGCCTTTTGCAGGGGCTGCGCTGGATCCAAGTCCAGTTGACCGAGTACTCGTGCTTCAAGCGTGCTAAGATTCTTCACTTTGCCTCGATACTGCCTATTAATATGATGCAGATTATACCACTTTTCCTTATAAACGTAAAAACGCATAGGGTCGGAACATGGAGTAACCTATGCTGTCGAGATCGATTCACCCCTATTCCTCCCCAGAAGCCCGCGGATCAGTGCTCCTCGTACTGCTGGCGATGTCTTACTCAGTATTTGGCTTGCTCTCCCGTCTAAGCTACGCCGATCTAGGCACGTTTAGTCAGGTCGCCGTGCGCTCTGGAGTAGCTCTACTCCTAACGCTGCCCTTCTTAGGGCGATCCTTTGAGGCTATTACGCTGTCTCGCCGCGACCTCGCGCTACTCCTGTCCCGCGGCGTCCTTATGTATGGAATTTCCATCCCCTGTTACATTCAGGCGGTAAATACGGGCTACCTTGGCATCGTTGCCCTGATTGCAGCCCTGCCCTTCAGCTCCCTCTTCGGCGTGCTGCTTTACAAGGAGCGCCCGGCCCCAATATTTTGGATTGGACTTCTGCTCGCTACTGTCGGACTGGTTCCTCTAGTGCACAATCCGCTGATAGCGTCGCTCTACAGCATTCTCATGGGACTCGCGTCCTCGGTCACGTTTGCATTGGCGCTGGTTTTGCGCAGAAGTCAGAGTCCGTCACTAACCGATTCCGGCGGAAATATCTACCTCCTTGGAATCGGACTAATGATGAGCTGCCTGGGCGCATTTATTACAGGCGAGTCGATGCCTCGCCTGCACTCCAGCGCCCTGGTCCTCAATCTCGCCGGAGGCGCACTCGTTGCGATTAACGCCTACATTGCCTCAGCAGCATTCCGAATCGTCTCGGCAACGCGCGCCGGAAGCTTGTTGATGGCTGAGCCACTATTCTCGCTGGTTTTGGGCAGCGTGGTCTTTGATGAGCAGTTATCTAAAGGGCAGTACGCCGGCGCTGCGGTCGTGCTGGCCGGAATTATCACCTCGGGGCTTTCAAGCAGACTATTTGTACGTCTTGGATGCCTGCGGCCCGCCGCCCAGATTCCCTAGCCTTATGGCTCAAGCCAGCGGGGCGGCTTTCCTGCCGCCCCGCATCGTATTACATTGACGGCGATGGCTCAGACCTCAACGCTCTATACTTTTGATATTTCACTCTCAAACGTCGACCGCGGAGTGTATCAATCTCTTTGTCTCCAGCTTGCTCGCCATCCATCAGAGACAATCGGTTACATGGTAACACGGCTCTTCGCTCGCTGCCTCGAGCACTGTGAAGGCATTTCATTTTCCAAGGGCCTCGCGGACGCTGATGAGCCGGCGGTGTGGGCGCATGATCTTACCGGCGCTCTGACACTCTGGATCGAAGTTGGCGCTCCGTCAGCGGAGAAGCTGCATCGCGCAAGCAAACTCGGCATTCCAGTAGTAGTGTATACCCACAAAGATCCTGATTGGCTGCTCGGGGAACTTCGCCGTCGAGAAATTTTCAATGCTGCCGAGATTCGCATTTATGCCATCCCTTCAAGCTTCATCGACGCCGTGAGTATTTTTGTGGAGCGGCGCACCCAACTAGCTCTCTCCCTTTCGGAGGGTCAGCTCTATGTAGACATCGGGGGCCAAAACCTCAGCACTGAGCTCATAGCCCTTTCTTTATCCATCTAGCGACCCCTTTCGCAAGCAAGTAGACTCGGCGCTATAGGGATTTACTTATCTTCGGAGAGTTCTATGAGAAAATGTGCGCTTGGCCTTGGAGCTATTGGTTTCTTCCTTGCTCAATCAGCGTTCGCGGACCGCATCGACAACCGTCAGCACCGTCAAGAGGCTCGCATAGAAAAGGGCATCCACTCCGGTGAACTCAGTGCGCAGGAGACTGCCCACCTCGAGAAGGAGGAAGCTCATATCGATCGCATGGAGGAGAAAGCGAAATCAGACGGCGTGGTAACCCGCAAGGAGCACGCCAAGATTGAACTTGCCCAAGATCACGCTTCTCATAGCATTCACCACAAGAAACATAACAAGCATTAAGCTCTCACCTTACTGCCTACCGAGAAGTCTGCGACCTCGCTCTGGAGCTTCCCTTTCGTGAAGGCGAAGTCGGCCGCGGACGGACGGTTACTATAGGTTTCGGGGTGGTTCGGGGCTTGGGCGTGATCTGACGTTTGGGAATAGAGCGCAGCGGCAAGGGCGTTCGCGTCGGCTTTACCGTTGGTTTCTTCTCGTTCTGGGTGGGAATGGTTGGAACTATAGTTGGCGTCGGGCTGGGCTGAACTGTCGGCTGAGGCGTCGGCACTGGAGTTGGAGCCGCCGTCGGTGCCGGAGTTGAAACCGGCTCCTCCTCGGTCGTGCGCGCGCAATCCATGCAAACAGTGGCCGATTCCGAGTCAGTCTCGTTCCCGTGGCGGAGCGTAAGTCTCACATCCACTGGACCAGAAGATTGACCGATTACACTGATGGCGTTGCTCCAAACGAGGCTACGATTTGCTCCGGTCTGGATTCTGGCTCCTCGATCCCCTAGCGAGACAAACTCACCGGAGAGTGTTCCCGCGGGCACCGGGACAAATCCGCTCCCCGAATCAGCCTCCAGCGTAACCCAATTGCTCTTCGAAGACGGAGCGGCATCAAAACTTATTAGCACATCATCACCTGAGAGCATCGCGGAAATATTGCGGATCATTGGTCGAGCCAGGCTGACTTCAGCCTGCGGCGAGTTACCGTAGAGCCCGATATTGATTCGTCCTCCGTTCGGCAGAGGTTCCGCGTCAAAGTCATCCGACGGCGCTCCCTCATCAATCAAAAATGAATCGGGGCGAAGCGAAAAATCCCCATGTTCGGGATCTACGAACCCCGGATCATGGACAACATTGTAATTTGACCAACTCGGGGAGTTGAGTGCTCCGTACGCGCCGGGGGTCTCGTCCTCGAACGACCAAGGATACTCGACCGAGTGAATCATCTCCCCATACGTATTACTGAAGAAATCGTTGTACTCGACTGTCGGATAAATTGATGTCGGTCCCCAGCCGCTGCTTCCGCTGATGTTCAATCCATGAGCGTTCCAGGCAAAAACATTTCCTCGAATGACTGGTTGAACAGTCCCCTGCAAAAAGCTCGATAGCGATAGCCCGTGATTGGCGTTATTCGCAAATACATTATTGAGAATAACGAGCGCAGCCGGCATGACAGCTGTCATACCCATGCCTCCGTTGTTATAGCTTAGATTGTGCCGAACAACGCCGGAGGATCCCCAAATTCCCATGCCATCGAGGAGATTATCATGGCTTTCATTCCACTCGATAAGAGGAGTGCGGGACGAATTCGCCGCTGTAATCGAAATGCCCGTCGAGTTGTGGTGCACCTCGTTGCGGGAGAAAACATCATTGCTGCCGATACTATATCCCACGATGCCGAAACAAAATCGGCAAATGCTCTCGCTCACGACATTATCCAATACTTCGGCACGCGAATGCGTCGAATCAGTTATATAAATACCTGCTGTCGTGTACTGACCGGTCGGGTCCTGATTCCCGGTTACAATATTGCCCTGTATCAATATCTCTTTTGATGCCATCACATAGATGCCGCTGGAGAGGTTATCCTTGATGCGGCAATTCTTAATGGTCACGCTGGTCGTAGCTGACCATACGACTATGCCCGGAGTCGTTCTGCCGGAGATCGTGAGTACATCAATAACTATGTCGCCTTGATTATAATAACTGACGGTCAGACCGCTAAGCGTACTGGCAAGCCCGTCAAAATCGCGCCGCCCAAAGTCCTGACTGTAGCCTCCCTCGATTACCAGGGACTTACTGCCATTCAAGGAGATCTCTTCTGAATACACGCCGGCCGCAATGCGAATTTTATCCCCACTCTGCGCAGCGGCAATGGCGCTATCGATAGTTTTGTACTGACAGAGTGAACAGACGTCGCGATTAGCAGCCCATGAGCTTGTAGGTACTGTAGACAGGCAAGCAAGGACCAGCAGCGCTGGAAGCAAGGAGAGATATGATTCATTGACAGACTTCATTCGCGAAGAATGTAGGTCGGTCAGGATTGCCCCGAGGGAGACCGTAGGGGGCGAAGTTTCTCGGGAGCTCAAAAAATCCAGAAATTGGGGACTCTTCAGCTAGGAAATTTTCCTAGGCTACGGATCCCGAGCTGCTCCAACCTCGCTCTCGGCCCTGGGAAATCCCCTTATCTCAGGATCGCAGCCGGCCGATATCCTAGCTGTGTACGCGACTTAGGGGAGTCGGGATATGGGCTGCTATAAATGCGGTAAAGATGGGGGCACAGAAGTTAGGCTATGCCCTGACTGCAATCAGGAAAAGCGCGCGACGCTGAAAGCCGGCGTCAAAATGATAGACGAGGACAGCGAGGAGGCCAGACTTTCTCGTCGCAAACACCAAGCCGGAATGTTTGCTGCTCTCTGCGGCACTCTCTCGGTTAGTCTTTTCATTCTTCTCTTTGCGCCGTTTGGGCCCATGTATGGCTACTCGGTTGGCGAACGCGCCTATGCCCGCTGCATGCAAAAAGCTAATAGTGAAATAGCATCAAAGGCACCACCCGCCAGCGATGCATTAGGGAAAGAGATGCAAAAAGCTCTCGAGTCTATCGCCGCGGGAGTAGTGACAAAAACCTGCGATCTGATCAAAACAGAGTGCGACAAAGACCCGAACGGTAGATTTTGCCAGGCTGGGCTGAACTTCTAGCGCCGCTACTCGCCGAGTTCCTTTCTCAATTGAGCAGCAAACGCCTCCATATCCGGCTTTGGGGTCCTTGACGGCGGGAATGCCAGATCCATCGCTTCAAGGTGATGATTTACAATTTGCGCGCCCAACAGTCTCGCTGCTTTTTTGTCATCTCCCGGAACGACATACCACGGGGCATCCTTGGTGCTGGTGCGCCCGAGAGCAGCGGCATAGGCAGCCTGATACTCATCCCAATGCTCACGCTCCTTCATATCGCCCGGCTCGAATTTCCAGTTCTTGCTCTTATCCTCCAGCCGAGACAACAGCCGGCGAGCCTGCTCGTCAGGAGAAATGTTAAGGAATATTTTAACCATCTGAACACGCCCCGTGTCGTGGGCGAGCGCTTCCCAAGAATTAATTTGCTCTAATCTTTCGTTCCAAAATTTGCTGTCGAATTTGTGCGGCTCGATGCCGCGTGCCTTCAAAATGTCAGGGTGGACGCGAACGATAAGCACCTCCTCGTAGTGCGAGCGATTCCAGACGGCGATCTCGCCGCGCTCCGGCATGACGGCATCGTGCCGCGCGAAAATGCTCTGCTTAAATTCAGTTTCCGTGGGACGCTTAAATGAAGTTACATGCACGCCCAGCGGATTAAATCCTCCCAGCGCATGCTTTATGAATCCGTCCTTGCCGGCGGTGTCCATGCCGTGGAGACAAAGAAGGAGAGCCCATCCCTGATTGGCGTACAACATATTCTGAAAATCTTGCATCGCTACGGCGGCCTTTCCGAGCCTCTGCTCATAGTCCGCGTCGGAGCCGTAAGCACCTTTGAGCTTGGTGCCGAACTGCTTCAAATCGATCGGGTCATTGCCATGCTTTACTCGAAAATCAGAGAGATCAAACTGCTGTCCCATAGGCTACCTTGGAGGGAATAAATAATGCAGAGCAATAGGAGTATAGGCGTTCGACGCTGCTAGTCAAAAGCGCGGCGCAATTTTACCTGCCTGTAGATAGCAGTTTAGAGACTCCAGCCATTCAGAGTAGTTAGCCCCTCTCAGGGTCCGGGACAGACCGGGAACGGCCATGGCCCAACGCAATCAACCATCGTGCCGGTAAGCGGGTCACAGACCGCGAGGAAGGCGTTAAGGTCGGCGAGATTCGTTGCACCATCGTGATTAAAATCAAAAGTACCCTGGGCATGCAAATTTATGGCGCACTGGAAGTCATTGGCATTCACCTGAATGCTGCGATCGAGGTTGCAAATGCAGGCCTGAGACAACGTTGGTACCGCAGATGGGGTCGGTGTTGCCGTCGAAACTGGAGTACTGGTCGGCGTAGCTACCGGCGCGGGGGTAGGAGTTGGTAGCCCGGGGCTTGGCGTAGCCGTCGGAGGCACGGCTGTAGGTGCTGCAGTGGGCGGCGGCACGACTACGACCTCAACGGTATTATTTACGAGGTCGGCATGCACCGCAACGGTCACCACCGCAGGCTTCTGAGCGAGACCGGTTACAGTGGCTTGCGCCGAAAAGTTACTGCCTCTATCAAAAATTAGCGTCACATTATTAGCAGCCGCCGGAACTTCCGTGCTCAAAGAAAAAGTTCCGTCCTCCCGCGTGGTAGTTGTTGCCCCGGTTTCTCCAACGCTGACCATCACGTCGGACAGCGGAACGCCATCGGCATCCGCCACCAGTCCTTCGATTGTTCGCAGGCCCGACCCTTCGGTCCCGCCACCAGACCCGCAACCCGGCAGGACGGCAGCTGCCAGAAGCGCGGTAAGCAGTACAAAGAAAGCGAAGCTGCGTTTCATTGGCGAGCTCATTTCTTGGCCTTTTGGTCAAACGGTAATGGCAAGGCGGACTTTTCCTGCACAAGACTGAAGGTGCCGATAGCGACTCGTACTGTTTTCGAGTCGCGCGGCAAGGTCGGGTTCAAGTCGGTATCATACTGTCCCAAGTATGCTCTCGCTCGTTGGTGCAGCTCGGCTCCCTCTTTGAGGAACCACTGCCGAATTTCAGGCACTGCATCAGCCACGATTTTGTCATAGTGGGTCTTCGCGTGCAGATGCGGCGGCTCAACGTTATCGATAGCGTTGGAGCCAGCCGATTCCATCAGATCCGCCACGTCGCGGGCCAACATTTTGAAGATTCCCTTGGCGTCCCCTTTGGGGATGTAGGCACGCTGCGCGAGCCTCACGTACGTATCGTCTTTTTCCACGGCCCCGATGCGTTCAAGCTCGAAAAGCACGGTCATAGGATTAAGATCTTGGCTGATAAGCCGCACCAACTTGCGAAAGTCGCTGTTAACCTCTTGGTACTCCAATGCCTTGGGCTTCCGCTTCTTGTCAAGGAATCGCTTATCGCCGGCCCATTGGCCAAGCACGCGGTGCAGGATACTCTTGGTCTCATCGGGAATTTCTGGTGCTTCCTGCAATCGCATAACTTCGCGGCGATTGAGACCGGACATGGCCGAGAGGCGGCTTACCGTAACAGACTCTCCCAGTCCCTCAATCTCCGAAGATGCGCAGCGAATGTAGTTTACTTTGACGATCTCAATAAGATCTTGGGCCCGAACAGAATGCCGGATGCAGAAGCGCACAAATGGCGCTGTCGCCACTTGTAGGCACTCAAGGAGTAGTCGTTGAGCTATCGGCATACCTCGGACTCCAACCAGACATCGCTGTGAGTATCAGCATCGGCCCCCCTGGAGCGATTCTTTAGGAATGGCAGCTTTGCACTTTTCAGTATTTTCATTGTACGACGTTTACCGATCCTTCGATAGAAAGGGGGCTATTCTCCCCAATTCCGCTGAATTATCCTAGCAACTTCAGATGGTTGTAAAAAGTGTTATTCGCACACCTGCCTCCCTCGATTGCTAAGCGCACCTGGCACGGCACTTGCTCCATATCCCTTTCGATAGTAACAGAAGTGCAAATCACACATTGATTGTTACCAATGTGCGAGTTCCCTGAAGCTTCTGAACTGCAGTGTTGGGGTTCGGTTTTCTTAGGTTTTCTATTCGCCCGAGCTGGAGCGATCCAAATCGGACAGCAGCCGACAAGAAAAATCACCCCCGTTGGATGTTAATAAATGATGGGGTCTTCGATGTTGTCTCGAGCAGTACGTAATTCAGCCTCCCGCGCCGTCCTCCTTTTTGGCATCTCCTTCCTAACCACACAGTACTCCGAGCAGGCATTTGCTGCCTCTCGGCTACGCAGCGTGCGAAACTCGGGAGTAACCGCTCTCTGTCAAGGCAAGAACGCGGTGCAGAGGAACGCGAGCGGCTCACTCATTGCCGTGCGCAAAGCCAAGACTTCGCTCACCAGAACTATCAGCAATCGGCTCAAGTCTGGTCTCACGGTCTCCAGCAAGCAAGTCCAGTCTCTACTCAGCATGGATAAGCAGATCTCCATTTGCGAAGCCTCGGCTCCAGTTTCTGTCCCAGCGCGTAGGCCCGCTAATCCGACTCCGACTCCCCCAGGATCGGGACCGACCGATGCTCCGAATTGCTCGCTCGACTATCCATACGGCGATGGCAGTGGCTACATCAATGCCAACGATGCTATGGCATTTATGAACCTCTATGCCCGTAGTACATCGCTCCATGATCTCTCGGCCGACTTCAATCACGACGGACTGGTGAACGCCGCCGATATGAATGCATTTGCTGCAGCCCTGAACGCCGAAGTACTGACCGGCACCCAGGTTTGCCCCTTTATGGGAACCCCCACCCCAACTCCCACGGTCACTCCCACCGCAACTCCGACCAGTAGTGGAGGCGGCGGAAACGGAGGCGCGTTTACGGTATTCACCCCGGTACCAGGCGAAACTCAAATTTTTTACGTCAGCAGCTCCACCGGAGATGACGGTAGAGATGGGCGCTCGCCCGCGACGGCTGTGCGCTCGCTTAGCCGCGGGTATGCGCTTCTCCGTAATGGCCAGCCTGACTGGCTGCTGCTCAAGAGCGACGATACATTCGTTGGCAGCTTTGGCAACTTCTACAAGTCCGGCCCTTCAGATTCGAAGAGAATGCTCATCGGAAGCTACGGGTCCGGCGCACGACCGAAGATACTAACCGGCACGGATTCGGCTTTCTATTCGAACAGTATTGGAGCCGATCCAGCAGTGCCATACGGCAGCAATTTCAATATTACGGATCTCGATCTGCTTCAGGATGGAAACGACGGGACACTTCAACATCCGGCATTCGTGTTTCTCAACGAGCACAAGCATATCCTGATCGAGAACGTGCGAACTGCGAACTACCAACATGCGATGACTGTCCAAGAAACCGAGGGCGATCCAATGGTAGGCCGTACTAGCGATCTAAAATTACGCTATCTCGTCGTAAATGGCAGCATTCACCTAGGAGAGGGCCACTCACAGGGCTTATTCATCGGGAACGTGGATGACTTCGTCCTCGAGAACAGCATCTTGCTGCGTTCGAGCATCGGACAGGAAACGATGTTCAGTCACTCCATTTATGGTGACGAGTGGTCTGGCCCGATGACCATTCGAAACAATATATTCTCGACGCCGCACTCGGCCGGGGATTTGATGATACGTCCCGGTGGCTTAATCGAAGGAAATGTCGGCTTGCGCAACTCCATCCATCTAACTGTGGGTGTATCGGTCGCCTCCCCTCAATTGAATACCTCAAATATCATAAACAATCTCGCGGTTGGCTCGCGAAACAGCGGAGGCGGCGCGAACGTAGCCTACGGAATATCGATTGGCGAAATTCAGGGTGGCAGCGTGCGCGGCAACCTTACCATGGGCGACTCCACGGGCACCGACACGGTCACGGGAATCGACACAAGCCATATCGGCAACGTCAGCTTCACGGACAACGTCATTTACCACTGGGTCTCCCCATTGTCTGTGTGGAGCACGGGCTTCTCGATGGGTGGCTGCACAGGGCCGGTCACTATGAGCAACAACCGATTCCTGCAGGCTACTGCGCGAGTGATTGGAGATATGCCGGGCTGCTCGCCAAGCTACTCGAACAATATCTTCCGCGGCAGAGATTTCGCAGGCAACGAGCCGCCCTTGACCAATTCCGGCGTTTCGATTGAAGCCTTCGCGGCATCGCGTGGGCTACAGCCTAACCTCGACGCTCTGCTCAACGCCCTCGCAGAGCAACGTCGCGGCAACTATCGGACAGATTTGAGTGCCCAGGCAATCAACAACTACTTTCGAGCAGGATTCAATATGCCGCCGGTACAATGAACAGATTTCAATGGAGCGAGACCTGGCACCCCCCAACTTGCTCTAGCGAAAGGAACCATCTCACGCATGTTGCAAACAACCATAACCACCCCCCCTATTTTGTAACGTGAGCTTCTGACCCTCGTGAGATACAGGCCTCCTGAAGAAGCCAGGAGGCCTTTTTTATTCCTTAGTGGCAGGCCGGAAGACAAAAGCACAAAGATACAGAGACGCCACCACAAGCAGCAGTGCCTTGATCCCGGTTAGAAATGTAAGCGACTGGAGTAATCCGCCCAGCAGTGAACCAAACAAATTTGCTCCAAGGGCAAAATCTCGCTGAGCGGTAATCGCGAATGACCGGGCGAAGATGATGCCGCTAAAGAGCATTGGCAGCGTGCCGAGGAGCCCAACACTGACGCACTTCAACGTAAATTCGAGACCGGCAAACCAAGCCCAATCAACAGTATAGAGCCCCAGCGTCGATGCTATAAGCGCCGCATACATCAAGTTCAGCGGGATATCTCTCCAGCGTATGGTGACTACATTGGCAAACAACACCATGAGTAGCACCGCTGAGATAATGATTGCATTCACCAGCCAAGTGTTACCAAGAGCCACGGAGGCCTTGCTGACGTTTTGCACCTCAAGCAGCAAAAACGCGGCACCCAAGAAAAAGAAGTGCCACTCTGCTCTATTCCATCCCACAAAGACCGCCGGGAGTTTTAACCGCCATAGAGCCGTTAACAACAGCAGCACCGATGAAGCTGCAAGGAAATAGAATAGCGGAGGAATTTCAGGTTTTGGTAAATACAAGTAAGGCCAATCATCGCTTGTGAGATTGGTCGAATAGCTGGGCTTCAGTTGAAATTCGGACTGCCAGGTCGAGATAAGGCCCTGCAGTCGTGGATTTCCGCGCAATTGCCGCTCAATCATCGTCGTATCACCGCTCACGAACATTACCCCGCCCCAGCCGTACATACCGATGGGAATCTGAAACATCAAAGGCTCGCGGCCAAACACCGCACGTAGAACTCCGGCCATGCGATCGGTGATATAGGGCTTTTGCGCCTCAAAAGTGAGCGTCATTACTCCATGCTCAGACAAGAGCGACTTAGCCTTCTCTATGCTCTCCTTGGTGTACACGTAATGATCAAGGCGGGCATTCGTCATGGCAGTGGTAGTATGCGAGTCCAGAAGTCCAAATGAGATAACATCGAACTTCTGCATGGTACGCGAAAAGAATGCCCTTGCGTCATCCGTAACGACCGATACAGCTGCGTTGCTGTAAGGCTGCTCCGGGTGAAATCTTCGTCCGAAGTCTATAATCGCCGGATCTATTTCGACTGCTGTTATATGTTCGACGCCATGACGAAGTCCTCCGGCGACATCATTTCCCGAGCCAGCTCCTACGACCAAGAATTCTCGCGGCTGTTCATGCAGGAGCAGAGGAATATCGTACTGACTGAAGCCTCGCATCGGGTGATTGGCGTACTCAGGATCGGAGCTGATGCGCTTGTCGCTTAGATCGAGCATGCCCTGGTAGCTGCTGCCATTGACGGTAATCAGGTAATTTCCATACGGCTCTCGCGGGCTCTTGGGATCAAAGAGCACCAGCTTTTGATACGGCGACCAGCGCAGCTCATGGAAATCGGCCTCAATGTCTCGAACCGCCTTTAGACAAAAGGACTCCGCCCGATTACCAGCCAGCGGGAAAATCGTACAGCAGGAAGCCATTGCCACAAGAACGAAAACCCGATCTTCGGCAACGGCCAGCATAAAAAGCAGTGCCAGCACCAAGAACCAGACCAGCGGCGGCAGTGAAGCGGCGCCTAAGGCGACGAAAAGCCATACCCCAAGCAAGCTTCCGAGAACATTTACTGAGTACGCCAGCAGCGGCTTGGGGCATTCATCAAAGGCACGGCCAAGCAGCTGCCCAACCGGAACAAAAATTTCAAACAGGCACCACATGATGAACCAGGTTCCGGCAAGCGCCAGCAGGCCATAGGAGGAGAAAATGGAGCCTTCGTGGCTCATCGTCTCCCAGGTGGTGAAATCTCCCAAATTGCCCAGCAACAAACTAACAAGCGCAAAGAAGGTGCGGGTATAGGAAATATTCAGAATGACAACCAACGCGAGCAGCCAGGTCAGCCCCCAGCGTAGGCGCAGTTTTCTCGTAGAAGCGTAGCACCCGACTCCCAAGCCAACGAAGCAAGTGACTAAGACCGTATTCTGCAGATAGGCGAAAATGGCGACTTCGGTTCCGATCCAACGAATGAGAAGAAGCTCCAGAAATAGTCCGGCCGCAGAGATAAAGAATAACCGAAATAGATTCTGCGGCTGAGGGGACGAGGTTGTCTGTGCCATAGTCTTGGATCGGATTTAAGCAGCGGCCGCCAACGAAAGCCCATGCCGCTTGCCTAACCTTAGCGCATCCCGCGAAAGCAGAAAGCTGCGTAGAATTAGCCCCAACTGCCGGCCCACCGGATTAGATATCTCCCAGGAGCCTCGAGCACCCCCCCTGGGACCCTTCGCCAAACCTTGCCAATTACCTAAAAAAGCCCAGAAACCTGAGCCGAAACTTCGAAAAGGTAACCTACCTAAACCACGGGGGTTATTACGAAAAACTGAAGCAACCAGCCGCTACTTGCAGACAAGTGGAGAGTTTGATTATGTTTTTGGGGCCAAAGTCGTTGTACGGGCTTCCATTATACCCAGAGGACCGCATGTTGAATTCACTCCGACTCCCGGCCCCCAGAGAAGCAGCCAAGCTGATCCTTTCCATTTCACTTTTTATTGGCACCAGCACTGTCCAGGCCCAAACCTACGGCTTTGACAATATCGGGACAGACCCGGCGGCAATCGGCCTGCAGAAGTGTCTGGTATCTGCCTTGGACGAGGGCGGGGGCTACTATCGAATGGCG
Source organism: Bdellovibrionota bacterium (assembly GCA_041907145.1). Lineage (GTDB taxonomy): Bacteria > Bdellovibrionota_C > UBA2361 > UBA2361 > JAFLCA01 > JAFLCA01. Next base: position 39,483 of record JAYRHW010000024.1, read on the forward strand.
ACACTTTGGACACCTCCCGCGTCTGGGATGGCAAATGTTCAGTATTCCTACAACATGTCCACCTTCCGTGCCGTGGTTGGCAATTTGCCAAACGGATCCCCGCACCCGTCGGAGCACATGAATTGGGCTGTCTACGTTTACGACTCCTTCGACGCTTTTCGAAACGATGCCAATCAAAATTGGCGGGCTTTGTACACCTTTAATGCAGGCGTCGGCTCCATGTCCTACGTTAATGCTCCTAATTGTAGATACTATGTCGGCACGGCTGCATACGATACTCCTTGTTGGTATTTGAATCTAAATTTGGCAGCTCCGAGCTCAGTCGCATACAGAACCGCAAGTGGTCAGTCCACCACTACGCCCCTGTCGTTGCTCGGTGGCACTCGTTACGTATTCTCCTTGGTGGGATTCAATTCTAATGCCGCGAGCTGGGGCATTCCCTGCGTGGTTCGCACTAATGCAACACTACCTGCGCAGTACAGCCCACCACCGAACCCTCCAATTTTCCTTGGACAGTCTGGGGCTGCTTGTACGGAAGCTGGCCTAACTTCTCCCTGCACCGTTCAAGTGGCGCATAATGACTTTTACAAAATCACCCCTGTTTCCTTTGCCTGTAATCCAGTGCGCTCCTTTGTAAATTGGCTCAATTCTCCGTACCCACCGCTTCTGAATGGCAGCCCGGACGGGAACCTGCCCCTCACCTGCGGGGGAGCTGGCCAGTCCCCCTGTTGCGAACGTGCCTGGGGAGGGAAAGTCGCCTATTCACTGACCTCAACCAGAAGGTCAACTAAGATTCTTCCAATTGCCGAGCTCACGGCAGCGAGAGCAATCGCCGCCTGTCCTTCCCCGGATTGCTAGTGTGTCGGCACAAGCATCACGACTGCCTCGGTAATATTTAGAACCGCAGACTGGAGTCTCGCCAAAGTTAGGTCGATTAGTTCTATCGGGCAGCCTAGTTCTAGGGGGACCGATTGCTAGGAAAATTTCGTATTACCAGCGAAAGTGGAGCGAGCTTTGTTGAAGCTGTGCTTTTAATTGCCTTGCTACTCTTGGCCGTGGCAGTCCCCATGCGAACGACCGGCACGCGTGCGGGAGACTCTCTGTGCAAAGCCTCAGGAATAATGCAACGATCATCAAACGCCGGCTGGACTGGAGATTCGAGCTCCGCACTGACGCCCGTTCTTTGCTGCGTTGATGGGGCGTGGCAATGCTTACCGCTGAATCAGTGCTTAGCTCCCGATGCTCGCACGAATTGCAGCCCTGGTTCAGGCTGGCAGCCCTAATTGCTGCTAAAAAAGGAGGCCGGCATCTCAGCGATTAC
>JAYRHW010000025.1:0-16280 GCA_041907145.1 Bdellovibrionota bacterium
CCTGAACGACTTCATCGGCGGGAACGATGCTGCCCAAGGCGTTGGCAATCTGGGTGCAAGCAACCAACTTAGGCTTGTATTTCTTCAATTTCTCGTGAAAGTCCCGCATGTCAAGTGTTCCGACGTCCGTTACGTCCGCGAAGTGCAGCTGCAGCTTCCTGCGCTCCGCCAAAAGCTGCCACGGAACGATATTGCTGTGATGCTCGAGCATGGTGAGCAAAATGCTGTCTCCGGGCTGCAAAAACTTCTCGTATGAGCGCGCCACCAAATTGATCCCCTCAGTCGTGCCCCGCGTGAAGACGATACTTTTTGCTTCCGCTGCTCCAAGGAAACGGGCTACCGCCTGCCGCGCGTCTTCGTAGCGCTCAGTAGCTTGAGCGCTCAGAGAGTATGCTCCGCGATGAATATTCGAATGTTCCTCGGAGTAAAAGCACGAGATTCGGTTAATGACACAGGTCGGCTTCTGACTGCTGGCGGCAGTATCAAGATAGGCAAGGCGGCGACGCCAATCGCGCAGAAATATCGGAAATTCCCTGCGCGCGTCAGCGCCCGGGAGGAGGGATGGTAATGGTTGCAGTTTCAGAAGCGACATAGCAGTGCACCGCAACAGAAGTTTCTTGGCTACGAAAACTCCCCCTCGAAGCACTAGCGCTGCCAAGGACAAGCCCCGGGGAGGGAAAAGCGGACTCTACACAAGGGCCCTGGCCCCAGGCGTCTCTACAACAATCCCGGGCAACTTCTGTTCCAGAATTCCAAGCGTAGCGAGCCCGGTCAACAGAAGCAAGCTAAGCAGCCGCCGAGGGCACTTGTCGGCCGCAGCAAGCCATTGGTAGCGTGATCCCATGAATACCGCCCAAACCGGACTTTCCCCCCGTCCCTCCTTGCTCGCATGGGGAATTGCCTTATTATCGCTTTCGGCGACTCTTGCGGCATCCTGGGTGATTCTCTCCGTTGGCCTACACTGCAGAAATTTAAGCTTGAAGTCTCAGGTTCAAGCAAAACTGCAACTTCGAGAGTATTCCGGTTTGGAGTCGACATTCGATGAACTCGCTTCTCCTTCCAGACTTTTTGCGCCGGTCGGTATGTTTGAATCGAACAAGTCTCTGGAAACTAAGCGCCAATCCCTTCGAACCGCTCAGGTATTAGTCTCGGTTCTTTCGGCTGTGGGTACGTCCCGAATCGAAGAAGCAGGTGCCCGACTTTCGACTCTTCCGGCAAGTGAGCAAGAGGATCTGCTGACCAGGGTACAAGCTAGCCTCGATGCTATGCGAGGCCTCTCACAGTCTCTAGCAGATGAGAGGCTAGGGTTGACCAGGGCAGAGCAGGCGCACGCGGCAAATGGAACCCAGCTTTATCTTATCAGCAAGGATTTCGCCGATACCTTTGGTTTGAGCCCGGAGATGGAAAGCGAGGAGGACGAGAATGTAGAGGCATATTCATCCGGAGTTCTGGAGGGCCTGCCCCGTGTCAAGAAACTTCGCGACAACATTGCCGACTTAAATTATTTGAAAGTCGAGCTCGATGGATTGCGGGCTGCTGTCAAAGTCGAGGGGACGGATCCGGCAGCGGCCTTCAGTAAAAGGCTCGAGTCCCTGCGAAATAGCTACCAATCTGGTCTGCATGCACGCGCCGAAATTGAATCTGAGATCGATGCACGAGATGAAAAGATTCAGCGCACAGCGAAGGATCTCCAAACTATGCGCAGCACTGCGGAGGCAAATCTGCGCTCTGAAATTCTGCAGCTCCTCGAGACGGGGATCAGATCGCCGATAACGGAATACCTGGTTTTCTCGTTTCTGGGCTAACATCCTGCAAACAATAGACTTATGCTCTGAAAATAGTTGTTGAAACGCGAATTTTGCTCCGTTATAATCCTATGCGTTCTTTAGCTCTGGTTGGAGTGTTGGTGTAGTTTGCTTTTTGTTGACTACCGAATGGCTGTTCGGTACTCATTAAAAAGCAGTGAAGTTCGTTCGTACAGACAGACAGCTCTTTATTCGCACCCTATCGATTGGTTGTATGAGAGTTCTTCTCTCCCAGTAACGGGTGAAGATTCTGGTGACGCTTCTGTTCTCGAATGTAAGTTAGCCCTGCCGCAAAGAACGAAATGACCAAATAGAGGCTGAGAGTGGTAACTGTCTCAGCAGCCTATATGTGTCGGCGCAGCCAATTTTTCTTGGTTGAGGCTTAAGGATTAGTGTTGGCTTGCGCGGGGTAGGATGTCTCCCGCTATTGCAGAACCACAAGGACTGCATCGTCGAGCGGTTTGTTACCGAAAATTAGTGCTCCTTACAGATTTGTAAATTGAGCTGCTTCTGCAGATGAATATGAAGCTCGGAAAGAGCTTCGAAAAATTGCGGAAGTCAGACAGGGGATTTTGTCGCTTTAAAATTGAAGAAAACAAAGGAAAAACGTCATGAAAGCTTGGTCGAACTCAGATATTCCGAATGCTGGCAGCCATGTTCCTGAGAAGCGTTTGCTCGCCGCTGTCCTCCAGCGCGCAATTACCGATTTTTTGAGCGGCGATGGAGAGATTCGCGAAGGCGCACGATCGTGGCTAATGGACGATGAGCCGACCGACGCACCGTTGACGTTTAAGTTCATCTGCGAAGCGTTGGATCTCGATTTCCTGAGTCTTCGCAAGGCGATCTTCGCTCAGTCAGAGATTCAGCCCGAGAGCACCTACGCCAAGGCGATCGTATAGCGCCATATTTCCCGTTCGCAGCTCGCTGCAGAATGGGCATTTCATGATGTAAGAAAAGCGGCCTCGCAGTGAATGCGGGGCCGCTTTTTTATTGCCAGAGTAATCTGCGCCAGCGCCGAGAGCCTGATGTCACTCAAGTTGGAGCGCTAGATCTGCCGACAACTACCCTACCGGCATTCCATAATCTGGGATATAATTAGACTAGGATGGGACATCGGGGATAAAGGGCCGAAATTACTAGCGTCGGCTTCCTAAATCCCCTTGATCCGGCTGAAATTGGGCTTTTTTGTTGGTATGAACGCATCATCGTCGAAGGGCAATAATCCGGAACTATGGGAAAAGCTCCTCAACGAGCTCGATGAAAAACTCCAACTTGGCATGCTCGACTACCTTAAGCGCATAGCCTCCTACCACTTCGAAGACGACATCCTCTACCTAGAGCCCGGCAGCGCCGAGGACGAGAAGTATCTGAGCAGGGATTCCGTCATACAACAGCTTCAGCTGCAGGCCCAAGTCGCCTGTCGGGTTGACCGCGTTAAAATCAAGAAGAAAACCAGTTAGCCGTTACCGCCTCTATGGCGATAGCGGCGCATCAATTCCCTTTTATCGACCTTCCGACTTGCTGCGAAAGGGCGATCAAAGCCTCAGTCTAGTGATTTCCTGATTTCAATCAGTTAGTATCAATACCCTAAGCTAAAGGACGCCCAATGGAGCATACGAACGACCCTCTCTATAAAATCCGCCACTCGCTGGCGCACGTAATGGCACAGGCGGTTTTGCAATTACGTCCAAAAGCCAAATTGGCCTTCGGCCCTCCCATAGACAACGGCTGCTACTACGATTTCTTGTTCGAGGAGCCGATTACCCCCGAGCTCTTCACGGATATCGAAAAGCGTATGCGCAAGATCATCGCCGAGCGACAGGAGTTCAAGTCGTCTGCCCGCTCCGCTAAGGATGCCGTAGCCCATCTTGAAAAGCAGGGTCAGAACTTCAAGGCTGAATACTGTCAGGAGCTGGCGGGACAAGGCGAGAAGGAAATCGGCTTCTACGTAAACGGTCCGTTCGAAGACATGTGCGCCGGCCCGCATGTGAAGCATACAGGCGAAATCCCACCGGACTGCTTTAAGCTCGATTCCATAGCCGGTGCCTATTGGCGAGGCAGCGAGAAGAATCCTCAGCTATCTAGAATTTACTGCCTGGCATTTAACAACCGGCAAGAACTTGATGCGTATATTGAAAATCGCAGGCTCGCCGCCGAGCGTGATCACAGAAAATTAGGGAAGGAGCTCGAGCTCTTTATCTTCTCAGATTATGTTGGTCCGGGACTTCCCCTGTGGACGCCTAACGGAACGGTCATCCGAGAAGCCTTGGAAACATTTGCCAAGGAGGTTGAGACCCGTCACGGGTACGTGCGCGTTGCTACGCCGCATTTGGCCAAGGAAGAGCTGTACAGAATTTCGGGCCACCTCCCCTACTACAAAGACACCATGTTCCCTCCGATGGAAATCGAGGGTGAGGCAAACTACTACATGAAGGCAATGAATTGCCCTCATCACCACATGATCTTCAACCATCGACCGAGAAGCTATCGCGAGCTGCCGCTGCGCATGGCCGAGTACGGCACGGTGTATCGTTTTGAACCATCCGGGACTCTCTCCGGGCTGCTGCGTGTTCGCTCGCTTGCGATGAATGATGCGCATATTTACTGCACCATCGATCAACTCAAGAGCGAGCTTGTCGATACGTTCAATCTTACACTCGAATACTACCGAATGTTCCGCTTCAACGACGTCAAGGTTCGTTATTCCACGCACGATCCAGCTAACAAGGAGAAGTTCGTGGACAACCCCGAGCTCTGGAAATTCTCCGAGGACTCCGTGAAGGAGGTAATCGATCAACTCAAAGTTGATTACATCCTTGGACCGGGGGAAGCCGCCTTCTATGGCCCAAAACTCGACTTCCAAGCCAAAACAGGACTTGGCCGCGAGGAGACCATCAGTACGACTCAACTGGACTTCGCCCAGCCACTGCGATTCAACCTGACCTATATCGGGCAGGATGGCGCGGAGCATCGCCCGTATGTCGTACACCGCGCGCCACTGGGTACTCATGAGCGTTTTATCGCATTCTTGATTGAGCACTTTGGCGGCGCATTCCCCACCTGGATGGCACCGGTGCAGGCCGCCATCATCCCGGTCAACGAAGCTGTTACGGGCTACGCACAAGAGATCGCCGGCTTGCTCAAAGCTCAATTGTTGCGTGCGGAGGTCGACCTTTCTGACAACTCCTTCAACAAGAAGATTCGCGAAGCTGTGACCAGAAAAATTCCGAATATGTTGATTATCGGCGGCAAAGAGGCCGAGGCTCGCTCGGTTACACTGCGACGCTACTGTGTAAAAGACCAGGTCACTATGTCGGTTGATGCTATCGTGGAGCGCCTGGTTCGCTGCAACAGGGAGCGCATCATGGACAACTTCGCTGACGTGCAGGTTTAACCATGAAATGTAGGCATTGCGGCCAGGAATTTTCTCCGGGCAGCGTCCCCTCGCCCTTTTGTTCGGAGCGCTGCCGACTTCTGGATCTGGGAGCCTGGGCCAGCGAAAAATACCGCATAGCCGGGAGACCCAGCGACGAAAGCGCAGCCGCTAGCTCTCCCAGCAGCGAGGCATCCGAGGACGCCTCACCTCCCAAGAAGCTCATGCACTAGGCTCTCCAGTTGTTGCGTTCCATTGTAGCAGCCCTGCGACGGCGAGCGCGCCAGGAGTGCCCGATAAAAAAAGCGTGTTCAGGTAACTACTCCCTGAACACGCCCCATTTGGAGGTATGTTAAATCGTTAGAAGTGCCTGCGGGACTTCGAGAGAGCCTCGATTTGCGAATTGCTGGCATTAGCCAATCCGATTCTCAAGAACTCTGGGTCGATTCCCAGTGCTTCGCAGACTGAATCAAAAGAGAAAACGTACTCTTTGCCCTTGGTATTTACCCAGAGGAAGGCTTCTCGGTAACGCGTGCTCTTGCGGGTGTTTCCCTCGGCCAAAACGTAACACATGTAGGCTTGAACTCCGTCAAACAGCAGTGCGGACATCAACGCACGCTCCGGGCCTTTAGCGTACCCGGCTGTGCCGTCCACGAGCTCATCTACCATTACCGTTACTGAATCATCCCCAAAGTGCCGAAGCGCTGCAGCAGACATGACGTTGTCTCCTTGATTGCTTGGTGTTTTTGAAGGCTTAACTGCCCTTCCCCTACCGTTGGGATGCGGCGATTGCAAAAACGGTGTCAAAAAACTGGCATATTTTTTTACAAATTGGCGAAAGTCCGTTGGTAAGGGCTTCAGCTGGTTAGACCAGACGTCGACAGGTTAGGCCCTAAGCTGCGGCTAGGGCAGTAGCAGCCTGAAATGATTCAGGGAGACTAGGAGCAATCCAGTAATAATAACCGAGGAAAGCAGCGCCGCAGCAAGCAGCCCATGGCCGGCAATGGCAATACAAAGGCCAAAAATAAGGGCTAATACTACAAGTCCCATTATTCTCACCGAGCGCGCTAATCGTGCGATAAGGAACATATCAGCGAGCTCATCCAGGTCGGTGTTTAAAAGCAATACATCAGATCTTTCGAGGTTCCAGCGCACATCATCGAAGAACGATACGGTGACGGAAGAACTCTCGGCTAAAAGCGGGGCCGTGGTATCATTAATCAAGAAAGCTGCAGGTGAGTGCGTGCGCAGCTTTTCAGTATACTGCTCCGCATTTAGTCCTCCGAAAATCGAGGACAGTTCGAATTTTGCCCGCTTTCCGAGCTTATCGACTCCCTCTGCATCATCGGCCGAACAAACTATGGCTCGGATTCCCAAAGCATCGAGACGCTGGCGAGTATGAGCAGCATCAGCCGTAAATGGCAGCGCGATCGTGATGCGTGCCACGATTTCATCGAGCATAGCCACGTACCACAGTTGCTCATAATCCTCGGCCTTGCCTAGTTCCCAGCCCTGGATTTGAACCCCGCGTTCGATCAAGAAAGCTTCACTGCCGAGGGTAAACTCAGCGCCAGCAACACTTGCGCAGACTCCCCGATGCTCGTACATGCGAAGATCGCTAACTTTATGGAGCGCAGGGGTATGCACCTGAGTGCGAAGATACTCAGTAACCGCCGAGTAGGTCTCGTCATCACTATTGCCCAGTACACCGAGGATTACTGAAAAGAGTGAGTCTCGATCGACTCGATCATCGAGAATTTCAACGGATTGCACCGTGATGCGCCCCGGAGGAGAGAGCAGCCGAACATCGACAAGCATATCGCGCACGGAGGCGAGCTTGGAGATACTTGCCTCGTCACGGAACAGAATGCCCCTGCGAAACGCTGTCGTATGAATCAATCCCGGAAGATAAGCCCACATGGTGGGAGCTCTCAAGATAAGCCCCAGCGAGAGAACGCAGGCAAGCAGTCCGGCTACCGCTCCGACCGAAGCTCCAGCGCCTATCGCGTAAGTGCCAATACAGACGGCGGCCACCAACAAGAGCAGGCCGAGTCGCGACTCAATCGCGCGTGCCGCCTCGAAGGTGTCGCTCGTAAGCTGCACGCGCTTTTCAAGCGCATGCACAAAGGACGTAATCACTGAATCGTCGCAGAGGGCCACCGATTCGCAAAGGACCTCGCCCTGCACGACCTCGGAACCAGCGAACACTCTATGCCCCTTGGACTTAATGCGCACCGATGGGCGGCCGCTGTAGCGCCGCTCGCGCAGTTCAGCAGTTCCTTCGATAATCTTCCCGTCGCAGGGCACGAACTCCCCTGCCCCAAGTTTGAATAGCTCGCCGGGCCGAATGCGATCTGCAGCAACAAGAGCCTCGACCGGCGCATGATTCGGATACGGCTCAAGCCTGCGCACCTTGCCCGCCAACCGCAGCAAGTTGAATTCTGAATTCTCATCGGCCTTACCTTCAAACAACAAGAAGAGGTACTGCTCGAGCGTCAAGGCTGCGACGAGCCAGGGCAAGGCCTGATACAGGTACTGATGTCCAAGGCTGCCGAAATCCAGAAATAGTCCGTACAGAGTCGCGATAGTAGCGAGGGTTAAGGTGAATGCCTTTATAACCTCGACACTGCAACGCCCGTCGCGCACATGGCGGAGGGCGACGGCAAGCAGCGGCGGGTAGCAAACTGCAAGGGTCAATGTTGATAGGGCGATAACAAGCGTTGCCCATACATAGGGGACTGCCGGCTGCATGGCTTGAAAATACGGCAACGCCAAAATTATTTTAGCGCACAGGAGATTGAAGGCCGCAAAGAGCGCTACGTAGACTTGCTGCCGAAGGTTCAGAAAACGATCTAAGTTCGCCGCATCAGGATTTGACGCAAGCACATCGAGCGTGACGATAGAGTCAATTGAATTGGACGCCGCTAGTTCACCAGACTGAGGTTGATGTTCAACACGGTCAATCAGGGCTTCGCCCATAACAACTCCCGGAACGCAGGTCTTCCCCCCGCACGCGAAAGCGCGACAGAGGCAGTCAAAGTCTTACTTGGCTTCAGCAGCTGGCTTGGCGGCACCTTCAGCGGCAGGGGCTGCAGCCTTCTTCACCTTGAGCTTTGAAAGTTTCTTGTCCTCAAAGGTAACATGCTTGCGGAGTACTGGATCGTATTTCTTCAGCGAGAGCTTTTTGTCGCCCTTGGCCTTCTTCTTGTTTTTGCGATTCGAGTAGAAGTATCCCGTCGAACCGGACGATACTAGAAAATTCGTTTCCTTTGCTGCCTTTGCCATAAGTTCTCGCTTCTTAAATTCTCCGCCAAGGGATCCGAACCTCGGGCTGCTTGCCTCCGGGATCCCGCTTAGCTATTGAAATTAAAACAGGTATTTAGGGGGTGAAATATGCCTGAAACGGCGTAAAAACTCAAGGAGTGGTTGACTGCTGGGAACATTGGTGGAAAGGTCTGTAAGATCTCGTTTCGGAACGAAAAAGGCAGCTATGAAAGGCATTATTTTGGCTGGTGGGTCGGGAACCAGGCTCTACCCGGTTACCAAGGGTGTGAGCAAGCAGCTCATCCCAATCTACAACAAGCCAATGGTCTACTACCCCCTCTCCACCCTCATGCTGGCCGGAATTCGGGAGATTTTGATTATTACCACTCCCCACGAGCAGGACGGATTCGTGCGCCTCTTTGGGGACGGCAAGCAGCTAGGGCTCTCGATTCAGTACGCCGTCCAACCAACCCCCGATGGACTTGCTCAAGCATTTATTATCGGGCGCGAATTCGTCGGCAAAGACCACGCGGCTTTGGCCCTCGGAGATAATATTTTCTTCGGACACGGGCTGCCTGAGCACCTGCGACGAGCCGCCGACAAGAAAATCGGAGCGACAGTGTTCGGCTATGTTGTAAAGGATCCTCAACGCTACGGCGTGGTTGAATTCGACGCCGCCGGCAAAGCAAAATCAATCGAAGAAAAGCCCGCTCATCCACGTTCACACTGGGCAGTAACCGGGCTCTATTTTTACGACAATCAAGTCGTCGACATTGCACGCGGACTCAAGCCGTCTGCGCGTGGCGAACTAGAAATCACCGATGTCAATAAATCGTATCTTATGAAGGGGCAGTTAGAGGTCGAAAAATTAGGCCGCGGTATCGCCTGGCTCGATACGGGCACCTATACGTCCCTGCTGCAAGCGTCGGTATTCATCGAAACACTCGAGGAACGTCAGGGCCTCATGGTGGCCTGCGTGGAGGAAATCGCCTACCGCCAGGGATTCATCAATCAGGAACAGCTTGAAAAGCTGGCCGATGGCATGAAGAAGAACTCCTACGGGCAGTACCTCCTCAGCATTCTTCAGGAGCAGTCGTGAGCATGCATTTCATAGACACGTTGCAGTGGCGTGGATTGCTCCAGGACATGTCCGACGAGGAGGGACTGCGAAAGCTTGGACCAGGCGATTCCTTTTATGTGGGACTAGATCCTTCAGCTCCAAGTCTGCAAATTGGAAACCTCGTGCCGCTCGTAGTCGCTATGCATATGGCGCGCGCGGGCCTGAGGCCAATTATCCTGTTCGGCGGCGCTACCGGATCAATCGGCGACCCATCGGGTAAGCGCTCAGAGCGCCCACTGCTCGATCGCGCTACGATCGATGAAAATGTCCGCAAGCACTCTGCTAAGGTAGATGAAATTTACAAACGTGCCGGAGTGAAGGCAGCATTCGTCAATAATCTTGACTGGACTGCGCCGGTGAGCATCATCGACTTCCTCCGAGAGATTGGGAAGCATTTCACTCTTAGCTATATGCTGGGAAAGGAATTCGTTAAGTCCCGCGTGGAAGATGACTCGATTTCCTACACGGAATTTAGCTACATGCTGCTACAGTCTTTCGACTTCTTGCACCTCTATCAGAATGAGAATTGCAAGTTACAAATTGGAGGCTCGGATCAATGGGGCAATATCACCTCTGGCCTGGAACTAATCAGGAAGAAAATCGGCGGGTCAGCATACGCGATTTCAATTCCGCTCATTGTTGATAGTCAGGGCCGCAAGTTTGGCAAAAGTGAGGGGGGCGCCATCTGGCTCGATGGAAGCATGACAAGTCCGTACAAGTTTCATCAATTCTGGCTTAACGTCGAAGATGCCAGTGCCATCAAATTTCTCAAGATATTTTCATTCCTGACTCAGGAGGAAATCGCCGCCTATGAGGAGAGAATTCGCACGGCGCCGGAAAAGCGGGAAGCCCAAATGGCTTTGGCTGATGCGGTAACGACTCTGGTACACGGTGAGGCCGGAACGGCTGATGCAAAGCGCAGTGCCGGAGTGTTGTTCGGCGGATCAATCGAGGGCCTAAGCGAAAAGCAGCTCAGTGATATTTTTGGCGATGTGCCGTCGACAACCCTGCCGAGAAAGGAAGTTGCGAGCCTAACGATGGTCGACCTATGGGTAGCAACCAAACTTGCCCCGTCCAAAGGAGAAGCGCGCAGACTCATCAGCGGGGGAGGAGCCTACGTCAACAATGAGCGCGTCAGCGATCCTTCTCTGAATTTGTCTGCTGCAGCGGAAAAGAGCATGCTCGTCCTCCGCAGCGGCAAAAAGAACTACCATCTTGTCAAACTGAGCTAAGGAACCGTCATGAGTTCCTCCGAGAAAGGCATGTACACGGCCTACCTTGAGGGGAGCCTCAAACTCTCCAGGACCGGGGAATGGTGGCATAACGGCAGCCCTTTTCAGAATCAGCGACTCGCTGACTTCTTTTCTCAGCATATCGTATGGGATGCCTCTGCGAAGCGCTACTTCGTACAGATTGGCGCTCAGCGCGCAACCTTCGATTGCGAGGACACGGCGTACTTCGTCCTGCACATCGATGAGAGCGCCATTCCTTGGAAACTCACGCTCTCTGACGGAACCACTGAATCCTTCGAGCCGGATACCCTAGTGCGAGGCAAGGAGGATCAATTGTATTGCACTGTGCACGGCCAGCACCGCGCAAGGCTCAGCCGCGCCGCCCATCAGATCCTGCTGCGTCATGCCAGCAGTGAACTCGAACTGACCATCGCGGGAAAGCGCTATACACTCGGAACTTTGGATTAACATCATGGGGTTCTCGAGGGGGGCAGTAGTTCGCATCAAGAAAATCAGACAGATCGGGGAAGTAACCGAAGTTCTGAAACCCGGAATATACCGTGTGGCGGTTGGCTCCATTGTTTCCACCTGCAAGGAAGGTGACCTCGAACATGCCGAACGTCCAAAATCCAAGCATGCCGACATTCCACCCCCTCCGCACACCAAGGTCATTGCGGAGCGGCTGTCGACGGCCAAGCTGGAGCGCCTCGATCTTCACGGCCTTACTGTCGCTGAGGCACTGAGTGCCTTAGAAACTAGGCTGAACCAAATTGCGATTCAAAAATTCGATCGTCTCGAGGTGCTTCACGGTCACGGCACCGGACGAGTGCGGGAGGCTGTTCATCGATATCTTGCCGAGTCCCCGCTGGTCGCGAGTTTCAAGCTCGACGAATTCAATACCGGAGTTACTCGCGTGTATTTTTAGCCGCTTGTTGAAGCAGGCTGCGCATGAGAAACTGCCGGTATGGCAACGCGCACATCTTCCATCTTCCTTGCGACTTTCATGGTTCTCGCTACCGTGCTCGCTTCTGGCGCCTCTGCCGAAGTTCCCCCGCAGGAGGAGCCTCGGGTTGAAGCAAGTCCGAAGCAGCCGTGGGGAGAGTTTACTCTGAAGGATAATCCCGAACAGAAATCGGAGCCCCTCTGGGCAAAGATTCTTTTGTGGGTGCCGAATCGTGTTCTTGATTTCATCGACATCTTCCGGGTTGATGTCGGCGTCGGACCGACCTATGGCGCCGTAGCTCGCGTAACTAAGTACGGCCAGGTCGGATTCCGTAGCGTCGCTCCTTTGAGCGTTCGTGTTGGAGATTTCGGGCGCACGTCGCCGGTTCTGCTCGAGCACTCTAGTGAAATGGGCATAGGTCCAGCCTATCTCGAGTCGAAGGATCGCAAGGTTTGCAATTCCGAGATCGGCATCGGGGCGGATCTCCTTATCGGCGCTTACGCCGGAATCTGCTTTGAAGAGGTTCTTGATTTTGCAGCGGGCCTATTCTTCTTGGACGTCAAGAACGACGACCTTCGCTAACCGGCGAACGCTACAAATACGTTTTGCCAGAGAAAGAGCGGCATAAGCAGGCATGCTGCCAAAAATAGTCCCATGACCAACGCGGGAATCCAGGGAGCATGCAGCGCTCGCGCATTTGCCAAGGCTATGCGTTGCCGCAGCCCCCGAGACATCGATGGCGCCCGAGTCGCCTCACTCGCAATCGCTATAATGGGCTCGTCCCTATCGGCGCTCTGCGCCGAAGCCTCGATAACCGACGGCGGAGCTGAAAGCTGCGCAGCGCCGGAGCCGACCCCTTCAGACTCGAAGACTGAGTCGATCGAAGCATCCAGATCAGTCAATAGATCCGAGCCAAGCAGCTCCTCTCCAAGCCCTTCTTGATGCGGAGCCTCTCGAATTGCGATAAGCCCCTGCTCATGCAGCCGCAACAACCCATCTTGCAGCGGAAACTCGCTCAGGAGCGAGCGGCGACGCAAATCCTGCAATGACTGTTCCTTGCGCAGTAATCCGTGTAGAAGCCCCTCCTCCTCGGAAAGAGACAGCCCTTCCTTTTCTACCCGCGACAGCAGCACCTGTCCCCCGAATAGTCCGAGAAACTTCGGGCGGTCCGCGGGTAACGCAACCATATCCAGGAGCAGCTGCCCGATTGAGAGCGAGGGCGCGAATTCTCGCTCGAACTCGAGCATCGAAGCGTCAAAGTTGCTAAACGCGGGAGCAGAGAGGTCCAGCCGATAAAGCCGGGACAAAGCGCCATGCTTGGCAGCTCTCTTTACCAGAGCAATGCTATCTGCAGCATTCATATCATTTTGCACCCGAATCGCCTCGGCCAAGCGAGAGTAAGACTCGACCTCCGGCATTTCATTGAGGAAGCCCCCCTCGAAAAGCATACGAGCAGCCTCCTCCGCAGAGTTCATGTCGGGAGAGAGAACATCGACAATTTTGCCCTGGGCAAAGAGGACATGCACTCGTGCGTCTGCGAATCTCAATTCAAGAAGCCCGTGGCGGCGCCTCTGCGAGACATTTCGCAAGACTTGCGCTACTGACTCCTGGTTTCCCACTCCCGTCTGCATAAACCCTCTTACTCCCTTACCTCGAGATGCGCGCCTATGTAACAGGTGCACAAGGCAAAAAGCGAAACAAATCCGATGTAGAGGGGCACGAGCTCGGGAAATGCTTGTACCAGGGCTCCGCTCTCCCCTGGCCAGTCAAGAAGCGGCATTGCCATCAGCAGGCAGGCAGAGAAAATTACAAAGCACCACACCGGTTGTTCGGCTCTCACCCATGCCCCTCCCGGAATTACCATCAGCACCCGCCGCAGCAATCGAACCGAGAGCAAGTTGGGGTACGAAGAGAGTGGAACCGTACGGCTCTTCCTTCGACGAGCGAAAAAGAATGCGAGAAGTATAACACAGCCGCTTGCAAAAATCAGCGGCGGAGCCATGCCCGGCATCATCACAGAGGCCAAGGAATTATACTGTTTACGAATGCTCGCCGTCGGCTGTAATGCACTCTTCATTACTCGATAGAATGGCAATTGAATTTCAGCTACTGCAAGTCGTGCCTGGGCTCCGAGGAGCTGCTCACGCTCCTCCAACGCTCGTGTGAGTTCCTTGTCCTTTTGAATTGCACGCGTCAGCATAGAACGGGCCGCGGCAGTGTCCATCAGTTCGAATTTGGTCTTGGAATAATTGAAGTAAAATTCAGCGCTCGATAGCCCACGCTCCTCAGCTTGCTTGAAAAGCTGATCACTCTTCTCGAATTTTCCATTCAGATACGCGGTTACAGCTCGCTGAGCTGCCGTCCAAGGTTGATTGCCGAGCAGAGCCTCCGCATGAAGAAACGCATCGTCAGCCTTCGCATATTCGCCGTGCCGGCGAAGAACCTGCCCGAGGGCAAAGAATAGCGGTCCGTCGTTGGTGCGCTCGAGCGACAAAGCTTCCAATCTCGCCTTGTCCGTTGAGCTAAATACACCGGAAGCAACATCAAGCATTGCTTGAACGCCTGGATGTTCGAGCCAATTGCGCACGCTTTCGCGAATCGGTATCAATGTTCCCCAAAGCGCTAGGAGTGTTCCCGCAGCGAAACCAAGCCAACGCTGCTGTGGAAGCAATGCATAGAGCAAAATAGCCCACGCGAATAGCGTCCACAGCGGCCCGAAATACAGTGGGCCGGCCAATAGGGCTGCTAGAATGAATGGTGTGACCAGTCCTCTGATGCCGGGCGGCAGAGTGCGCGACAAGCCGCGGTGTAAAGACTCCGCCTTAAGAGCAAAGGTGAGCATCATTGCGAGCAGCACCCCGATGGTGCACGCCAACAGTACGGGGTAGATGCAGTGCTTGAGCACACGCAAGACGACGTTGGGATGCCGCCAGAACTGCTGCACAATTTTCATGATTTGGCCGGCGGTGGACGCTGTGTTGGTCTGCCGCACCAGCGTCAGTGAAAGCGCGAGTATCATGGGAGAACGCGGAGAAAGCTGTAATGTCTTTCTTGCATAGAAGGCAGCAGTCTCGCGGTCGCCCTTACGTAGGGCATTTTGTCCCTGGCGAATCATGACAAGCGCGTACGAGTCGAGTGCACTGACGTCAGCTTGAAGTTTCAGCTGCTCGAGATCTGCGACGAGCCTATTGACGGTTTTGAGATCTCCGGCTTCAATCGCATCTTGAGTCTGTGCCCAAGTTTCCACGATGACCGCAGGTAAACTTGGTGCCTGATCGGGCTCCATCACTGCCGCTGCCTGAGATTCTGGTTGAGCGAGGGGTTCGGATTCAGCTAGCCCCATGCTTGGAATGAGGAGAATGGTTACGACGACGATTTTAGAAATGAACGTCATAGGTTAATGGGAGTTTCCAGACCTGCCTAAAAGATACCCAGAGCTACAGGCCTAAAGTCGGAAGAAAGGTGCCCAGTATTTAGCTCTGGGAATCAAATTTTTGCGTAGTAAGGGCTTACCCACCGATCAAATATCAAGCAATTTCAGCTACTTAAAATGGGACAGTCCCAATTAATAAACGGGACTGTCCTGCTCTGTAGAAAAGGGAGTATCTAAAGGGGCGAAAATGTTGCATATACTGAAGAGTGGGTTCCTACACGAAATCACCGAAGGAAGTACTGAGAACAGCGCTTAAGGTTGGCGAAGAGACGTTTTCGCCCTATGCGCACGAATACAGCCCCCGAACCTATACGCAGCCGCAATTATTTGCGTGCTTGGTGCTCAAAGTATTTCTAAATCTCGATTACCGCCGGTTGCATGGACTGCTTGAAGACTGCCCGTCGCTGCTAGAAGCGATTGGTATGGATAGGGTCCCGCACTTTACCACCTTCCAGAAGGCGTCGCAGCGGCTGATTAAGCTGCCACGAGTGAAGAAATGTCTCGAAGAAACGGTCAAGTCCGTAGGGAAAAAAAAAGAAAGTTCGGCTTGGCAGTATCGATTCGACCGGATTTGAAGCACGCCACGTTAGCCAATACTTTCTTCAACGAACAGAGCGAAATAAGGCTATTTTCGCACGATTTCACCCGAAAATGGTGGTTGTTTGCGACTGCGATTCTCATTTAATAGTCGGAATCCATGCCACAAGAGGTCCAAAGCCTGACAATCGCCAGCTTAAGCCGGCACTCAAAAACACGATCGTGAAGATAGAAAAGCTACTCGGTGATGCTGGATTTGACGGAGAGCTCAACCACAACTTCTGCCGAAGGGAAAAGAAAATTCGCTCTTTCTTTCCCCCGACTATCGGAAGACCTACTTCAAAACCCCCATCCGGCTACTGGAGACGCAAAATGAAAACTTACTTTCAAGACCCAGAAAGGCACAGCTACGGACAACGCTGGCAGGTCGAAACAGCCTTCAGCATGATAAAGCGTTGCTTCACCTCAGCTCTGAGCGCTCGTTCGCACTTCGGACGCATGCGACAGCTCTTTCTCTTGGCTGTAACCCACAATATAGCTATCCTCTGGCTAAAGCTTTTCTACAAAGCAGGA
>JAYRHW010000026.1:0-3908 GCA_041907145.1 Bdellovibrionota bacterium
CAGAATTGACCGCTTTCGTTGATGAAATTTTCTACGGTCGCGTTGGAGCAATGCCTCGCCTTGACCCTCGATCCAATCCGAAAGGCAAATGCGGAATCTTCCCACAAAATTTCCCGGATCGTGGTTTTCATACTTGCCCCGCAGCTCACGTATAGCAGCGCTGCTCGACGAATACCTCATTGCAACATCCAAGGGGTCTTCCTCGGCGGAGTCGCAAGGGCACCTCGCTAACGCTAGATTCAGTCCTCCGCGGCAATTCACACAGGCCGCGAATGCATCGAGAAATGATTTGGTATCCTCAGACAGTTGATCCAGATCGTCTCGGTAAAGTGAAAATCGGGCGTAACTCGCATATTCATGGATCGTGAACATTCCTATTCCCCCGCTGGCTTCGACCCCTGACCGACTTTTGCCGAGGATCGAGGCTTCGCATGGGCGAAATTGTGGCGGATGTAGGTAAGTGCCACACGAGTGACTCGCTGGATGCGTTGCCACCCGCCACCGACAGCACGCCATTTTATTTAAGCTAGTGCGTCGATTAGTGCCGTCAAATAAGGTCTGAATGGGGCAGACCGTCCGACACCCTCCCGGAAAAGAGGTTGGCGCACCTGAACAGCACTGCTGGTTCTAACCAAGTCTTCTCCACGATAGAACTCGAGGCACTTCGCGTCCCAGGGCAATCCACAAAGCGCTACTAATCGACGACAGGTAGGTTCGAAGTTTTCTATTAGGTCTTCGTATTGAATTTCTATCAAGGCGTCGCGCGGTAACACCTCGCGCCAGCGATCCATCACCTTGGTATAAGCCCGGTAATACCTGCCCAATTCCCCCAACTCATAACTGAACGGCTGCGCTTCTGCGAATAGCTTGGAGTAGCACGACCAACAGACATCAAGTGCGTTTCTGGTAACGTGTATAATGGTAGCGTTTGGAAATACCGCACGAATCAGCCCCACAAAACGAAAATTCGTTAGGTTCTTGTCGACTATCCGCAGCGCATTGGGGGTGCGGCATTTGAGGTTGGCAAGGTAGCCATTCGCTATGTCTCGGACATGCTCTCGAGACATACTATGCACAAACTGCCGGGAATGTTTTTGCTGCGACTGCATTTTTTCCGGTGCGAAGAACAACGCGTTCGCGAAATAGGGGACCTCACCGGCTCCGGCAACGCTGAGATGGCTGGCCAGAATTTGCTTTACCAAGGTGGACCCTGACCGCGGCATGCCGACTATAAAAATGGGAGTTTCATCGGATACGCCATGCCGGCGAATTTCCTCAAATTGCGGTCTGGTGAACGCTCCCGCAAATTCTTTCATTTGCTTGATAGCGATCTCTTCGTCGTAATCAATTCTGGATCGCTTAAGCGTGTTTCCCTTCTCAAATTGACTGAAGGCCATCGAATGCTCGCGAATGTCCGCGAGCGCTTTGCCTAATGCAAAATGCAGTCCGATCCTGTCATCAATGGGGAGCGTTTTCTCGTCCTCTAGTAGGTCGAGCATATGTCGCAGTCGTGCATCTGCCGCGATAAACGGCGATACCTCGGCAAGCTGATACAGATATTGGCCATTCCTTGGAGCTAGTTCGACTGCTCTCTCGTATAGAGCGCGGGCCTCTACTATTAGGCCGCGCTCTAAAAATGAGCCTCCTAGGTTTGACGCTATGACGGCGTTATTCGGATCGCGCCGCGCTGCTGCGCGGAACATGTCGAAGGCCCGTCCAAATTCACCCTTTTCCCGGTGCAGGATGCCGAGGTCGTTGTGTACCCCGGATTCTGAGGGATTGAGCGCAATAGCTCTTTCGTAAAGACCTTGAGCGCGGTCACGATCCCCTAGATTGTGAACTGTAGCAGCCAAGTCGTAGAGGATTTCGGCGCTTAACGGCGCTACTCCAAGCGCGCGCTCGTAATAGTGCGCCGCCATCTTAACGTTGCCCGTCGCCGCTAATTTTTTCGCCAGTGCCTGCAATTCTGCGGCACTTTGCTTCGGTAGTGTCATCTGGCCCCCCCCCCGATTCCCAATTGTAACAGACAACACGGAAGAGTTGCTATGCCCCTCCGTGATTGGGTGGCGGCGGTCTAACGTCGAGAACAGCGGGGTGACATCAAGCTTTCAGAGCTGAGGTAAGCAGCCGCACGTATACGTTCGAGAATGGGGACTTCGTGTGCTCTACGTACGTATACGTACATACGTAATGTGCTGCCGTTTCGGCATGGTCGGTCGGAAGTGTCGCGGTGATCCGACGAAAACCGGGAATCTAGGTAGATCGAAATCTCCGGTGCTTAGATGGGGCTCGACTATTCGGCGGCTTCGAGGTGCTTCGAGGAGCCGTACTCGTTCGCAGCCTTGGGAGGGCGCGCGAGGAGTCCGGCTAGGACCTCGGCGGTCTGGTTGGCGACCACTTTGCCGGGGTCGTCGCCCAGGTGCGCGTAAATCTCCGTAGTGCGGGTGTCCTTGTGCCCAAGCACCTTCCCGACCATGAATAGACTGAAGCCGCTCGCGACGGCTGCCGACGCAAAGCTGTGACGCAAGTCATGTAGGCGCACGTCCGAAAGCTCCGCCGCTTCCCTGACGCGCTCCCAGACCTTCTGAAGCCCTACCAGGTGGCGCCCCTTGCGCGGGGACGGGAAGACATAGGGCTCGTCCTCGATGCGCGGCAGTGCCCGGAGGAGGTCGACCGCAGGCTTGCCGAGTGGGACAACTTTAGCTCCCGTCTTGCTGTCTGGTAGCCGCAGCAGGTTTCGTTCCCAATCTACAAACCGCCATTGCAGGGTCAGGATTTCGTTTTTGCGGCAACCCGAGAGCAGGAGGAGCCGGATAGCCGCGACCGAGGGCTTCGCCTCCTCGTTCTCCGCCTCTGCCGCGAGCGCCACGCCCAGGCGGGAGAATTCGTCCCCAGTTAGGAACCGCTCCCTCTGAGCCGGCTTGTTTAGCTGAATGTTGCGCGCCGGGTTTCCGTCCCGCAGACCGCGCTCCACCGCAAAATTCAGGATCGCCCGCAGGAGGGCCGTAGCTCGCCCCGCGACCGAGCGCCCGCCACGCACGATAGCACGGCCCCTGAAGCCGGTTTTCTCATTCGTTGCGGTCTTGCCCACACTGACGTCAGCTTGGAACCGCTGGACGTCTAGTTTGGTCAGGGAGGCAAGCTTCCGCCGGCCTAGGAGGGGCCGGATATGGCGATCTACGTTGCTGCGGTCCGTCTTCCAGCTAGAGGCCTTCTTCCGAGGGCGGAGGATGGGGCCTTCCTTGAAATACAGGTCGCAAACCTCATGGATCGTCGGATCGCGGCAGATGGTGGCCTTTTCCTCGGCAGGGTTCGCGCCGTCTGCCACCGAGCCCAAGCGAATCTTAGCCTGCTTACGGGCTTCCTCTGGCGTGATGGGCCCATGCAGGCCGATGGTGAACCGGCGCGAGCGGCCCTCCGCCCGGTACTGGATCACGTAACTCTTTTTACCGGAGGCGTAGACCCTGAGACCGAATCCGGGGATTTCATCGTCCCAGAAGACGTAATCCTTAGCGGCAGGCTGGGCGGCATCGACAATGCGCTTCGTGAGACGGGAGGGAAGGCAAGCCATAGTGACCTCTGCACGGGCTACAAGGTCAGGGACTGCCCTGACCTCAACTCCGGCCCCCACGTAAGCGTGACGTAAGCGGGGGGACGGAAAACCGAGGTCTTCCATTCACTCCTCCGGAATCTAGCGGTCAATGCAAATTATTGATTCATAACGCTTAAGGAACGCTGCGGACTCACAAGGAAAGAGCCCAGGGCGAGTTCGCAATGACGAGGTCAGCGGTTCGATCCCGCTCGGCTCCACCACTAGCTTCTCGGTAAGAACTCCCCTCTTAGTTACGAACTCCGCCGCTTAGCGGGATCGATTCTTTATTTTGCGCCCTTCGGGCGCGGGCCCGCTC
>JAYRHW010000027.1:0-20692 GCA_041907145.1 Bdellovibrionota bacterium
GAATGATGAAAATTTCATGAACGAACTTTGCGAAGAGCTAGATATCGATCTCGGCGACTTCTTGAGCAAAGTGAGTTCCTCCGACACTCGCGAGCGCGTCAAAGGCATCTTTAAGCGCGGCAAGAAAATGGGAATCTTCGATACGCCGACACTCGTAATCGACAAAGAGCGCATCTTTGGTATGGATAAGATTCCTTACGTCGGACAGCGACTCGAAGCCATGGGCCTCAAGCGCGCCAAAGAGCGCGTCTAAAAACGCTCTTCCTCTGTATGTCGCATTCTCGGCGGGTTTTTGTAGACTTTCCCGAGAAGCCCCTCGTTTCTCACGGAACCTCCGCGCAACTCTCCGCAGAGGACGCTCGGCATTTCGTTTCAGTATTGCGACTCAAGACTGGCGACGAGATTACTGCTGTCGATCGCCGTACCGCGAAGGAGTACTCCTCGATTATAAGCTCCATCCTTGGAAACCAAGTTACCATTCAAGTCCTAGCGGAACGCCTCGCCTCCCGATTGCGCTCGCCGGTGAGCAGCCTGAGCATGGGACTCGCCAAGGGCGATAAGTGCGATTTCATCTGTGAGAAATGCTGCGAGCTTGGCGTGGCCAACGTCGTCTTTTGGCAAAGCGAGCGCAGCATCGTGCGAGTCAGCTCTCCTGCTGATTGCGAGAAGAAACTCGCGAGATGGAGAAAAGTTGCCGAATCCGCTGCAAAGCAATCAGGCAATGATCATATAACCAAGGTGCACCTCGTGCTGGATCAATCCAGCCTCTTCCGCTTGCTCGACTCGCTGAGTACCCCTGAAGACCGACGGCTCATTTGCTCATTGACCCCGGGAGCGCCCCTGCCCTTTGAATTGCAGGCCACCAAGGCGGCCGTCCATCTGGCCGTGGGGCCGGAAGGGGATTTTAGCCCCGCGGAAGAGTCAGCCTTTTCTGTGCAGGGATTTACGCCAATGAGCCTTGGCCCGCTGGTCCTACGCTGCGAAACGGCAGCAGTCGTGGCAGTATCCATGATACACGGCGTGTGGGGATTCCAGTCCACTTAGCGACCGACAAGCTTGGAATGTATGAGATGCCCGGATTGCCAGTATATCAGCTCCGATTCCCACGACATTTGCCCAAAATGTCGCTGCGATTTGCGTCCCGCTAAGACTGCAGCCGGACTAACGGCGACAAACGCAAAGGCGTCCTACGAAGATCTCCTTCGGTCACTTGGAGCCACCCCCCCTGCAAGCATAGCCGCCCAGCAGACGGGGGTATCTCCGAAAACAAAACAATTTCCCGAGTCGGCATCTGCTCAGAGTAAAGGCACTACCACCTCGACTGCCTCACCAACGCAAAAGACAGCTACCCCTGCTGCGCCGCACAAGCGGGTCTCTGCTCCGGCTCGCGAAGTCCCCTTGCCGCCGAAGAAGGAACCGATGACTTCGCAGCCGCAAGACGCTCCGGCGGCCAAATCAACCGCCGCTCCTAGAACCGCAGCCCCCCTGCCGCCGCGCCTAAGGGCCGCTGAAGAGCTGCGCAGCAGCATTTTCAAAATTCATCGACCAGCAGCGGCCGAGCAGGAAATGGGGGCGGCCTTTGACGATGCGTATGTTGAATGTACAGCTATCGCAGAACAGACGGCAGTCGAACTGACTCAAGAGCATTTACGTAATGTCGGTCGCGACGAGGCCATTGAGGCGCTCTTTAATCTTGCGTTCGAGGTCATTGCTCATCCGGAGCGCGAAGCTCAGCTCACCGAAAAATTTACGACAAGCGACCAACGGCAGGTGGAGGCAAGCAGTTTAGTTACTGAACTGGCAAAAGTTGAAAAACGCCTATCGCTGCCCGTTATGGGACTGCGCTCGATTCGAGAACGAGTGGCATCCGCTCGGCAAGCCGAACGTACCGAACCAATCAAGGAGCTTCGTCCGGCCTCAGTTACTCAGCGCGCTCAGGCAATTTGCATAGATCTGCTCTGCTGTATCCTTATCGCATCTGTTTTCATCGTAGTGTCGGCCCTCATAATAGATCCGCCCT
This sequence comes from Bdellovibrionota bacterium, assembly GCA_041907145.1. Taxonomy (GTDB): domain Bacteria; phylum Bdellovibrionota_C; class UBA2361; order UBA2361; family JAFLCA01; genus JAFLCA01. The sequence goes on from JAYRHW010000027.1 coordinate 2,021, forward strand.
TCTTCGCCCAGCTCAAAGCCCTTCGATCAAGCTCCGAGGCTACGAAGATCTCAGCGCTGGTGCTCTCAATGAGCATCGTTCCCTTCGTGATCGTTCTCTATCCCCTCCTCAGTTCGATTGCCGTCAACCAAACCCTAGGCCAAAGAATATCCGGCATAAGACTCAGCACTGAGCTGGGACGACGCGTCAAAATTTCCCATCTCTTGGTTCGCTGCCTGCTCCTGCCGCTTTCATACGCAGCATTTGGTTACCTACCTCTGGTATTCGGGAAACAAAGCCTCCACGACGCCTTAGCCAGGACAAGGGTGACCCTGCAGTAATAGGGCTAAAACCTTGTCTTTATTGGCACATCATGATAATTCTCTTCGAAATCCTACGCCCAGGTAGCTCAGTCGGTAGAGCAGTGGACTGAAAATCCACGTGTCGGCAGTTCAATTCTGTCCCTGGGCACCATAACTTCGCGATGACGACTTGGCGTCACCAAAATCGTCATTAACGCTGGGGTTTCGCCACGACGACTTGGCCAACTTCAATTGCTGGCTGAACGAGCCAGCCTTAATGCAAAGGCCAGGAAGATAAAAATTCCTTCGTGAGCTTCACGTCCTTCGCGTTATAGTATCTTCCCAAAACTCGAGGCCACTCCGCCACATGGAAGACTCGCTGCAAATAATTAAATCAATCACTTCAGCGCAGAACTGCCCGCCGTTTCTTTTGGTCTCGGCCCCCGACGAAATCCGCAAGCGTCGTATCTGCGATCATATTCTCACTAAAGTGGCGCAGGGAAAGAATTCAGCGCTACAAAGCATCGATGCAAAACTTCTGAATGCTCAGCAGCTCACCGTTTTGCGGGATGAAATCCTATCGCAATCGCTCTTTGCTCCGTTCCGTCTTTTTGTCATCAACCGGCTCGAAGAACTCCCCGCTGCGCTCGTTGAATCCTTCATCAAGATGCTCAATGCAGAGCTTCGCGGCGTCTGTTGTCTCTGTCTTGCGTCGAGCCTCCCGGCTTCGGGTGCCCTGCTTAAATTTTTTCGCTTGAAAAAGGTCGCTCTTCAGCTCGAAGCCCTCGAGGGGGTTGAACTTGAAAAATGGATTCAAAGAGAGCTCAAAGCGCAGGGCATCACCGAGCATGAGCCATCGGCTATTCGGCAGCTTGCAGCAGTAGGCGACGACAACCCCGACTTAATATCACAGATCATTTCGCACACCGCGCTGTTTGTTGACGGAGGGCGCCTCACGGCCTCGGCAATGAAAGAGCTTTTTAGCCAATCCCTCGAAGCTAGTGAGTTCGATTTCATCGATGCTCTGATGCAGCGCAACGAACCTCGCAGCCAGTCTTTACTCAGTGTAATTTTGGCCTCAGGCAAAAGCCCCTTCATGCTGGTAGGACTACTGCAGCGCAGCTTCTCTACCTACATCTCAATCGCCGGACTTCTCAAGGACGGGAAGAACCCTGCGGAAATTGGCCAGCAATTGAAGCTCCAGCCTTGGCTCCTTAAGAAGCATCTGGCGGTCGTGCAGCGGTACCCAATTTCCCAGTTGAAACGCTGTATCGAGAGCCTTCTTAGGGCTGACAGCAAGCTCAAGAACCGTTCGTTAGGTACCGAATCAATATTTAGCGAATTCGTTTATAATGTTACGCATTGAGTATAGCGGCTATTGCCTGCCCACGTGGTAGACTTAGTTGGCAGGTTTTTACTCGATGCGGGCCGGTAACCAATGGTATTTATTAGAGCTTTCCTAGCAGGCTCCTGCGGGCTCTGCCTATCGCTTGCGCTGACTGGCGCCTATCCTAGTTACGCCGAAGTTCAGAACGCTCAGAATTTCGTTCTATCGTCCGCCACCGTCGAAATGCCGGTAACTGGCAAATCTGCTCGCTCACCGTCAAAGACGGCGCGACACGTCCAGATCTCGAAGAAGACTCAAACGGTGGCTCCGCCCTTTCGCGGCTGGGCATTCCTGGCGGAAAAACTTCGTCTAGATGGCGTAAGTGAAGCCTTGATTCGTGCCGTGTACAATGACCCACGCATGCCAAGCTTCAGCTTCATTCCATTCAGCCTGCGCCCGAAAGAATCCCGCGCCATGTATAAAAATTTTTTGGATGACAACACGCTGCAAGTCGGTCGGCAATTTCTCGCCCGCAACAAAACGAACTTCGAGCAAGCGGAGAAGATTTTCGGGGTCAATCGGCGCGTCGTCGCAGCCATTCTCCTGATTGAGACGCATGCGGGTCAGACATTCGGCCGCGACCTGGTACTCAATCGCCTATCGAGACTGGCCTCGATCGCAGAACCAAACAACGTCGTGCTCAACTTTCGCCGCCTTCAGCAGGAGGATCCTAAGGTGACTTTCGAGCAGGTCCGGGCGCGCGCGGAGTATCTCGAGGAGACATTTTATCCCGAGGTGCTGGCGCTGTTCCGCATGAAGCGCGACAAGCGCATGGATATTCTTGCTCTAAAGGGATCGAGCGCCGGCGCCTTCGGTATGCCGCAATTCCTGCCTTCGAATTATTTGCGCTTCGGCGTCGATGCAAATAAAGACGGCGTAGTATCGCTACACCATGAGGCCGACGCAATTTGGTCTACGGCGAATTTCCTATCTCATTTTGGTTGGAATGACGGCGCGAGCGAAGAAGCGAAGCGCAAAGTGATTTGGCGGTATAATCGCAGTGATGCTTACGTTGATACGGCACTCGACGTAGCTGACCGTTTGCAATAGGCAGACGGGCAATTGGTGCCGTGAGGCGCTCGATAGCGGGCGCAGGTTTTTAGCATGACGGATTCATTGGTTCGAGCAACAGCTCCAATAGCAGAGCGCCTTCTGCGGCCGCGCATCGGTGCCTTTCTCGCCGACTCGGGCGGGCTGTGCCATTGGGTCAGCTCCGATCTTTGCGACATTGCCGGACTATCTCGCCACGATCTCGTTGGACAGTTTTGGTTTAGGGTCTTTGCGGAGGAGGACCGCAAGGATGCAATTTCTCGCTGGGAAGCCTGCACCCAGAGCGGCGTACCCTTTTCATTCTTGGGATCCCTGGCCAATGGCAGCTCACGCAATAGCCAATTTTTGGCCGTGGGGGAATTGATTCCTGCTTTTCAAGAGAATACCACCTTCGTCCTTGGCTTGCTGGTCGAGGTTCCCGATGCAGGAAAGAATCCTCGTTACGATAGGCTCAGCGAAACAATCGATAAGCTCCAACGAACCGAACGGGAGCGCTTCGATCTGTCTGCCGCTCTCAATGTTGCTGACACCACCATCAACCAACTGCAATCGGAGCTCAATCGATCATTGCAAAAAAATCAGGACCTCACCAAACGCATCGATGAACTTGGCAAGAACATCGGCCGCTTAGAGGAGGAGTTGGCCCAGACATGCAGCGCCAAGTTCGGCCTGGAGTCTCAAATCATGGAGCTTCGAGCCGCACAAACCCGTATCGTTGATGACCAGCAAAAGCAGTTGGTGAGCGTCCGAACCGGGCTAGAATCAGACTTGGTCGCTAAGACCGAGCAGCTCAAGTCCATCCAGACGGAACTTGAAGCACTCAAGGCTGAATCTCTTGCCCATAAGGAGCGAGCCGCACAACTTGCTTCGTCGCAGACCAAGGAAACCGAGGAATTTCAGGCCCGAGAGCGAGAGCTCAGTGAGAGGGTTCGCGCACTCGAGGCTGCAGTCGAACGAGAGAAGGCAGCATCACGCACACGGCTCGAGGAGCGCGACCAAGAGCATGCCAAGGCAAAGGCCGAGCTCGATGGACAGCTCCTCAAAATGCTCGGCGAAGCTAGTGATTTATTGCACTCCAAGAAGCAGATGTCGGAGCGTATCACACATCTCGATCGACGACTCGAAAAGGCTGACGAGCGCGAGAAGGAACTGCTTGGAAAACTCCAGGCGCTGGAGACCCAACTCAGCACCCAACGCAGCAGCGCCGAAACAAATGAGGAAGCCAAGCAACAGCTTCTCAAATCGGATGCTGCATTGGCTGCGGAGCAAAAGAAGAACCAGGACCTCGTGGCGCGACTTGCCGACCTGAGCGAGCGCTTGGCTAAAGCAAATGAGGAAATTGAAGACGGCAAAACTGCCATTCGCGCGATTTCTCACCGCTCAAACACGATCGAGGAACTCAAGACTCAGTATGAGAAGCTTCTGCTCGAGGGGCAGCAGCGCATTGAGGTTCTTAGCAGAGACCTTGCCGCAGTCCGAGCGGAAGCAGCCCAGCTGCGCCAGCGGCCTCAGCCGCAAGCTCAGGAACCTATCTGGGCACTGCAGCAGGTCAGCCGCAGCGTGCAGGGAATTTTCCATGACATTTTTACCCTGCTGGGATCGGCCACGCTGCCGGCTGAACAGCAGGCAACTGTCGGGACCCTTAAGACATCTGCCGATCTGATAAGCAACTTAATTTCGGGACTGCTGGATGTTGTAGGCCTGGAAAACAATAAGGCGAGCCTCCACCATGATCGCATTTCCCTGAAGCGGCAACTCAGAAAATTCGGGGCTGTCATCGACTTCAAGGCCTCGCAGCGTGGAATTGCCTTCAGCTTCTCGGTCGATGAATCTATTCCTGAAATTGTCTTTGGCGATTGGCCTAGGATGGAGCACGCTTTAACAGCTCTGCTGGGCAGTATTTTGCGGCTACTCCCAGCAGACTCGAACATGTATTTTCAGGCTCAGCTCCAATCGCAGGACGAGGAATATGCAAAGATTCAGTACTCCTTAGATTGTACCGCGATAGACGATGCGGCTCTCGCTCAACATATTTGCGCACTTGCAGCGAGTACTACGGCTCATGCACAAAGAAGTCCGGATAGCTTGGGATTTTCTATCGCGGAGCGTACATTCGAGATTCTAGGCAGCCAGATGTCAGTTTTAGAAAGCGCCGGTACTATTAGGGCGCGGCTTATCTGCAGCCATGCTCTCAAGGAATTGAACGCGCCGGTGCTGGTGCCGATGACGGCTCCCGTACCGCCAGCCGCCGGGGTGCCCGCCGTTCGCCCCCCAAGCACTTCACTTTCGCCCCTCCGGCTCGATGCTCCGATAGAATCAGCCAAGCCAATTTTGCAAATGCCGGCTGAGCAGCGCCGCAAAGTACTGCTCGCAGAAGATAATCGCATTAATCAGAATGTAATTTCCCGCATTTTAAAGCGCCATAACTTCGAGGTCGCCATTGCGCCTAACGGAAAGGATGCTTTGGAAAAGGCCACCAAGCAGTTCTTTGATCTCATTCTCATGGACTGCCAAATGCCGCAAATGGATGGCTATGATGCCTGTCGCGGCATTCGCAATTATCAGCAGTCCAGAACAGATCATTCGCGAATCATCGGGATGAGCGCCCACCTAGACATGGATGGCAGAGAACGTTGTCTTTCCGTGGGCATGGATGAGTACATCTCTAAGCCTATTCAAGAGGAAAAGCTTATAGAGCTCATTAAACGCTTGCTGGAGGAATAATCAGGCTGCGACGCACTCTCGCGTCAAGCAGAGGGTTGAGTGACGGTAAGATTCAACATAGGCTGGTATAGGAGGAAGTGATGGCGGCAACAAAAAAGACATTGCTGGTCGTTGAAGACGATGCGGATAGCCGTAACGCCATTTGCACGATCCTCGAAAGTTTGGGCTACCAGCATCTTGCTTTCGGTTCCGCCAAAGCAGCGCTTGAAGGCATCAAGGGCAAGAAATTCGACCTCGCTCTGCTGGATATCATGATGCCTGAAATGAATGGCTATGAGTTGCTGCGCGAAATCAAAATCCAACCGGCATTTAAGGACCTCCCGGTAATCATGGTTACCGCCAAGGATCAGGACAGCGAGATTCTGGAAGGCTATCAGTTCGGTGCCGACTACTACATCACCAAGCCATTTACGGCCAAGCAGCTAGACTATGGAATTCGACTTTTTCTGTCTTAATCCAGCATAGTATTGTTGAAACTACACCGCGCTTAGCCCTAAAATACAGGGCTTATGATTGTTAGCCCCAGCGCATATTCACCTAAAAAGGTCTCCGGCTTCATCGTGCTCGAGGGAGTGAACGGGGCCGGCAAGACCACTCTTCAGACCCGGATATGCGATTTTCTTCGTAAGCATCAACATATGGTTGTGAGCACCCGGGAACCCGGCTCAACTACCTTGGGCAAATCCCTTCGAGCCCTGGTCCTCGAACGCGAGGGGGAGGCTCCTTGCGAAATGGCCGAGTTATTCTTGTTTGCCGCAGATCGTGCTCAGCATGTCGAGCGTGTCATCCGCCCCGCACTGACTGCCGGTTCCTGGGTAATCTCCGACCGCTATTACTACTCAACTATGGCCTTTCAGGGTTACGGCCGCGGCATCAATCGCGATGTTGTCTCCCGTATTAACGGACTTGCGATTGCCGGAGTACAGCCCGACCTAGTCATTCTCCTGGACCTCGATCCCCAGGCCGGACTCTCTCGAACTCGCCGACGAGAGAGCGGATCCGTCCGAGCCACCGACTCTTTTGAGCTCGAAAATGCCGAGTTTCATCAGCGCATACGCTCCGGCTTTCTTGAAATTGCGGAACAGACAAAGGAGCCATTCGTCGTCCTTGACGCCTCACAAAGTCCCGAAGTAATTTTCGACACCATCACCCCATTGCTCGAGCGCCTCGCCAAAGCCCCGCGTACGGGAGGGCGAAAATGAACACCGTGCCCGTACTTGGACATGAACAGCAGCGCAAGGCGCTTGCGCGCCTTCTCACTTCCAAGCGAGTGCCGACAACGCTGCTTTTTTCCGGCATCGCCGGAATTGGAAAATCTCTCGTAGCGCGCGAACTTGCACTAGGCTTGCTCTGCCCACGCGGCAGCTTTGGAGGCTGCGGAAACTGCGAGCAGTGCTCGCTCGCTTCGGCAGGCAATCATCCTGATTTCTTCATGGTGGATTGTGCCGCTGACCACGCCGACATCGAGTCTTTTCGCGAACTCCTTTACTCCCTTAATCTCAAAGCCTTCTACGGAAAAAATCGGGTGGTAATTCTCGATAACGCCGACAGCATGAACATCCAGTCAGCAAATGCGCTGCTTAAGTCCTTGGAGGAGCCGCGGCCTAATACGTATTTTATCATGATTGCGGCGCATCGCGGAGCGTTGCCTCAAACTCTCGTCTCACGTTCACAAGTATGGTTCTTTGACCGTCTCACAGACGCTCAAGTGAAGGCGCTGATAAAGCGCCAGTACGACGAATCCGAGGGATCCCAGCCTATCGGATTGAGCGAACTGACGACACTCCTAGACGGCTCTCTCGCCAACGTTCAAGCTCTCGCGGCTCAGGGCGGACTATTCCATGAACTCGGAGCGAAACTCGACGCTATCGCCGAAGGTAGGGTAGCGGCAGCCTCTGAGTTGGCCGCTTCGCTCGCAAAAGACAAGGAGCATATCAGTGAATCGCTCAAGCTCATGCGCATTCATGCGCGCCGCCAAATGCTTCGAGTTACGGAGTCTGCGCAGAAGGCGCTCTGGGCCGCCTGCGTCAGTAATCTGATTGCCGCGGAGCGCGCCATTTGCGAGAGGAATCTCGCGGCTGGAACGGTGCTTCTGACTGCGCTGCTGGCACTCTATCCCGAAGGCGGAAGCGCTTCTTTGAGCACGCTTCCGCATGGAACTTCGGCGCTCGATAAGATTTTCGTATGAGGATAACATGGAAGAAAAGCCCGTAGAACAAACACCCGCGAATCCAACGGCCATCGCCACGCCGCCCACTCCGTCGGCCGTCCTGGACGAGCAAGTCGACATCGATTATTTCATGAAGGTGAAGCTGCGAGTCGCTCGGGTTGAAGCAGCCGAGGCGGTACCAAAATCGAATAAGCTTCTCAAGCTGCAGTTAGATTTGGGACCTCTTGGCAAGCGCCAGATTCTGGCTGGAGTGGCCAAGTTCTACGCACCGGAGGCGCTCATTGGGAGAAGGATTATCGTCGTGGCAAATCTTAAGCCTGCAAAATTAATGGGACTGGAGAGCCAAGGGATGCTGCTCGCAGCTTCCTCAGAAGATGGCACTCAGTTGCTGATAGCCGATCCGGGGCAAACGATGCCCGAGGGCTCGGTCGTGCGTTAAACCCATGCTCGAGCTTTTCGACACTCACGTTCATCTCGATGCCAAGGAATATGACCCCGATCGCGAGGCCGTCCTTCAGCGTGCACGGGAGGCTGGTATCAGCCGATTTGTCAGCATTGGAGCTGGCGACGGGCTCGCCTCCGCTTCGCGTGCCATCAAATTAGCTGAGGAACACAGCTGCATTTGGGCTAGCGCCGGAGTTCATCCCCATGATGCTGGCCTGCCGTTCGAGCCGGAAAAACTCGAGGCTCTCGCCCACCATCCTCGTGTTATCGCAATTGGAGAGACCGGCCTGGATTTCCATTACGACTTCTCGCCGCCTGATAAACAACAGCGTTGGTTCGTTGCGCAAATCGAAATCGCAAAGCGGTTGAAGAAGCCCCTAATAATTCATTGTAGAAAGGCCGCCGCACAGTGCCTCGATCTTCTAAAGCAAAATGGCGCGCGTGATGTCGGCGGCGTCTTTCACTGCTACTCGGAGGACGCAGCATTTGCCAACAAACTTCGAGACATCGGCTTTATGATCTCGATGCCCGGCGTAGTGACATTCAAGAATGCCGATGGCATTCGTGCAGCTATCAAGGAAATTCCGCTCACTCAGATAATGCTGGAGACTGACGGTCCCTTTTTGGCTCCGGTCCCGCACCGCGGCAAACGCTGCGAATCTGCCTTTATGCTGGAGACCGCCAAGGTCATAGCGAACCTTAAGGGCATCTCCCTCGATGAACTTGGGAGCATCACCACCTCAAATGCCTGCAATTTCTTTCGTATTGAGGATTAACTCGTATGCTTACTTGGGGACGCTTTTCAATTGAATGCATTAACTTCGGATTTTTCCGACTCGACGGCGGCGCCATGTTCGGCTCGGTGCCGAAAAATCTATGGGCAAAGAAAATCCCGGCCGACGAAGAGAATTGCATTAGGCTTGCCACGCGCTGCCTGCTCATTCGCGACAAGAATCGCGTGTTTCTTGTCGATGTGGGAAACGGCGATAAATGGACGGACAAACAGCGCCAGATTTTCGGCTTTCAAAATCTAACGCCGGCATTGGACGCTCGTAGCGTCACCGATGTTGTTTTGACCCACCTGCACTTCGATCATGCCGGCGGAATTTCACACTGGGTTAACGGCGATCCTGCCAAACTTGCTCTTACTTACCCGCAGGCTAGAATTTACCTGCAAGAATCAAATTTTCAGAACGCGCAGAAGCCCAATATTCGCGAGCGAGCAAGCTACCTCAGGGAGAACGTTGAGCCGCTCAAGGATGCTTCTGTAACGCTTTGCCGCGGAACCCAGGAAATCTATCCCGACATTTGGGTGCATCAGGTCAATGGACATACCGAGGGACAGCAGTGGATTGAAATCAAAAACGGAAATACCTCGTTGGTGTATCCCACCGATCTTATTCCGACCTCGCATCATCTGCCCCTGCCGTTCGTGATGGGATATGACATTTGCGTTAAAACAATCCTCAAAGACAAGGAAGACTTTCTCAATCAAGCTTTGACCAGGGACTCCATTATCGTTTTCGAACACGATCCCGAGGTTGCGGCAGTTAGGATCAAGCGAGACGAAAAGGGACAGATCGTGATCAAGGAGACTGTCGCGATCTAGGCAATGCGTTCCGCGCTGTATTTTTGCCCCACTTTGAAGTACACTGACGCTTCTTAGACTTTTCAAGGAGTAAATTACCCGTGGCGCTGCGCTTTTATAATACGCTGACCCGCAAGCTCGAGGATTTTAGACCTATCCATCCCGGCGAAGCTCGCGTCTACTGCTGCGGACCTACCGTCTACAACTACATACATATCGGCAACCTTCGCGCCTTCGTCTTTGATGACCTCGTGCATCGGTATTTGAAGTATCGCGGCTACAAGACTACCTTTGTAATGAACATCACGGACGTCGATGACAAGACAATCAGAGACTCAAAGAAGGAAGGGAAAACGCTCAAGCAATTTACCGAATTCTATGCCGAAGCATTTCTTGAGGATCTGAAGACTCTCAAAGTCTTACCGGCTGATGTCATGCCGCGTGCGACCGCTGAAATCAGTGGTATGGTGGACATGATAGAAACGCTCCTTAAAAAGGGCTTTGCCTACAAGACCGACAAGGGTGACATCTATTTCAAAATCGATGCCTTTCCTGAATACGGGTCTCTCGCGAATATCGATCGCAAGGGGCAGCGGCAAAATGCTGGCGGGCGCCTGGCACGTGCCGATGAGTACGAAAAGGAAAACGCCAGCGACTTTGCGTTATGGAAAGCTCATGATCCGGAGGATGGAGACGTTTTTTGGGACACCCGCTTAGGCAAGGGACGCCCTGGCTGGCATATCGAGTGCTCCGTGATGAGCTCCAAATACCTCGGACAGCCCTTTGATATCCATGGCGGCGGCGTCGATCTGGTTTTTCCGCATCATACGAACGAGATAGCTCAGTCCGAATGCGCAGTCGGCTGCAGGCTAGCCAATATCTGGCTGCACAATGAGCATCTCATAGTAAACGGACGAAAGATGTCCAAGTCCCTGGGCAACTGGTACACCCTGCGTGACTTGCTCAAAAAGGGCTACTCGCCGATGGCTATACGCTACGAGTTGCTCAAAACCCACTATCGCTCGCAGCTTGATTTCCGGGAGGACAGTCTGACCAACAATGCTCAGTCAATTAGGAAGTTCTCCGAATTGCATTCCAAACTTTCGGAGGCAGGGAGCGGCCCCGGCGCATCAGGATTTCAGGCCGCCGTGACTAGCGCTCGACAAAAGTTCGTTGAGGCACTCGATGATGATCTAAATGTTTCCGGCGCCCTTGCGGCTATGCATGAATTTGCCGGCAGTGCTAACGTCGCCCTCGAAACAATGAGCGCCGGTGATGTAGCAGCGGCTCGAGCACTATTGCAAGAATTTGATTTGGTGCTGGGCTTTATCGCCCAAGAGCAAGAAACACTCCCCGCCGACCTCCAGTCTCTAATCGATGCCCGCGAGGAGGCTCGAAGGAACAAGGACTTTGCGCGCTCGGACGAGTTGCGCGCGGAATTATTGAGGCGCGGAATCGCTGTGAAAGACGGTTCAAAGGGGCCGCGCTGGGAGCGCGTCTAAGCCTTGTAGCTACCGAGGAAACAAAACCGAAAGCCAGAGCGTATCGCCGGGCTTTAAGGCCTTGGGGTACTGCACCAAAAATCCATAGTCGTGCTTCTCGACGAGCAAAGGACGCCCGTCGTCTCGCTTCCCCCCGCGAATCAACGGGCGAACCTCCACTTCTGCGGTATTGCGCAGCGCAGGATTTGCAAACTTAATCATTATTTGCGTGGTTACCACAGGCCAGTCCCACCGCCCCGGGACCGCAATTTTGAATCCTTGGCCATTCTTACCCTTAGATACGAGCCCCTTAGCCACGTATTGGACGGTGAAGGTATGCTCACCGGCCTTGATCCGCATATCTCGATTTCCGATGCGCAGCACGTCGGCATCATTTTCGAGATCGTGCTTGTAGAGGACAGGTTCAGAGCCGCGAAAGACGAAGTTCACCTCGCGCAAAATGCGGTGCATTCTGCCATCGGCGCCTATTACGCGCCGCGGCAGAGTTCGAGTTATTCCATAATTTTCTTTCCCCTGGAGCGTAGTGCCGATGGTCTCGGTAAATACCGCATCTCCCGATCGCTCCACGATGACTTCCGCCCCGAACGTCGAAATTAGGTTCTCGGCCTGTAGAAGGTCTACGTGAAAGAAAAGCAAGGCAAGGAGGAGGCAGGAAATTCTGCTCATAAGGCTAGCCTAGAAGAGAAGCTCCGCCCCGGCAAGCTCGCTTCGAACTGTGGCGGGACCCGCTGATATAGCTTAGAGTGGCAGCTACTGAGAGGAGCAAAAATTGAGCTACGCTATTTGGACCGGTTTCATAGTTTTCATCCTTGGTATGCTTGCCCTAGACCTGGGGGTCCTTAATCGAGATTCTGCGGTTATATCTCCTCAAAAAGCTCTGCGCTGGACCGGTTTTTGTATTGCGCTGGCCCTTGGTTTCAATGTCCTGGTTTACTTCCTGTACGAATATGACTGGGCCGCTATCGGGCATACACAGACGCTTAGCGGCAAGGATGCGGCGCTCCAATACTTCACCGCCTGGGTAGTCGAGCAATCGCTCAGTCTAGACAATGTATTTGTCATTGCCGTCATTTTTTCCTTCTTTCGAATCCCGCGTGAGTATCAGCACCGGGTCCTCTTTTGGGGAATCATGGGCGCACTCATCATGCGCGGCATCATGATCGCACTAGGGGCAGCCCTTATAGCCAGTTTTACTTGGATTCACTACGTCTTTGGCGGACTGCTGATTTACGCGGCAATCAAACTGCTATCTGTAAAGGAGGATTCCCTCGACCCCACTCAGAATCTCCTCTTTCGCATTGCCACGCGCCTCTACCCTGTCAGCAAGGGCTTGGATGGTGAAAAGTTCTTCACACTTCTTGATGGCAAACGAGCAATCACCCCCCTCTTCTTGGTGCTCCTGGTAATCGAGAGCACCGATGTTTTGTTCGCCGTAGATTCAATTCCCGCAGTATTTGCAATTACCGAGGACCCCTTCCTGGTATTTACCTCGAATATTTTTGCTATCTTGAATTTGCGCTCGCTCTACTTTGCGCTAGCGGCTTTGATGGATAAGTTTGCCTATTTGAAAATCGGGCTGGTCTTCATCCTTTTCTTTGTTGGACTGAAGATGATTCTCGTTCATTATATGCCGATTCCAACCGAAATTACTTTTGCCGTCATCGTGGCGGTTCTCGGCGTGTCGATGTTGATTTCGCTGCTAAAGGCGGCAAAGAAGCCGAGCCCTACTGAGTAGCGCGCCCCCCGTTGGCGTTACTTCGCCAGTTGGCCGGAACAAAGCCCCAGGCAATCTTCTCGGGAACGATCGTATCGAGGCGCTTTTTGAGCGCCTTGTAAAATGCTATTCGATCCCCGTCGAAACCCCGCGGCCCTGCGGTCAACAAACCGTCCAGTTCGGAGATCTGATCGGCAAGAGTTCGCAGTTGCCGGTGATGCGATTCTACCTGCACTCCCGGCAAACCGGGTTGATTCAACACGGACTTGATGTCTCGCATCTCCCGGCGCAACTCAGCCATCGGGACAGACTCGGGGTTTACCAAGTAATCAGTCATTCGCTGGATATGGTCATTAACCAGAAAGAGTCGAGTGATGACGTGCATCTTGGCAACAGTCGTTCGCGCAGCATCGTATTCTCTCCGTCGCAGCCCGCTTTCAAGATCGGCGGCCGCAATTCTTAACAGACCGGCAAACGTAGAAAAAGGGCGGGCTCCGACCTCCGGCAACGATCCCCTGTCCGGCATCAAGCGCTCGATGACCGCCTCTGGCGTCATCCCTTCTACGAGCGGCCGCTGGTTATAAGTTCCACGACCCCGCTGGGGCAGCAGAACCGCCGCTGCATTCCGGGCTAACGAGACCGCTATGCTGTTGAGGATAGTGAACTCCTCGCGCAGCACCTGCCCCAATAAGTCCTCATCGGTCTGATTGTGGCTATTTTTTGCACGCATCTCGCTTAATCTGCTTGCCAAGCTCCTACCGGAGTAGGCGAGACGACTTCCAACAACGGAAGGATTTACCCGTCCAGTGCTATCCTTGAAGTCACCGACAAGCGCCATTAAATCTCGAGCCCGAGCCTTATGCCCATCAATAGCGCCGTGCAGCATTCGCACTCCGTCCTGGAGCGTGGTGGTAACTTGGGCACGAATACCGCTCTTCACTTCCTCAGGTGCCCCGCGGCGATATTCTTCAGCAATACGGCGCAACGCCATGCCGCCACGCGCAGCAATTGCCGATAACTCCTCGCGCTCGACCCGATATCCACAGGACGCGTGAAGAGTCTTGCGGTAGGCGTCATAAATGGTTTTGAAATGCTGGATACGGCGCGGATTCACGCGACTTGGCCCTAAGAGAGCATCCTTGCGCTGAATTCGGTCGGAAAAATCCTCGCGATTAAAGAGAATGGTCCCATGCAGCCCGCGCGGAAAGTCCCAGCTTCGTGAGTACTGGGCAATTACCTCAGGTCCCGGACGACGCACGAGCAGCACGCGGAAGTCCTTATTCGAAACCGCTTCGGCGGCATCCCAGAGGATTTTAAGGCGATCAATAATCTCGACATCCGCCTTGCGCAGGTAACGTAAAAGCGGGCTTCTCCGTTCCTTCTCCGTGAACTTCACCAGGCCCAGACCTTCAGTAAACTCATCGGGAATGCGATCGGGACTTACAAGACAGCCGGCAACCGAGAGAGCTCGAAGATTGGGATTTCCGACAAATTCAATTCGTCCTCGTTGAAACACGAAAGCGGGCACGACAAAGTTCGATGGATCGGAGAATAGTTCCTGAAAACGCTTGAACTTGCCCGAGGGGACCAACTTCCAAAGCTCGGTTCGCAACGCATCTTCCGAAAGCGGACAGCCCGGGGGGACACGAACCTCGCGCAGGCGTACGAATGAGTTGTTCCAATTTTCCAGCCCGAAACTCTCTCGCTGCGCCAGGGTTGCTGCGGCATTTTCAATCTCGAGCCGACGATCGAAAAGTTTGTCGAGACGAGCCGCGACACTGCGGTCCTTCCCTCGATACGGGAAAGACGACTGTTCGAGCTGCTTGGAAAGTTCGACAATTCCGTCAGAGTTCTCGGTCCTCAGCTCAACAACTGATGCAGTCTTCAGTGCCATAGCCAGCCATTCTCCCTGTTTAGGTTGGTCTACTCAACTTTAGACCATGGAGGTAACTATTTATATTTACTCGATAAAATTGCCGTAGCGAGAGTGATTTCGACGAGGGTAGCAGGTACGCACGGCGCTCGAGTCCGGGATTCGCTCTTTGACAGGCTCAGGCCCGCATTCCTATAATCTCGATACAATTTAAGAATTTATTCCCAAACTCGTTGCTATGTTGAATCCAACCGAAAGAGACAACCCTGGATTTTTTCTTACAACCGTCGAATCTGCTCTGGGTTGGGCGCGTAAATATTCCTTATTCCCCTACCCCTTCGTTACGGCCTGCTGCGGAATGGAATTCATGGCCGTAAGCTGCTCGCATTATGACACCGATCGATTTGGCGCGGCCCTTCCTCGCTTCACTCCCCGCCAGTCTGACTTGCTCTTCGTTGTGGGCACTGTAAATCACAAACTTGCCCCCGTACTCCTCCGTATATATGAGCAAATGGCTGAGCCAAAGTGGGTTGTAGCATTCGGCGCCTGCGCGTCCTCCGGTGGATTCTACGACAATTACACCACCGTCGCCGGCATCGATAAGATTATTCCCGTGGACATGTATATACCTGGATGTCCCCCGCGCCCGGAGACGGTCATCGATGCACTGATGCATCTCCAAAGGGATATTCAGCGCTCACGCCAACCGATTTTTGGCGAGGATGGCGGGAAACAAATTCATCCGGAGCTTCCGGAACTTCTCGGTAACCCGATCGACACGAGAGTACAGCGTCCTAGCTAATTTGACTTACGCCTGCGATAAATTCTAAGGGGATTGTCGCCTAGAGCCTTACTGCTCTGAAAGTTGAGGAGCTCATACTCTTGCAGTCCTCCAGATTTCTTGACGCCCTCGAGAAAACTATCGAGCCCAAGCAGGATTTCGGGCTTAGCAGCCGCAACAAAGGCAGCTGGAACATACCCCCCCAGGCCATTTCGCTCCGATTCGGAAGTCTCTTGGTGATATTTCACCGCCTCCGGCGACACTAAACCTGCTGCATCGAGTATCCGCCCACGAAATTCGTACCCTATACTGCCCACTTCAGCCGCCATAACAACGCAGTCGGCGCAATGCTGCGTTATATACCGCCCCGCCTCGCGATAAACCTGGGCTCGTACTCCCCCATCGTACTCAGAGAATCTCTGCGGTCCGGCCCACAATGCACTAACATCGCGAGCAAATACGAAGAGCGTGGGCAGACAGAGCGTGAGCGTAAGAAGGCGTAAAATCAGAGACGGCTTGTTCCGAGCCAAGCACAGCAAGCTAAAGAGTAAGCCTGTGGTGTAGAGCGGCGCGTACCAGGGAAAGACATACACCCGCTTCACGGCATAGGCCAAGAAAACGAGCAGTGCGCCTGCCAGAATGACTACCGCGCGCCGATCGCGCGCTACATATTCAGGCGGATGAAGATGAAAGAGGCAGAAGTAAATCGCAAGCACCGTAAGCAAGGTGAAAAACAGCAGTATCACCAGCGGGTATCCAAAAAAAACAAACTTTCCGAAGTAGTTTGCCGTCACCAGAGTGAGAAACTCGGACGAAGTCAGATGATAAATGGCGGACTTTGCAATTACCGTCTGAGGGACGATCGTTCCAAAGTAACAGAGCAAACCAAAGATGAACGGCATTGCTGTCGCGAGGCAGAGCAGCGTGGCATTCTTCAATGAAATTCGGCGATAGGTAAGATTCTCTAGATATACCAGCAGCAGGAATACCGCACATTCGAAGCGCGTAAAACTTGCCAGCACCAGGCACATAAAACCTATAGACCTGCCTTGAAAATAAGAGAGGAAACCGACTCCGACTAGCAAAAGGGCCAGCGGAGTTTCCATAAGCTGGACACTCGAGCCGAAGAGCGAGGCAATGGATAGAACGACCGCAGCTGGTCCAATCCATGCGATCTCTGTTCCACAGAGAAGTTCAGCCAATTTGCCGTAAACCCAGCCCGCGGCGGCAAGAAGAACAGCCGAGACATACGGCATAGCTCCGGGCAGATTGCCCGTCAGTGTCTGCACCAGCGCAAGCAGCAAAGTCCATACCGGCGAAGACGTAGACAGAACAGCAGCAGATGAATTGAAGTAGGGCTTCCCAAAGAGAACGAAGTTTTCTGCAATTCTAAAGTGCAGATACGCGTCGTCTGCGGCATAGGGTGCAAGCGTCCGGTGCGCAGCAATGCTCAAGGCTCCGAGCGTGAAAACAGCGGCGAGTAATGGTGAAGAGCTCGAGCGAGACTGCATAGCCCCTTGAATCTAGGGCGAAGTCCGCGCTTAAGGAATAGGATTATTTGCGATGCACCGGGTTTGGATACGCAGACAAGCCTTCTGCCACACCTGAACCGAAGCATCACCACTAGGACCACAGAGACGAACGGTAGCCTCTAGTGGTCCTTGTGGTGAAGAATCAGCCTGCTGCCGGACAATATCTAAGAGTTAGAACATAGCCCAGAGATGCTGATTTGTTACCTCGTGATGAAACAGAATCTCGCTGGTCTTCACGATAGTCCCAAGCTCACGCGGGCAGCGATCTGCCGACAAGAGCTTACGATCAACGAACTTCTCCTTGTTATCCTCGCCCAACATCTCGCTGATAAAGGTGCTGCCCTTAAAGAACCGCGCCGCATCATAGATATTGCCAGGCAAGAAGCGAGTACGAGTGCGCCGCGCTTCGGAGGTAATCGTCTCTGTCATCGGCCCCTCCAATCCGGTCTTGAGGATAGTGAGGAAGGACAAATACGGATTAGCATCGGGAGCAACCGTCCGAACTTCAATGCGTGCCGACTTCTCGTTGCCGAGCGGGATGCGCACCATCGAGGTTCGATCGACCGCCGAAGACTTAATCTGATTCGGCGCTTCAAAATGCGGATCGAGTCGTCGATACGCATTGACGCTCGAATTCAACATCAAGCAAATATCATTGGCGTTATTGAGCAAACGATCGACGAAGTCCCAGGCCTTCTTGGAAAGCCGGTCTTCACCCTGCGGATCCCAGAAGAGGTTTTGTCCCTTCTTAGCGAGCGACAAATTACAGTGCATTCCGCTGCCGTTAATGCCAGCTATCGGCTTTGGCAAGAAGCAGGCGGTTAGGCCCATATTTGCCGCTACCTGACGAGCGACCAGCTTATAGAGCTGCAGCTGATCCGCTGCCAATAATGCATCGCAATACTTATAATTAAGCTCAAACTGCGACGGGGCCACCTCGGGATGATCCTTCTCGTTTTCAAATCCCAGCGCTCTCTGCGCTTCAGCGAAGGAATCGATAAACAATTTCAGAGGATCCTTGGGTAGTGAATTGAAATACCCGCCGCTGGAGACAAGCTTGAAGCCTTCACGCGAATTGTACTTCTGTTCAGCGTTGAGGCCTTCAAATAGAAAACCCTCCGCTTCAACTGAGATATTGGTGCTGATGCCGTCCGACTTGAATATCTGGTCACAGTATTCCTTGAGCCTGCCGCGCATATCAGAGGAATAAGATGACCCGTCTTTGTCCTTGATAAGTCCGAATACGATTACCTTTCCTGGACCAAAAACATCGCTTGGCAACCAGCGAAAGGACCCCCAATCAATTGCCAAACGAAGGTCCGACTCGCGCACGACGGAGAACCCGCGAATCGAGGACCCGTCAAAAGTCAGATTGTCATACGAAGAGAGTAGAAACTTCTTGTCGTAATCCAGCATATGAAAGCGCCCCTCGATATCCGAGAAGCACACCGTCACAGCCTTGAGACTTTTTGTATCGTGCAGGTAGCGAAGGTAATGTTCCTTCAGTTCGGACTCGGCCGTCCTTTTCTCCACCTTTTCTTTGGCCTCAAGGTTCATCTCCTCAAGTTGGTCATAGGGGATCTCCAAGAAATTTCGTAATTCAACGGTCATACAGGGGAAAGCTCC
>JAYRHW010000028.1:0-6157 GCA_041907145.1 Bdellovibrionota bacterium
CCGCGGCCATCTATGTACTTCGCAACTTGAGACAGGCAATCATCAGTAAAGTTGCGATGCCCGTCACCGGATATCCACCTGCATCGACCCAGGCCTCCAACCGATGGATGGGGATCAGGGTAGAGCAAAGGGTCCAGAAAAACCACGCCACGGCCACCGTTTCGATACAGCGGCGGCGTAGCGATGTTGCGGCCCATTTCCATCGACCAGCGACGGAACGGCGAGTGTAGTACACGATGGGAAGCGAAACTAAAAACAACGCAATTCCAGCCAGCAGCATCGCTTCCTCCTTTCGGCCAGAAGCTGCGGAATTTCTCGCGTACCGCTTGGCACGCTGGCAAAGAAATTCCCTTACCTCAGACTTAGTGCGTCTCTTCCACTTGTGGCGTGAACTATAGCACGGGATAAATGCCAATATGCCGAAATTTTAGTGCCGGTGGAAATTTGCACGGATTCACGGAGTTACTGGCCTCGGTTTGAGAAACACCTCTATTTCAGCACGATTCTATTGCTCGCACACAAAATTATAGCTTCGGGGCAGGGGAGCCTCCGAGTGATAGGAAATGCATAATGTCGTAATCGCTATCGATTGTTAGAACCCGACCAGCTGCAAGTGCAAGCTACGCTGCGAATTGCCATCGCCATGAGACAAAAGCATTCTGCTGAAAGTACAGGCTGCATTGATGGTCTGTCCTACCTTTGCTGAAAAGTCGAAGTCTCGCCCACGCCAGGCATATGCATCCATACGCGAGCCGTCCTGCTCGAGTTCTATAAGCGAGTGATCTTTGCCAATATCGAGTGCGCGATTAATTTTTGCGTTGGAGATAAAAAAAATGGGGGACTCGTTACCGCTTCCGTACGGCTCGCAGCGCCTTAGCTGATTGAGGATTTCTTCACCCTGTTCCCGCAGAATCGAAAGTGACACTTGAAAATCTGCCTCGATTGTCGGAGCACGAAATGGACCAAGCTGCAACTGGGCCTGATTGATGAATTCCTGGGAGAATGCTTCGAGCTGTTCGCGCCGAATAGTAAAGCCTCCCGCGGCATGATGCCCGCCAAAACGAATGAGAAGATCTTTTGAGGCGGCTAGCGCTTGGTAAACATCGAATGGCTCCGCGCCGCGAACAGAAGCTCGACCACCTGCTCTTTCGCACCAACAAATGACTGCGCACGGACGGTGAAAGCGCTCTGAAAGCCTGGAAGCAACTAGTCCGGCTACTCCGGGGTCGAATCGTTCGCTTGCGACGACAATAGCACGTGCCAGAGGGGAACCTGATAGAAGCTCGAGCGCAACTTGAAAATCCGAGAATTCTCGATGTTTCCGATGGACATTCCAGGTATTGATGCTCTGCGCCATTGCCGTGGGATCCTTGGCCCGTCCCTGAAGTAGAGCGAGACACTCATAGGCGCCAAGCGGTGTCACTCGCCCAGGCGCATTCAGCCGGGGAGCAAGTTGGAATGCCACGTCAGTAGCAGATACATTATCGAGAGGGACCCCGATCTCCTTAGCGAGCACGGCAAGGCCGGGGTGCCGGGCAAGCGCCGGTAGATACCGGCGTACTATGGCGCGATTCGCGGCGAGCAAGGGGACCATGTCTGCCACTGAGCCGAGGGCAGCCAGAGCTCCTCGCGACTCGGAGCTTTCCTCAAGCTGCGGATAGTAAGATTCGAGCTCGCGGGTAAGTAGGAACGCGATTCCTGCCGCGCATGGTCTGGATAAATCCCCCGCGCGCAAGCTCGGATTTATGAAAACGCTAGGCTTAGCGAGTTGATCATCGAATCGCGCCTGATGATGGTCGGCAATAATTACTTCCATTCCCTTACGCTGGGCGTAGGTTACCATCTCGCGCTGCGTTGAGGCGAAGTCGACCGCAATGAGCAGTTTACACCGATGTCGTGCCGCCTCATCCACGAGCCGCCTATTTAGACCGTACCCTTCGTCTTGCCGACAGGGAGTGCCGGCCATTACGTTTACTCCCGTCCTTTGAAGGGCGTCGACCATTATGCTTGATGCGGTGATGCCGTCGACATCAAAATCGCCTGCCACATAGACCGAATTCCCCATAAATTGGTTGCGAGAGATGATCTGAGCGGCATGCGCTAGGGCAGGCCGTAGAATCGGTATTTCGATATTCGCAGCGGATGCCTCCAAAAAAGCCGGCTCGTCTTCAATCAAGCGGCGCACGCAAAATTCTGCTTCCCATTCGTTGAAGCCGGCCTGAATCAAGGAATCAAGGCGGCTGTGTTCGAACGCGGACAGCGGGCGCGGGGGTCGGACCTCTACCGCCAAGGGAGGATGCGCCTTGGAGGGCTCCACAGCATCGAGGGGACGTGCTTGACTTGCAAATAGCATTCTAAAACTCGAAAAGACGGCCGCCAAAGTTGGCTTCCTTGCGCTGTCTATTGATACGGCGCTCCGGGAAGTTCGATTGCCTAGATTCGGCCTTGGTTCTTCGCACTAAATCGTACATCTCAGCCGAGCTGCCTTGGGTTTTGAGCGAGACTACGAGACCGGGTGCCTTTCGCCCGATGCGGCCGAATTGCTGTTTGGCCGTGCGAATATCCGGGGAAGGGTTGCCATCCAAGAGCAATCCTAAGGCAGGCAGATCTATCCCTCTGCCAACTACTGAAGTGCCGCATACAATCGTCGCGTGACCGGAGCGAGCCCTTTCAAACGAGCTGGAACGAACGCTGTCGTTGGTATGAGACCCGCCGACAAGAGCTACCGTCTCTTCCCCAGAATGCGCAGCGAAGTATTCGGCAAGGTAGCGCGCGCCAAGTGCCAGCCGAGTAGTAACTAAAATTTGAGCGGGATAACTCTTACGAATCGGGCCGCGAATATAGTTCTCAACTGCGCGCACGAAATGATGCTCATCAAACCGACAGTGCATCAAAGCCGACGCCGCATGACCGAGAGCGCGTCCCGAGCTAAAAAAACTACTCAGCACCGTACTTCGAAATTTCAGGACGGCCTTCTTCTGGGCTTTTTGATCGCGATCTCGCTGAGCATCGGTAATCGCTTGATGGAGAGGAGCAAAATTGACGCCGCGGTCTTCAAGAAATTCAACCATGGGGGCAAGGTTTGCCCGATTGATGCGCTCGAGCAGAGCATAGGGAGTATCTCGCGCCATGCTATGCCACCATGAGGGAGTCCGTCCGGGCGGGAATATGCGAGCATGATGAGGTTTGCCTGTCTCAAGTCGGCTTGCACAAAGCATCGCTCCCGCAAATTCTAGAAATCCGACACGCGGGCCGTTTACCAACAATTCATGCGCATGATTGAGAGAGATAAGCTCATATGACAGGCGTACCGCCTCCCAAGCGTTCTCCTTGTCATGGGAACGGGGCTGGTTGAGCCGACCCTTGACCAAGGATTTGAGCACATCCGGCAATCCCTTTTCGATCTTCACGCTGGGCAGAGCGAATTCACGCTTCTTCCGGTAGGCCTCCAAGAACTTCAGAACATAAGCTTGCGCAGCTTCGGCGGCTTCGCCCATGTGATCCTCGATAAGATCCTTGATGCGTAAGAGTCGAGCGAGGTAGTCCGCTTGAAGTTCGCGAGCAGCATGCGCGACGGATTCGGGAAGATGTAGTTTTTCTGACTGTATGGTGTAGGCGGATTTAGAGTCAGGAAGGAGCTGAATGAATGTCGAAATTCCGGTCTGCCGCTTGAGACTTCGAACTTCGGGATGATCTTGGCTAGGGTTATCTGCTTCGGTCAAGGTCGCCGACATGATGATGGTCGGCGGAGGCTGTGTCATCGCCTTGCGAAAGCGCACAATCTCCCCCAATGGCTCCTTCCCGCGCGTTAAATCTCCCTCATCGAGTATCAGGCAGCCGAGATCTTCGATAGTAAGAACTCCGGAGGCGATGTCCTTTGCGGCGCTCGGCGCCGTGACGATAAGCAGCCTGGCTCCCTCATCTTGATAGGCCTCGCGTCGGCCCTCCAAGCCATCTTTTCCGCTCAGAGTTCGAACAAACCTACACTCTTGTCCGAAAACAATTCGAGCCTCATCTTCTGTCTGCTGCAGCAAGTCTATCGTCGGCACTACAAAGACGACGCGCTTCCCTGCTTCGAGCTGGTCGGCAACTGCATACAGAGCGGTAAAGGTTTTTCCGCTGCCGGTGGGGGACTGGAGTAAGAAGGAGCGTGAAGAATCTTCGCCAAATATTCTAAGAAATACATCCTGATATGAGCGTGGACGCGGGCATTCGGGGTGAATGAGGGACGATTGCCTTTCGATTTCTGGCGGCTTTACGAGGGGCGCGCTCTGCTCGGTCGGCGGAGAAGGAGCCGGGTTATCCCATAATAACCCTGTGTCTGGACAAGAAGGAGCACTGCGACGCATTGGAGTAATTCGAAACGGCGCTGAATTGAAGTAACCATAGCAGCGTTTGCAGCACAGGCGTGATTACTTTCACATGTCTCCGTCCAACCACTCGAAATCAAAAGAAAATCGTAACGATCTTAGGAGCAAATAGGGACGATCCTGGGCCGTAGAAATCCTCTCTCGGAGTCTTTGGCGTGCTCGGTGGTCAGGTTCACTCAGTTCAAATTTGTCCGAGTTTCGCTCCAAACCAGAGAGATTACGGAGCCCACCGAGAGTACCTATGCGGGCCTTTCTATAAGGCTGGACGCCCCCTATTTTGGTCAGCTTTGAACCTGAAAATGGGATCGTCCCAATTATTTAGGAAAATTCCTCGTTGCAGGAGATTCCCGGATTTCCAGTGCGCTGGCAGTGCACGTCAAAGCTGCTACCATTCGAGGCGCAATTTACCCTGCATTCATGCGGGCTCGCCCCTAAGATGAATAGATCCTGCTTCTGCGAGTTGCCGGAAGTTCCGCTGATATTGAATTTTTGAGATCCATTTGTACCAAACGGATTGAGTGTCATCACTCCACCCGATACGCTCACTTCCGTGCCGCTAATGCCGCATCCACCATCACTATGGAAAGTTCCGTGGACTGCCGCGCAGCCCGTGGGGCCGGCTGGAACAGTGGCCGTCGCGGTAGGAGTAGCCTGAATTCCAGGGGAAGTCGCAGTGGCCACAGCAGTTGGGGTCGGGGAAGCAGCTGTTCCAGTAGTTGCTGTAGGCTCAGGAGTTCCGGTCGGGACTGGGGTTGAGAGGATATTGGGAATTTCGCCTATGGCCCAATTTGTTCCGAAGTCCGGACTGATTGCGTACTGCCGCCCACCCCCGCCGATTGCCAGAAAGTTCCCAGTATTGAACAGGGATTTCCATCCACCACAAGGATCTCGCAGATAGAGTCCCACGCGAATGAAAGTTTCTCCTCCATCATCGGTGCGGGCCAGATAGTTTCCCCCGAGAACAATGCCATTCAAACGATCCTTGAACGTCACTCTGCGGAAATCTTCTTTGGTGTCCGTATCATGCAGCTCCCAGTTCGACCCTCCATCGGTGGTATAGGTCAGCGTTCCTCGTTTTCCCACGGCCCAGGCCGTGTTCGAATCGAAGGCGAATATATCGTGTAGGTCATTGCTCGTTGCGCTATTTTGCCACTGCCAGGAGCTGCCTCCATTGGTAGTTTTATAGATAGCACCCCCTTCGCCTGCAGTGTAGCAGGTTGAGCTATCGGGGCAGGAGATCCCGTATAAGCGAGGCAGTGTTGCAGCAGTGCCTACTTGAAATTGGCTCCAGCTGTTCCCAGAATTGGAGGTCTTGAGCACCGTGCCGGAGTCGCCAGCAACATAGGCATAGTTATAATCTAAGCCGCCAAAGGAAATTCTTCGCAAACTTCCGGAGTAACCAACATCGAGCTTGCTCCAGTCGAGGCCGTAGTTGGCAGCGGGAGCACTTCGATAGACAGTGCCTTGGCTGCCGACGGCTAGCCCATAGTTTGGATTCAACTTGAGATCGTTGAAGCGGCCACGTGATAGGCCTGTCGTATCAATAAGCGGAATATGGTACGACTGGCCTTGGTCCTCGGTGTATGCGATTTTAAACCTAGAGCCTGCAAATCCAAGTTTTTCAGGAATGAGTCCGCTAATTCCATAGATCCCACCCTCATCGCAGCAATCATCCCCGGAATCTCCCCACCAGCATGAAGTGAGCAGTATACTGGATAGTACGGTCAGAGATAGAATCCTAATCTTGGAATAACTCTTCATAACGCCGACCTTGGAGTTTTATACAG
>JAYRHW010000029.1:0-9207 GCA_041907145.1 Bdellovibrionota bacterium
AGAGATTCATTCGGATTGAAAGACTGCTTCGACAGCATAGCACGCTCCAGCGTAAAGACGATTTCTTGGTGCTGCAGTATCGAAAATCAGCGACCCTAAATCAAGCAAATCCAATTCGAGCCCAGCGCATCCTTAGCCGGCAATTTATGCGATTTCACGCCTTATTGCCCCGAATTAAAATGTTGAGGAACATTCAGATGAGACTCAGATAGTCTGTTTAAGGACGAGCAAGACCTGCTCTAGACCTTAAAGATCTTTGATTGTCAGCTTAAGCAGAGTAAGCTCCCCGCAGTTGCAGCGCGATTGTCGCGCAAATCCGACTAAAAAATCAGCAGCTATCGTGATCGCACCGCTCATGTTAAATTTAACCTGTTGTTTGTTTCGGCAGTGCGTCCGGTTTTTTGTCGCTGTGCAGTACGTCCCTCTACCTTTGTTAGGAGAGTTGCAATGAACGTTACAAAGAGCCCCGGTATGATGTGCCTTTCTGCCTACATGCTCCTCGTCGGGCTAACCGCATTAGTTCCGGCCCTTTCAGGAATGGGCATGGTGACCTCGATATTAGCCTTAGCAGGCGGTGCCTTGCTTCTTGTGGGTAAATGATCGCTGGGCGTGACGGTCACGCCAGTAATGAAGCGTCCGCTGACCGTCACGCAGTTAAATCCCCCGTTGAGTGCGATAAATGCGGCGCGTGTTGCCGTAGTTTTCCTGTGCGCGTTTCGCTGAGCGACGCAGAGCACGAGCCGCGTATTCATGATTGTGGTTTAGTCATTCCTGCCTGGCTGCGCAGCGCAGATCAGCACTATCAACTTCATCCGCTGCCTTTTCTGGGTAGCTGTACCTTTCTAGGCAATGAGAATCTTTGTCGTATCTACGCCACCCGACCTGACGTATGCCGACGCTTTGAACCTGGAAGCATTCAGTGCCAGGAAGCGCGCAATAGGCTAGGACTTGCCCCCCTCTGAGGTCTAAAATCTGCACGGCCTTGCTTCCGCCAACCGCCTGTAATTACTGCAACAAAACCCGCCCCCATAAGGCACCTTCTTTCTACACGAGCACATAACAACTTATGTAAGCGATTTCGCGCCTTAGGGGGGATTTTTAGGGCCAAATAGGGCCACCTCCGCGGCAAGTTGTTTGATTCAGTTTGTCAGGTTTTATGTCGCCCAGAAACCCAGCCGGAGCTAGCGTCGATACATCGACCGCCCCAGTTTCAACAGATCTGGGGAGCTTGACGCTTAGCCCTGCTGAACTTACTGCCGCCGCTCCCTCGCCTTCCGAGGCAATCACCAGCTCCGCGGTTCTCGACGAAGGGGCGCTACAAGCGAATAATGAACTCATCGACGCCACTCGTGAAGCACAATCACGGGGACATCATCATACCATCGCCCAGGATATTGCCGATGAGCACCGCACGTTGCAGCGCGCCGGCTTCGAGGGATCGCAAGGCTTCGTCGTTAGTGGTCCTCTGCAGACGACTAGCGCTACTGCGACAACCTCTACATCCCAGGCCAACGAACAGCTTCATGAACATATTTTGAGCCTGGCCCTTTCGGGAACCAAGAAAAAGACAGGTGCGGTGACCGACGATGCCGAGCTTGCCGAATTTGTCCGCCAGCATCCGGAGCTCTCCCAGTATATCAAGGAGCTGCAACAAGCGCGGGACCAGGCCCTCAAAACGGCTCAGGAGGGCAAGCAATCCAGCCTCGATTCAGCCGCGAGCCTCAACGCCAAACTTGATGTGATAGCCACCCTGCTCGAAGGCTCTCCTATCGCGCCGTCGCTGCGCATGGGGGATACGGTAGCGAAGGAAGCTTTTATCAGCGAATCCAAACGCAAATTTGAAAATGCCGATGAAGGCGCGGCACTCGCGGCATACGTATGGGACCGCGCCGCGGACAAGCTCGCAGCGGCAGAAGCTAAGCGCCTCCAAGACATCGCTGCCGGCGACAAGATACTTTCCCCTTTCGTTGATGCGAAGACAGTTGCAGCCGTCGCTGACGCCCTCGCCAAGACGCCAGCTACAGCGCCCGAGGCTGTGCGTCAGCTGCGGACTACGCTCGAAGCTAAGGGCATGGACATGCACCGCGCCCTCGATCCTGCTACGCCCGAGGGGCAAGCCTTTGCCAACTTAATCGAGAAGAACTCGGCGAGTCCTGAAATAGCGCGGCAGTTAAAGCTGATGTTCTTTGCAGCCCAGCTACGCGCCGATACTTACGAAACTTCGACCAAGCTTCCCCCGGAGCAAACCATCGATCGCTTCTTGGCTCTTAGTCTGGACGATCGGCGTGTAGTCGATAGCTATTTTTTGGCTATCTCCAAAAAAACTGCGGATCGCTATCTCTTCGAGGCCTACACCGGCATGCGTGACTACCGGCGCGAGCAAGGCGGCACGGTGCTCAGCCGGGAACCAACGGAGAATCGCGAGGGAATCATCGCCAAAATCGTCCTTGCTCGAGCAAGAGCCGAGGGCTTTTCAGTCGGGTTCAAGGAAGGGCGCGAACTGGATGAAGGCGCCTTCCGCAAGAGCGTAGAAAAGATTCTCGACTCGAAGTTCGGATTAAGTCCGTCGCAAAGCGAGATTGCCAAATCAATGCCAGGCGGCCTCAAGGCTCTCGATGCTTTGGACTACCGCATGCGCGTTGAATCCGCAGCGGCACAGCTCGCCTCAGTGATCGAGAAGCCTCAGGGGCTAAGCTCCGAGGCGCTCGCTGCACGTCGCGCGGAAATACTCGCCAATGTTCTGCCGGCTGCGCTAACCACTGATACTCACACCAAAATCAATCTTGCACCTCAGTTTATTCAGACTCTGGAGGCCTTGCCTGTTGAGGAACGCCGCGCACTTGCTGTTGCCTATCAAACCAAGACCGGCATGTCTCTGGAACAATCCGCTCGCTCCTTTGTTAGCCCGGAGGTAGCCGAACAGGCTCTTGTTTCCCTTTCTGTACTCTTAGCGGCCGATAGCGCGGAATCCACCACTCTCGTACAGGCAACAGGGGTTGCAGGTAAAATCGACGCTCTGGGCAAGGCTCTCCCATCGCAAGATCCAGAGCAGCTAAGTTTCAACGCTCGAGAGCTGTACGATGCACTCACCGCCCAGGGGCTTTCGGTGAACCGAGTGCTTGATGTTTCCCTGGATGAGGGCAAGGCCTTTGATTCACAGCTGCGCGCCCAACTCAAAGATGAAAATCTAGTTCGCCAGGCAAAGGCTGCATTATTTGCCGTCGAGCTTGAGCGTGAAGCTGCGCCAACTGCATATGCACTTCCGTCACAGGGAATGGTTGGGTACTTCCTCGGACTTGGGAAAGAGGAACGCGCTACCATTGAAAGGTATTTCAAGGGAATTAACGAAGGCAGCGCCGAGAAATATCTGATTGATGCCTTTAGCGGTGCAAGAAACTATCAGCGGATAAACGGTCAGTCGATTGATAAGCGTGGAGACCGTCCTGACCAGAAGCAGATTATCACTGCTCTCATAATTTCTGCCGCCGAGGAGCAAGGCAAGCCCTTGCAGCTTAAGGACGGCCAGCTGGCTGATCCCGCGCTAATAGAATCGACTCTCCGCTCGATGTTCTCAGAAAATAAGAACGATCCATATTATGCCGATTACGCATTCCGCACAGTAACCACGGTCGCACCGCCGCAGGAACTTCAGGGCCTCTGTCGCCAAGCTCTTCTGATTCAAACTCTTCAGGGACTGGATAACGGCGCCTCTAACAAGCCGGTTGCGGATATTGACGCCCACAATGCGGAGATTCTCACTCAAAACCTCAAGCATATGCTGGCCGCTGATCCGGCATCGGGTGGGAACTTGGCTGCTCCGTTGGTATCGTTCTTGGGCGAACTTTCCCCCGAGCGGCGAGCCGGACTTCGGGATGAATATCAGAGACAAACCGGCCGCGATCTACTAACTGATATCCGCGCCGGCATGACCGGTCATCTGCCTGCTCAAGCCGACTTTGTTCTTGGCCAGGCGGCCATGGCGCTTGGGCGCGACGATTACGAGCGCAGCGCCGGCTTCATCACTCAGTCGCTGGCACAAAGCGGCAAACTTACTCCACAGACCTTCACTGACTTACTGCGTGGATTAGACGCCGATGGCTGTCTTAAGGGAGATCCCAAATCGGTGGATCGTCTAAACAGGACCATCGCTGCCTATGAGGCGATGTCCGGAGGGGATACCTTCGCACAGCTTTTAGAGCGAAATGGCATCAAGCCCGCGCTTGTAGATGCTGTGCGCAGCGGTGATCGGGCTACGATTGATGCGTTTAACCTGCGCGCAGCTCTCAAAGGCTCCGGAAATCCAATCCAGGAACTTCATCAGCTGCTTGGCGGTGAGTTTAATCTAAACTCTCGTCCTGAGTTGGCTGCCGCCTATGAGAAGACTTTTGGAGAGAAGTTTGGCGACGTGCGCCAGACCGTCGTCCTTGAAATGGCCAAGGCCTACCGGGAAGATGTGGAGCTTAGGCGAAAGATCCTCGATAACCTGCGCTCCGCCGCCTCAAAGGATATGGAGCAGCTCCAAGAGCATGACTTCAGCGCTGCCGATGCCGCCAAGACTCTGATTCCTATTTACGGCATATACAATGCCGGGACCAAATTCTTCTACATTTGGGACGGCGCCTATGAGGCCCAGGCCAAGGATATGGCCCGGCGTGCCGAAGAGAATTCCAAGATGACGGATGTCTATGTCGAGAAGGCTCTGCGACTCAAAGAAGTAGACAAATGGAATACCGAAGCCGCTAAGCTTCTAGAGAAGGCGGCAGAACTTCAGGCTCAGGGCGATCAGCAGGGTGCGGCTGCCCTCGATCAACAAGCAACGGTATTATTTACTAAATCGCAGTGCCGGATGCTGGATGTGCCCTTCCCCACAGAGTCACTCGAAGGCCGCACAGAAGCCGCCCAAGCATTGGCCCGCGAACATGCAGAGCTCATTAAACAGAATGCCTCGACAACAGAAATTGAAAAGAAGGGACAGGAGGCCAAGGCAGCACTCGATGCTCTCATCCGAGGCCCGTGGGGACCGCATCAGTCAAAGCTGGTCGGCGAATCAATCAAGAGCGTCATCGAAATAGATCCCAGCATAGATCCGCGCAGGGATCCTAAGGCTAGGATCTGGTCAGTCAAGTTGATGACTAACGCTGAGGGGACGGGGTATCTCGACTCCATCCCTGAATCTGCTCTAGCTCTCACCGACGAAGAAAATAAGCAGCTTGCTGACTCGACACCGGGTGTACGCGCCTTCCAAGAAAGAGAAATTCGGGAGCAGAAGCGGGCCCAGTTCGAAATCGAGCGCGAATTTGCGCGTAATCGCATGCGCCCGATGGGGGAAAAGAATCTGGCGCTTCTCGACCTAGAATTCCGCTACATACATCGAAAGAACATGGCTGAGTTCCAAAGAGATTGGGACCAGGTCATGGCAAATTTTGACCGCACCGAAGGACAGCTCAAAGCTGCCCGCACGGTTGTTCTCGTGGCGGGCGCCATGGCTACCGGCGGTGCGGGACTGCCGTACATGCTGGCAATTACCGCTGGCAGTCACCTAGTGCAAGGCGCTGGTGACGTAGCCGTAGGTAATAAGGGTTGGAAGGAAGCCGGACATACCTTTGTCTATGAAGGTGGAAAGGACCTGCTCAATGTTGCCATGGCCGGCGGAATGTCGTCGCTGACGAATAGCGCAAGATTTGGCTCATTCATGAAGACCCTCTCGGGAGCCAACAAAGTCCCCACCAGTCTTCTGGGAAGAACGGTGCTCACGGGCCGCCAGCTCGCTGTTTCCGGCGTATCCGGCAGCACCTTTGGCGTCGGCATGGAGGCCACAAATCTCTCCTGGGATGTGATGCTCTCAGGCCGTGACATCAGCTATGACGAAATGCGCAATCGCCTCACCACGGCCGGAGCTCTGGGCTTCACCGGCGGTCTAGCTGGCGGTGGATCTAGCATGCTGCGCGGAGCAGTTACCAACCAGGGACTGCTTGGATCTGCCACTCGCGGATTGATTTCTACTGCTGAATACTCATTTGCAGGGGCCTCCTCACAGTTTCAGATCGGCTGGGGGCCTAACGGCAGCTTTGGTGTTCAGCGCCAGGGCTTTGACGCGTTTACAGCAATTTCTGCAGTGGGCTCAACCTATGTCGGTAACCGAGCTGCAGCGCACCATGCACCAGGCAATAATCCGAACAAACTACACTCGTTTGCACTCTTTCAGCCCGAACCCGGAGTTTACTCCACACCGGGAGTTCGAAATTTCTCGGTGCATGCCGCTGAACTAAAGCCGGTAACGGATCGCCTCGCTTCATTGGTAGGACGCGGAAATCCACATCCTATTGACACGAGCCCGTTGAGCCCACAGGCGGTAGCTCTCTCAAAGGAGATTGCTCATATTGAGCAGACACTCAAGCACGGCGCCCTGGTCAGCCAGCCTGACGCGGCTCCTTCGGCGGGACTCCTGCCCTTGCTTGGCGGAGCATCTGAAGCACCAAGGCTCCCCGGTGGCTCGCAAGCCCCTCATCTCCTCCCAAGTGCAGAACACGGCACGCCGCTGCTCGGAACGACAGCGCATGGAACTAGTCTCGCTACGTCTGGAGGCTCCGCCAGGGTTCCCCTTTTAGAAACTGGAGCATCTCCAACTATCCATGCTTCCGCTCCTGGCGGCGCTATTTCAGAACCCCCTGCGCCGGGCAATCAAAGCGCGGGCACGAAAGCGAAGGGCTCAGCCCCCACTGGAGAGCAGCCTGGCACCGCCTCATCCTCGTCCGATTCTAACCCGGGTCAGCGCCGTTCCTTGACTGCCGACGAGCGTGTTGGCCTCGAGAAGCGTTTGGCCGAGCTAAAGGCTGAATTCGCGGATGGTCTTGCCAAGGCTAAAGTCGATAAGAAGGACGGAGCTTACGATCGTAGGGCCGCCGCCAAGATTGCGGGACTTGATGCCACTGAAAGCCAGGCCCTCAAGGAGGCTAAGGCCGAACAATTCCTTATCAAAGAGAACCTCAAAAAAACCGGAACGGATGCGGTCTCCGGTCCAGAACGTCAGCGCCTCCAAGAGCGCCTGGCCGTGCTGACTGAAAAGACAATACCGATCGAGACCGACGTCGATAAATTAAGCAAAAAGTACCGCCCAGATCCAAAAAAGCCCGAAGAATATGCTGCGATGGAGAAGGCCATCCGAGATATCGCAGTTATCAATAATCGCAGCAAAATCTCGAACGGACTTGAGGGCCTGACCGAGTCCCAAACTAATCGCTTAAAGGCGGCGTATAAAGTCCTCGATGATGTGAAATACAGTCGAGGAGTTGAAGCAAAGTTAGCTAAACAGGAAGCGAAACTTGCTTCCAAGGCAGCCAAGGGCGACTGGGCTCCTGAACATCTCAAGGCGGAAAAAGCTCTCGCCAGAGCTCAGGCTGAATTAAAAGTACTCGAAAGAACGCTGCCAGAGGGCACCGCGAAGGATACTCGCTTAGGCGCCGCCCGCGATCAAGTTGCCGCAGCGAAGCGTGATGTACGAATCGAACGTGAAGTAGCACATGAAGTAAGACTTAACGGACAAGGCACTCCAGATGAATTCAAAGCCGCGCGTGACTTTGTGCGGGCCCGTGAGGAATTTTTAGCGGCCGGGCCCGGCAAGGCAAGTCCTGAAGTTGAGCGGCGATTTACCGATACGTTGGCGCATCATATGTCCGTGCAGGAAGCGGCCAACAAAACCGCCATCATTAACGGCGACAATGGCGTAATTGCTAAGAGGTTGGAGAAGACCACAGCTAAAATTAAGGACTCGAGCGAAATCGAACCGCTGCGAGTCGCTCGAAAAGAGGCTGCCGAGATTGACGCTGTTCTAAAAATGCAGCGCAAAGAGCGGGAGGTCATAACCAAAGCAAGGGAAGTGGCGATCAAGCAGCTCGCCCAAGAAAACGCCAACACTCCGCCAATTGAAAGATTTGGAAATCCTAAGTTAGCGAAGCTTGAGGAAACTATAAAGAAGTTGGACAACTGGCTGGCTGCGGACACTGGCAGCACTCAGCGCAACGAGGGTCCATACCATCAGCGAACACCGCGTTCGGTTGATCGAGATACGCTATCCGCTGCCCGAGAGTTGCTGGGTCAGAGATTGACCAGCCTGCGAGACAACGAAATTCCGCGTCTCAAGGAAATCAATTCGCATAGCGGAAGGAAGTACGACAACTACCCCGACGTATTTAAGGCGGCAGAGAAGTTAGCACTCGCTGAGCGTCGCTACGGAGTCGGCAGCTCAGATATTGGGCTCGAGGGAAGACTTTCCACCGTTGCGGAACATCCGGAGGTGACCCGGGCCCGCGATCAACTTGCCGAGGCTAAGCGAATCGCTCGAGCGGACATAAGACGCGACGCGCGAGCGGCTCAGGTCGACCGAGACGGAGAGAAGTACGGGTGGCAGTCCGAGCTGATCGAGGCGAAGAAGAGACTTATAGACTGCAATACCGTCCTTGAGCGCACCAAGCATCTGCCGGAATCTAGCGAACTCCGCGAGCTCGCCAAGGCAAACCGAGCAGCAGCCCGCGCAGAAGTCGCCATCGAGACGAACGTCTTCAAGCGCGCCATCCAGAACGGCTATTCAGGTAAATGGGAAATTAAGTTGGCGCGAGAAATCGCGAAGCTCGAGCGCACAGTCGCCTTCGATCCTGTGCTTGGAATCACCGCAGATCCTCGGTACCTGGAACTCAATCATGACTTTAACCGCATTCAAACGGCAGCAGCGCAGCGGCAACGGAGTGAGGCTCCAGCGCGTAAGCTCTATCAGCAGTATGAGGCAAAAAAGGCTCAAATTATGGGGAGCGATGAGCTTCCGAAATTAAGAGATTTGAGGCTGAGCCTGCTACGTGCTGAGACTGACTTGTCATGCTCCCCGAAGTATCGACGGCCGAACAGTCCGAACGAGCCGAACGTGATAGAAAGCAATAACCAACTACGAAGTAGGATCGAGGACCTTAAGCAAAGGCTTCCTATCCTCGAGCGAGTCGACCAGCTTGCCCGCCGCGACGGCTACTCCACACCTCAGGAAATCAAGGCTGCACGAACAATCGCTGTCATAGAGCGCAAAGTCGGGAATCAGAATCTGACCATGGATGAACTTGCGCTTCGACTCAAACCTAAAGAGCTAGCTGATTTGCAGGCTGCCTGGAGCTCGTATCGCGGCGCGCAAACGGAGGCGCGACGATTGGCTTTCAACGCAAAGAT
>JAYRHW010000030.1:0-8586 GCA_041907145.1 Bdellovibrionota bacterium
ACAGCCTTCAGCATGATAAAGCGTTGCTTCACCTCAGCTCTGAGCGCTCGTTCGCACTTCGGACGCATGCGACAGCTCTTTCTCTTGGCTGTAACCCACAATATAGCTATCCTCTGGCTAAAGCTTTTCTACAAAGCAGGACTGTCCCATTTTTGGGCGGGGGCTCGTTAGGAGCCGAAGAGATCATCAATCTGAGGTGGCGTAGGTGTCGGACTCGCAGCCTGGGGGTCCCCATGCAAATCCACAGGCTTCTCCAAGAACTCAATGAGCGGCGCATGAAAATACTCGGCCAGCACATCAAAATAATCGCGCTCACCGGGCGACTTATGCTGAGGATCTCTGAGTTCTTTGACCAAACGTTCAACCGCTACGGCCGCGTCATTTATGCGTTTGGGATCTTCGCGAATCTCGATAAGTCCCTTCGAGATCGCATCGAGCAATTCAGTATTCGGCTCCCTTTGCACCCGCGCGGGCACCGGGGTGACAGTCGGCTCAGGTGTTGGCTCGCCCTCCGGCACTGGAGTTGGCTTCCTCTTCGTCAGTGGCTTGGGTTTGGGCTTGCAGGGAAACGCAAACCCACGAATGAATCCGCGACAGCCTGGACACTCAGTAAATTCGTCTGAAATATAGTCCAGCATGGTGAACATGCTTTCCTTTCTGCCATCTTTGTCCAGGAGTTGGCACCAACGCAAAAACATGCGGGAATATTTTGTAAATCCCGGTGATTTCGGGGCTTTTTTCTTCTCTGCCCCATCTTCAGGAGCTCCCGAAGTCTCTTCCACGTCCTGTTCGGCATGCGCGCGGCGATTAGGGTTGAACTGAACCTTGTCGGATGGCTGAGCAACGACCGTCCTAGACCCACAGAGCAGGATTGAAACCACCCCCGCAGACAATATTCGACCAGCAAGACTCGACATGGCTATATCTTGGATAGCGCCCTTTCGAGATCCGCCAGCAGGTCATCTACGTCCTCGATTCCTATGGACAAGCGAACTAGACCATCGGTAATTCCAAGCTTGGCGCGATTCTCCGGAGGAATCGTAGCATGGGTCATAATAGCCGGGTGCTCGATCAATGACTCAACCCCACCCAACGATTCTCCCAAGGAGAACAACTTTACGTTTTCGAGGAAGGTGCGAGCCGCAGTCAAACCTCCGCGCACAACCATGGAAACCATACCGCCAAAGTCTCGCATCTGCTCCGCTGCCAATCCATGCTGAGGGTGGGACTTCAAGCCCGGATAGTAAACCCTTTCAACTTTCTTATGCCCGTCGAGATATGAGGCTACCTTTCGTGCGTTAGCGCAGTGGGCCTTCATGCGAACTTCCAGAGTCTTCGTCGATCGCAACAACAAGAAACAGTCCCAGGGCCCCGGCACGCCGCCCACCGCATTTTGAATGTAATGCAGCATCTCAGCGAGCGCAGAATCATTGACCACAAGTACACCGCCAATAACGTCCGAGTGCCCGCCGATATACTTAGTGCAGGAGTGCACAACAATATCCGCGCCTAACGCCAGCGGGGACTGCAGGTAAGGAGAGGCAAAGGTGTTATCAACGACCGTAAGTGCTCGCTTGCTCTTGGCAAGTCGCGCGACAGCCTGCACGTCGATAATCTTAAGCATTGGATTCGTCGGAGTTTCAACCCAAACGAGCTTCGTTTGCGAGGTAAAGGCTTTCTCCGTAGCCGCATGGTCGCACATGTCGACCATGGTATAGGCTATCCCCATCTGCCGAAAAATCCGCTCAAAGAGGCGGAACGTACCGCCGTAAACGTCATCACAAACGACGACATGATCTCCACTCTTAAGAGAGTGGAGCACCGCCGACATTGCCGCACAACCGGAGGAAAATGAAATTCCATATGCGCCTCCCTCAAGGGACGCAAGATTGGCTTCCAATGCAGTTCGGGTCGGATTTGCCGACCGCGCATAATCGTAGTTATCCTTGAATTTCCCGGGACTTTCTTGCACGAAGGTCGAGGTCTGGTATACCGGCGTCATGATGGCGCCTGTTGACGGATCCGGCTCCTGTCCAGCGTGAATGGCGCGAGTTGCAAACTTCATATTCTATCCTCTCCTCTTTGCGGCATTCTTAGATAGGAAATCTATCAAATCAATCTTGGAGATGATGCCCACAACTTTGTTCGCATCAACCACTACGGCCACGCGATCGGTTTCAAAAATGCGGTACAGCTCCTCAATGCGAGCCTTGGGATAAATTAATCCGCCGATCGGATGGGATACACTGGACGCGGGAGAGCTCAGTGCAACCTGTCCGCCTTGCAACGCGTGCAGCACGTCCACTTCATGCACGATTCCGATAGGCTTGCCGCTCTCATCAAGTATGGGCAGCTGTGAAATTCCGTTTTCCTTAAGTCTCGAGATAATAACAGAGAGGCTCTCTTGAGCAGTCGCGGTTATCGGCTTGCGCTTTGCTTCTCGGAGCATTTCCTCGACCAGCCCCAAATCAGGAGTACTCTCAAGGAATCCAAAATCCTTCATCCAGGAGTCGGCGAGGAACTTCGAAATATAGCGCGAACCGGAATCGGTCAATACGGCAACGACCGTCTTCCCGGGCCCAAGTTCCCGAGCAATCTGCACCGCGATATGCGCCACGCCGCCGGACGAGCCCCCGCAAAAGAGCCCCTCTTCGCGCACCAAACGCCGCGCCATAACAAAACATTCCTTGTCATTGATCTGACGCATCTCGTCGACAACGGAAAAATCCATGGCGTCGCACAAAATGTCCTCTCCAATGCCCTCCACCTTATACACATGCGGGGTCGGAAGGGTCTTGGTATAAAAATAATGGTAGTGAACGCTGCCAATAGGATCAACACCGACCACGCGCACGGGACTCTGCTTGCCCTTGAACCAGCGCCCGATTCCCGACACCGTACCGCCCGTACCAGCTCCTGCAACGATGGCATCGAACTGCCCGCCGGTCTCGTTCCAAATTTCCTGTGCTGTCGAGAGGCAGTGCGCCTCTATGTTCAGAGGATTGTGATACTGGTTAACGTAAAAGGCACCGGGGGTTTCTCGCGCAATTCGCTTGGCGGTTTCGACGTAGTGTTCGGGTGAGTCTCCCGGTACATCAGTAGGCGTGATGACAACTTCAGCGCCAAAAGCCTTAAGCATATTAACTTTCTCGAGGCTCATCTTGTCTGGCATCGTAAAGATGCAGCGATAACCTTTGACCGCAGCTACCATCGCTACCGCAAGTCCGGTGTTACCCGAGGTATTCTCGACGATCGTACCTCCGGGCTTCAACGCTCCAGACTTTTCGGCTTGCGTGATGATATGAACCGCCATGCGGTCCTTGATCGACCCAGTCGGGTTAAGGAATTCGCACTTCACCAGCACGGTCGCGCAATTCTTGTCGACGACCTTATTGAGCTTTACGAGCGGGGTGTTACCAATAGCTTCGAGGATATCGTTTTTAAATTTCACAAGCAGCTCCAAAAGGCCGAAAAGCTGCCTGAGAGCATAGCATACCCCTCCCTGCCTCGGTACTGTTTCGACGCACCGCGAATCAAGCGAAAAAGGAAAGCGGCGGCAAGAGGGGTCGCCTCTTGCCGCCGCCATTAGAGCCCTTGAGGGCTAGGATTACATCTGGCCCTGAGCCTTCATGTCATCCATAGCCTCTTTTCGGGAAAGACGAATCTTCCCCTGACGATCGACGTCGAGCACCTTCACATAGACCTCATCTCCCTCTTGGAGCACATCGGTTACGCGGCGTACTCGCTCTTCAGTCAGCTGCGAGATATGAACGAGTCCGTCGGTACCAGGCAGGATTTCCACAAACGCGCCGAAATCAGCGATGCGCTTGACGACACCTTTGTAAATTTTGCCGATCTCGGCTTCCTGGGTCAGGCTGCGAACAATGTCGATTGCGGCCTTGGCCTTGTTCTCGTCATTGCTGGCAATACTCACTGTACCGTCATCGCTCACTTCAATCTTCACACCGCATGATTCGGTAATCGAGCGGATAGTCTTGCCCCCAGGTCCGATGATGTCACGAATCTTATCCGGGTTAATCTTGAGCGTGATGATGCGAGGTGCAAAGGCGCTCAAGCTCGCACGCGGCTTGTTGATAGCCTCTGCCATCTGATCCAGGATGTACAAGCGGGCATCGCGGGCCTGCTCAAGAGCCTGGTCAACGATATTCCGCTCAAGACCCTTGATCTTGATGTCCATCTGCAGCGCGGTAATTCCTGCGGCCGTTCCGCACACCTTGAAGTCCATGTCGCCAAGATGATCTTCGTCACCGAGGATATCCGTCAAAATGGCGAACTTGTCGCCTTCTTTGATAAGTCCCATGGCTACGCCGGCCACCGGTGAACGAACCGGGACACCAGCATCCATCAGCGACAAGCTAGAACCGCACACGGTTGCCATCGAGCTCGATCCGTTACTTTCAGTAATTTCGGACACGATACGAACTACGTATGGAAACTCCTTCTCGTTCGGCATGATCTTGCGCACAGCACGCTCAGCTAACGCACCGTGACCGACTTCGCGCCGTCCGGGACCACGCATCGGTTTGGTCTCACCCACCGAGAACGGCGGGAAGTTATAGTGCAGCATGAATGTCTTGGTGGTCTCGCCTGCGATATTATCCAGGCGCTGCGCTTCCTCCGAAGTTCCCAAGGTGGTTACCACCACGGCTTGAGTCTCCCCGCGAGTAAACAGAGCAGAACCATGACAGCGCGGCAATAATCCGAGCTCAATGGTTATCGGACGAACTGTTTTCATGTCGCGTCCGTCGATGCGCACTTTCTCGTTCACAACCATGTCGCGAACTTGGCGGTACGAGCAGTCCTCATACACTTTGTCGATAAGCTTAGCCACGCTCTCGGCATTCTCGTCACCTTCTTTGACGAACTTCTCATGCGCTTCGTCCTTGATCTTGGAGTACGCGTCGCGGCGAGCCATCTTCTCTTTGACGCGAATGGCTTTATCCAGACGCGGCTTGAAGAAGTCTGAGATGGACTTCATGAGGGCTTCGTCGCGTTCCTTAGGCTTGACTTCCATCTTGGTCTTGCCGAGTTTGGCCTGGATTTCAAGCTGCATATCGATGAGCGGTTGCAGTTCCTTATGGGCATAGAAGAGTGCTTCTACGACTTCCTTCTCTGGAACTTCCTTGGATCCGCCTTCCACCATGACTATGGCGTCACGCGAACCGGCGACAACGTAATTCAAATCCGAAACAGCAACCTCGCTGTACGTCGGATTGATGATGAGCTTGCCGTTAACGCGTCCAACGCGGACAGCGGCAATGGGTCCCTCGAAGGGCAGATCCGAGAAGGTCAGCGCCGAGGATGCTCCTGTCACCGCCAAGACGTCCGTATCGTTCTCGGGATCGGCTGATAGTACAGTTGCAACAACCTGCACTTCCTTGGTGAAGCCCTCGGGGAACAATGGACGGCATGGACGATCCATCAAGCGAGAAATTAAGGTCTCGCGCTCACTGAGCTTGCCTTCGCGCTTAAAGAACCCGCCAGGGATCTTGCCCGCAGCGTACGTTTTTTCGACATAATCGATGGTGAGCGGCAAGAAGTCGCCGTCTTTCTCTGCGCCGTGACAAGCCGTCACCAGCACGATTGAGTCGCCGAAGCGAACGATAGCCGAACCGGCTGCCTGCTTAGCGATGTGATTGGTTTCGATCGAAATTTTCCGACCGTGAAATGTTCTTTCTAGAACTATCATGATGTTTCCTATTTTTTCTTTCTATTACTTCTGTATGCAGGAACGCACGAGAGAGAAAGGGCCGTTTCGTGGCGTCATGTTCCAACCCACCATCCGGAGGCTCCCGCACACCACTTGGGAGTGCAGCAGCTCGCGACACGCGAAGCACGCGAACACGGCGTCAAAAGACGACCCTTTCAAAAACGATACTTTACTTTCTGAGGCCAAGAGCATTGAGGACCTTCTTGTAGCGCTCTGCATTCTCATTCTTGAGGTACTGCAAGAGGCGCTTGCGCTTTGAAACCAGCGCGAGCATTCCACGGTTGGAATGCAGGTCATTAGCATTTGTTTCGAAATGACGAGTCAAAGTCTGTATTCGCTGCGTCAAGAGAGCGATCTGCACTTCTGCAGAACCGGAATCTTTCTTATTCACCTGAAATTTCTTGATGACATCAGCCTTGCTTGAAGGCAGCGCAGTGTTCTCAGCACCAGACATGTAATTCTCCGTTTATGGGCATCAGCCTTCTAAACCAATCAGGTTGCTTTCGCCTGCTTTGACAGACAATCTGTTTGAACAGATATCTCTGAGGAAGGTAAGAATTTACTTCAGAGAGATTACGCAGCCCGACCGCTGTCTAGAATTGACGCACAGTCTTCTTCGTTCCTATAAAACGTGGTGAAGTTAGCAACTTACACCAATAAAGTCAAACCGTTAAGCCGCCGTTTTCCTCTGGCACCGGCGCGCTAATCACAATAATATTAGGCACTTAGTTATCGATGGAATACGTAAAATCGCCTGCCGCCTCTTCCGATAGTGCTCCTGGCTGTTCAGCTGTGGGGCCGCGTCCGATGCTGATTCTCCTCTTGGCGCTGGGACTCAGCCTGCTCTTCACCATAAGCAGTTTTCAAATTCAGACCGACGATTCCTTCATATTCCTCGCGTACGCCCGCAATCTTGCACTGGGCCAGGGCTTTACCTTTAACCCAGGAGATCACGTCAACGGATCTACCTCAGCTCTATTTCCAATTTTGATTTCGATTGTAGCAAAAATAATCACATCGTTTGCTGCCGATCCATTCGTGGCGTCCGCCCGCATCCTCCAGACTGCTGCGTTGACGGCCGTCTGCTTCTTCGCGGCAAGACTACTGGCGAGGATGGGCGCCCCCTTGGGAGGATGCCTGTTTCCATTCCTATTTTTTGCGAGCGATCTCGTGCCCCTCGGCGTCGGAATGGAAAGTTTTCTCGTGCTCGCTCTCTATCTCGTCACGCTTGACCTCTATTTGGAGGACCGCTCAACTGCTTCGAGCTTCTTTGCGGGATTGCTTTTGCTCGCCCGTCCAGACTCCGTCCTTTTGCTGCTTCCATTGCTTCTGCATTTTGTGTGGACTAAGCGCCGCCCTCCCCCATCTCCTGCCCTACTCGCATTCGCTGCCACCGTAGTGCCATGGCTGATCTTTTCGTGGTGGTATTTCGGCTCCATCGTTCCCGAAACTTTAGCGGCCAAGGCGGCACAATCCGAAAGTGGGCGCTGGGGACGAGGACTTCTCTTTCTGAAGGGCTTCTCCTTGGTTCTTGACACCTATTCGGGACTAGCCCCTCTGTTGGCGGCCATCGCCCTTTTTTCCGTGCTTGCAACGTGCCGAAAGTATTCGAGGCTTGCCGGCGCTCTTTTGCTGATTTCGGGGTCGGCTCTCTATTTCCTGGTTTATTCCTACATCATCAACCCGCCCGCCTATCCCTGGTATTACACCCCGTTCGCGCTTCCCCTCGCCCTGCTTCTTAGCTTAGCACTCGGACTGCTGCTTGGTCGTTTATCCTTGGTTCCTCAGGCACTGTGTCTTGCCGTCGCCACCCTGTGCTGCGCACTGAGCAGTGTGCAGGCAATATTTGTAACCGCCGACACTGCGCCGACGGCCAAATACGAGATCTACCGCACCACGGCGGAGTGGCTGAATCTAAATGCCCCCGAGGGTGCCAGTGTGGCATGCAATGAGGTTGGCATTCTCGGGTACTTTTACCGCAAAGGAAAAATTATCGATCCACTGGGGCTCATCACGAGAGGTGCAGCTGAAAACGTGAAAAGAAAGCGCTACTCCTGGTACGTCACAGAGCTCAAGCCTGACTATCTCGTCTTCAATAACCCGCCGCGAGCGGAATTGGAGGACTTCTACAAGCGTCCCTGGTTCGCAGATCTGTATGGGATTGAAGTCATCCTAAGGACCGGTCGCTCTTCCGTGCGGATTTATCGGCGGAAGCCCACGGTCTGATTGTACGCCCAGACATAGGCTAACGCCTCGGTGCGACTTACCGGCCACCCATGTAGCGATAGAAGATCGCCGGACGCGAAGTCAACTCGCACGGCGTCATCGAATTTCTGGATTAATGATTGCCCTGACTCATGCGGCTTTCCCTCAGAACGCAAGCGTTCAGCGAAGAGATGCTCAATCTCCAGAGCCCCGCGTTGTAAGACCGACGCGCACTCTCTCCCAATCCGCGAGGCCTCAGGCCGCTGCTGCACAAGCAGCAGCAGCTGGCGTACTTCAGACTCATCGGCCCGCACGAGAGAGGCAAAGGTCATCATCCCTGCCCCAACTACGAGTACGCCCAAGCATCTTCTACGAGAGCACCTCATGGCAGCTTGTCCTTCAGATGCTGCGCCAAGCGAAAGGCCAGCGCGAGAATGGTTAGCGTGGGATTGACGGAGCTGGTCGTCGGAAAGACCGAGCTTCCTGCAATAAAGAAATTCTCCCGGCTATGCAGACGACAGTTTTCATCCACGACTCCCTGCGTAGGGCTCATGTGCATACGCGTCGTTCCCATGTGATGATTGCCCCCGCGAGCATTTGCAGGCCAAGACTGAGCGCCATCAACCCTAGAAAGCAAGCGACCGACTCCC
>JAYRHW010000031.1:0-14921 GCA_041907145.1 Bdellovibrionota bacterium
AACGCCGCTGAAGTCGAA
The DNA here is from genome assembly GCA_041907145.1 of Bdellovibrionota bacterium. Classification (GTDB taxonomy): domain Bacteria; phylum Bdellovibrionota_C; class UBA2361; order UBA2361; family JAFLCA01; genus JAFLCA01. Next base: position 19 of record JAYRHW010000031.1, read on the forward strand.
TAGAAATATAGGCCTCCTCGCAAATATAGCTGAAGTCCCGCAGCCGAAATTCCGAGCGCCAGCCCAATCATAAAATTACAAATTACGGGTTGCCCAAAGTCACTCGTCGGAAGAAAGGAGTTCAGGCCAAAAATATTTTCCGGCCAAAGCTGAGTGAAACTTTTGAGATGGGCGTATGTTAGCAGGTAAAGACAAAGGTGAAGCGAAATGACTCCGCTTCGGCCAAATCTGTGCTGACTAATCCGTGTTCCTAGGGTGCTATCCATTAGTATCGTCCTCGGATAGATATCTTGCCTCATCCTTCCATATGTCCCCTGTTTCGCGAAGCCTGGTTTTGATTGGCGGCCGTCAAACAGCGGCCAAGCATCCCCTGCGTCCCTTCAAATCTCAAGGCCGCCGATTCGTTAGACGGGTGGCCAATCGAATCCTGCGAATAGAGGATATAACGTGCGGCCGTAGGAACTAATGCCTTGGCAGCCTGTCCCTATGCTATCTTTGAGCTGCGAGACCATTTTTTATGGCACAGGCAAAAATAGCTCCCTGGCATCCTGCAGAGCTCGCAGTAACGGGCACGCTCAACCAGAGGCCATACCAAATGGTCGACGCTGCGCGTGTCGAGGCAACTCCGAGGCAGCTGGAAAACATCGCGCGAGTTTGCAATCAAACCGCCATTTACGACTTCCTCTTTCGCGCCAGACTCGGAGGCAATCCCTACCAGACCTGCGACGCTGCACAATTTCTGACCTGGGCCGCAAAGGGCTGGCGGGAACAAACCCACTTCGTCTTTTTACTGCTCGATTCGGCAGAATTAGTTGTCGGCGCCCTCGACATCAAATCAGCCGCCCCGGCCGGTGCCGAAATCGGCTACTGGTGCAGCAACGAGCATCGCGGGCTGATGACGAATGCGGTCAAATCCCTCACTGAGCTGGCCCGGGCGGCAGGTTTTATATCTCTGTGGGCGCGCGTTCGTAAGGACAACGCTGCATCAATTCGAGTGTTGCAGAGAAACGGATTTACCTTTAAAGGCGATTGGGCAGCAGATGCCACCCGCGATCACTACGAGCTAAGGCTCTGAGCACTCCGCCTTGCCTACGGCGCAAAATTCATAACTCTCGCTGGAGGAACCGGATGGCATCTTCCATTGAGCTCGCCGTATAAGTGGCCATCCTGCGCGAGAGCGGACAGACTCCGGCAACTCGCGCATCGGGCACATACACAATTTTCGTCTTTGCCCGGTATGCCCCCTCCACTCCAGGAGGCGAGTCTTCAAGGGCCCAGCAGCGTTCCGGCCGAGTCCGAAGTTCCTTTGCGGTTACTTGATGAATATCAGGCGCAGGCTTAAGCTCCCGAACACCTTCAGTCCCCTTGCCCACAAGCACATGCAGCCTATCGAGCAACTGCGAGGCCTCAAGCATTTCATGAGCGACTTCTCGCTCTCTGGAAGTCGCTATCCCGCGGGGCAATGAAATGGAATCTGCCCAGGATAAGAGTTCTGGAACATGGGGCATGACTTGCACCCCATGCTGAGCTCGCTCCCGCGTGCGCTCCTCTCGGAGCCGCTGCACCACAAACGCACCGAAGCTCATATCCTCCGGGACAAGAGCGGGATCAAGCAAGGAGCTTCCAAAGCGTTCATCGATCCCAGCAGCAGTCTCCTGAGCCGTCTTGCCGAGAGCCCAGGCCATATCCATGTGCGTGGTATCCACACCGCAGTATTGACGAAGGAGGCGCTGATATACCGGCCGCTGCGGCTCTTCGGTATCAAGGGTAAGGCCGTCAAGATCCAGCAATAGTGCAGCCTCGTGACGTTCTGCGGGAAGCGAGGCTTGGAACAACTTCATAGTACACCGTAACTTAGGCTACTTTGTCGGCGAATCCTATTCAAGCTGAGCTAAATTTCAGCTGCACAAGTTATCTTGACAACGGCAGCGGGAGGGAGGGATTTTGCGGGACCCCGAAGGAGCAGAGGTCCCTCTATCTCTTCAATTTTAAGCGATGAAGCGCCTGCTCGATGAAGCCAAAACCGATATTTTTTATAACCGTCTGATTGATTTCGACCAACACTAAGTTCTTACTAAAAATTTCTCTTTCCCAGTCAAACTTCGCATGTTCAACCACACTCTTTCCTAGCGAAGGGTACTGATGACGAGTGCGGAAGTAATAGTAAAAATCGCGCTGCGCATAAGTCTGGTATTGATCCCAATAAGACAGGACTGACCACATGAAACTGCTGCCGATAGCCGCCAAAGAGGGACGAGCGACTTCGGAATCAGCACTGGGGACAACTTGCGGATAGGGAAGTGGTTCAAAGAAGGGCTGCTGAGACCATAGATTGCTCAGATTTGAAAGATCCGCGTCATGAACATCGGGCGTGTCCGAAGTTGTTGTCGGCTCGCAGGGCATCGGCGTATACGCATGCCCGGTTTGAGCGGAAAACGCATCAAAAACTGCCGCTCCTACATGGCAGGCCAGGTACATGGACCAATGCGTACCGGCCCGCGCGAAGGCGGGCAGACCTCTCGCCTTGAAATCCGTTGCCATGGCAATCCCATCGACTACTTGCACGCCGCGCTCCCTGAGCAGCGGAAGTAAGAGCTCGTAATCACCAAGTCGACGGAGCTTACGGCGCTGGAACGTGCGCGGCAGGAAATCCTCATAGATATGAGCTTTGCTGGGGCTCAGAAGTAGAACAAAGGCGACCCCGCGGGATTTCAATAGATTCTGAAGAGCGGATACCTTATCGGCGACTTGCGCCAGCCGTTTGCGAGACTGCGGCTTCTGATGCACATAGGCACTGATATACCCGCGCTCGAATAGGTAGTTATCGCGGCCGAGAACAACTTGAAAGCGAGAACTCGAACTAAGCTCGCCAAACAGCGAATAATTGAGCTGATTATCAGTCCGAACTAATGCTCCGCGTAGTCCCAAGTTCTCGGCAAGCCATTGCTCGAAGTCGCTCTGCAGCGCTCCGCTCAAGAAGGAGTGAATACTTACCACACTCAATTGCTTTCGGCTCTCAACGCCCGAAGTTCCAACTCCCGGAATTATCGGCAGCCATATTTGCAATAAGGGCAACGAGCTCAGAACGAGGAACGCAAGTGACCAAAAGAGATAGACGGCCCGCATGAATTAAAACCTAAAGTAGATGAAAGGATGAAAGTGAGAATTCGTGATATTAGCCGCCGCCAGCACAAACAACAGGCAGACAAATGCTCCCTGCGCTGAAATCGTCAGTGGGCGCGGAAGTCTTGACTTAACCCAACCCTTAACACTGTCAAGAAGCTGGGAGGCAGGCATGAAGCTCAAAATCGCCGCCAGCAAGAACATGGCGGTGGAACGATTCGTCAACAATTCGAGAGCTGTTCGAGAGTGCGCCTTTGGAAGCGGATGCCATTCGAACAGGCGGTGCAAAAAGTGCAGCGCATCTCCAATACTGTCACTGCGGAAGAACACCCAACCGACCACCACGAGAATATAGGTGAGCCCGATCTTCAACAGTCGCGGAACGCGCTGACTCACTTGCAGCCAAAGCAGTCGGTCAAGCACGAGCAACAATCCATGAAAGAGCCCCCAAACCACGAAAGTCCAGTTCGCACCATGCCAGAGCCCCGAAAGGAAAAATACGATCCAAAGGTTCAAATAAACTCGCCCTATGCCGACTCGGTTTCCGCCGAGCGGAATGTACAGATACTCACGCATCCAGCTTGAAAGCGTTATATGCCAGCGGCGCCAAAAATCAGTGATACTCTCGGCGATATAGGGAGAGTTGAAATTCTCCGGAAATCGAAAGCCCATCATAAGGCCCAGCCCGACTGCCATATCCGAATACCCCGAGAAATCGAAGTAAATCTGAAATGAATAGCTCAACGCACCAAGCCAAGCATAGCTTGTTGGAAGAGTAGCGGCAGGCATCGCGAAAATCATGTCGGCCACTCCCGCCATGGCGTCGGCAATTAGAACCTTCTTCGCCAAACCGATGCTAAATCGACTGACGCCCTCGAAAAACATCTCCCAGCTGTACAGCCGCTCGCGCAACTGCTGCTCGATGATGTGATAACGAATGATGGGACCGGCTATGAGCTGAGGGAAGAGCGCCAAATAGAGAAGAAAGGTCCGATAATTGCGGGCCGGCTCGACGAGCCCTCGATATACATCAATCGTGTAACTAAGCTTATGAAAGGTAAAGAACGAAATGCCGATCGGCAACGCAATGGGAGTCCACGCTAGTGAATGATGCCCCCAAGAATTCAAAAGCTCATTTAGTTGGGAGACAAAAAAGTTGGCGTATTTGAAGTAAAAGAGCAGCGAAATGTTCGCGACTACCGAGAACGCAAGCAGCCAACTTTGCGCAGCCTTCCTTCCGCGGCAGCGATAGATTAATGCGCCAATAACATAGTCAAGACTGCTCGAAAATACGAGGGCGAATACGAATCGAGGCGCGCCCCAGGCATAGAATAGCAGGCTCCACAAAAGTGCTACATCATTACGCCAGTGTTTGGGCGAGAGAAAATAGGAAGCCAGGAAGCAGGGTAAAAAAACGAACAGGAAAAGGGTGGAGCTGAACACCATATGCGAGGCTAGAACTACCACGGCTGAAGGCGTTTGCCCAGAATCAGGCGTCAACGCTTCTCAGGGGTCCTCGCATCGAACGAGGAGCGAACACAGGAGCATACTCTTGTGTCGCTCACGAAGCCCAAACCGCAATGGAATCTCGCAGGGGCTTCTGTAGCCGTCCCTCTTGGAGGCGCTAGAAGGAGGAATCTCCGCCTTCGCGGTTTGCTATTTCCTCTTTGCAGCGATCCTGCACCTTCTTTATGTCTCCATGCAGAGACTTCCAGGTACCAGACGCCTCAAGGAAATTTTGTAGATCTTCACGAGTCAAACCCACCAAATTCGGATGGTCGGTCGCAAAGGTAAACACATTCAGATCCGTAACATTGATGATCGTTGTGTTATCCATGTAGGCCTGAACAGAGCATTTCTCCCTGAGCAGCGTGAGGTCATGGACATATTCCATAAGACGCTCAGTGGAGGCAGCCACATCAAACGGATTTTGAATATTCGGGCCAACAAGCTTCCACTTGATGCTGTTCTTATTCCTCTCTAGCCACGAAATTGCCGGCGCTGGTCGTGAATTCATAGTGTATCCCTCTATTTAAACCCGTAGGAGGGATATCGGTCGATCGCCGTGAAAGGCTGAGGTATTTCTAAGCAACTGGGAGGCCTAACTTCTCGGCACCTTAACCCCCTTATCGACTGGGGGGCATAAGGCCGGGGAAGAAGAAGCGGGCGTTAATATCTTTGAGGAAAATCAAGCCTGAGCTGTCGTTGTCGATGGTAACTACGCTTGCGCCGAGGTCGTGATAGCATAGTAACTCCTGGCTCCGAATAGGGCCGTCTTCAAGCTCTGGTTCGTCTATCGCCGTGGGTTCGGGATCCTGACTAAGCGGCAAGACCTTGTACACACGAAGCTTTGCCGCTTGCTCCAATGGCAGCATCAATGCTGAGGCTATCGCCCTCTCCATCGATCGTATCATCCATGACTGTTGGGGGCTATGCATGAGCCCATTGATCAATGGCTGTTGCCCTACATCGGGAGGGAGGGCCAGAAAGACGCTGCGGTAGTTGAAAGCAAAACCTCCCTCTGCTTCCTGAGGAACCGCCTCAAAAAACATGGAGATAGGGGAAGCGCTTCGCAGGGCCGCAGACCCCGAACGCGCCGGCAAAAGATATGACCCGTCAGAGCTGCGTGCCACGACTTCGACAAGATAGCAATCGTGGTCCCCTTGAGGCAGGTGAACACTCGCAATCGATACTGAATACCCGCACTGAGGCTGCCAATCTACGAGAATGGCTTTCGCATCAACCACAAACACCTCCCTGAGATCGGCAAGCGCAGGATAGGATGACTCGCTGAGCGGGCGAAGCCCCTGATTGGCGAGGTTAGCCATCAACCGCGCTCGAATTTCCCCGGGTTCGAGTGCATCGGGAAAGGAGGTGTCAGGAATAAGAGTATCTTCTGACAGCAGCAACGGTCCGTCCGTACACAATCCGCCCGCCTCGGACCTAATTGATAGCTCAAATAGAAATTCAGCACCGGTACTATCGAGTATATGAAAGCCGGCTGCCTCATCAATTTCACTTTCAGAGAGGATACCCTTCTTAACAGCAGTAATTCCCCCTAATTCGACGCCAAGTTCATGAGCCTCTTCCCTAAGCAGTGCTCCAACCAGTCCATTAAAATCAAGACGAGCGAACCTTTCAGCTTCAAGCTCTAGTGAATGTTCGTCGACGAGAAGCGCGAAGCCGTGCGACGCCGAGTCACTTTCGAACTCTTCTTTTGCGAAGGCGAGCAGCACCCCGCAGGTAGCCCCATTGACAAGCGCTATTGGTGCGCTCGTTCCATCGCAGTAGTATCGTCTCGTGCCTGACTCGTCAGTCAGTGAGGCAAGCACATAGAAATTATCCTCATCCTGACGGACGTCTATTATAAGTGCATCCGTGATGAGCTTTTGCCCCCGCAGATCGTAGCGATCCCCTACAAGCTCCTCAAGGAACGCTCGCTCCCAGCGCCCGGTTTCCTCCCTTATGACACCCTGAGGCACCTCTTCCCAATCGTTGTACTGTGCCCGCATTTCGAAAAGATCGCGCAAAACACCTTCTGCCTGCTCCAGCGGAGTTCGATTTACGGCGCCGTCAATATCGGGAGTCGGCGCGAACCCTTCAGGAGCTTGGTCCGGTGGAGATGCGTCCTGAGGGTCTTGCGGCTGAGGATCGGAGCCAGGTGATGGCATAAACTGCTACGTAGTTATGTAGTATTACGTAACCACAGCCAAAATTGCTAATCAAACAGATACAGAGAAAAAACAGACTCTAGCACTCAAATGTTCAACTAAGTGCAATAATAGATAGCACGCCCGTGCAGAAGTCGAATTTCAACGCCTCCTTTGCCTAGATTATCACCACTAGTATGCTAGAATTATTGCCCTATGCGCACCGAAACCAAAGCCGCATCTCAGGATCCGGCTCTTGCTAAACTTAGCCCCAACTTACTCGCTCAATACGCCGAGCTCGGAGGCGCCAAGGCCGTGGTCTACTTGCAGCCAAACTGGGAAGTCGAGCAGGTTGGGGGAACTCATCAGATGGACCCGGGTACCATCGAACTTGGAGACATGAGATTTCGTGCGGTTCCCGATCAGATCATCGTGCAGAGAAATAATCTATTGGCCTCAAGGCTTGTAACAGAAATTACTCAAACTACCGGCAGCCGCCCCCACTATCTAGATGCATTGGGGGCCTACGTCTTTTCCGCCACGCTCGAGCAAGCCAAGGTTATAGCAGCGATTCCGGAAGTGATCTCCATGGATCTCAGCGGCAGTCAGATTCTCTAGATTGCCGTCTGTCTGAGCAAATTTATCTATTGGTTCTGGGTGGTTAAACAGAGCGGTCATGATACTTGAGTAGTGATTTTGTCCATAGGAAAATGCAGAGCCTCTTAAGCTCATTATCCTCCTTTCGTTACCTAGAAGTTGTTCTGCGCGTAGTTCTGCATGGCTGGCCCCTCACCAACAACTTGCGCGACCGCTACGGTCGAAACCTCCCAATTCGGGGAGGTACTTTTTTCACCAGCCATCGAACCTGATTTGGCTCGCGAACTTATCCACTCGGCGGCGCTAGCCAGTACAGAGTGCTTCACCGAACCGGGAATTCGCACGGCCGCGGAACTTCCCTCCGAGCAAGCTGCTATCCAGGAAGCGCATGAATATCTAAGCCTGCGCCGGGCGGAGCTCGGCATTCTTGCGCCTCTGCCGCCCATTTCTCATCTTTTGAGCGAGTTGAATTCGTCCACTGGGTTTGCCGGCAGCGCCGTACCCCAACGGCGCATCTGCCGAAGATTCCCTAAGGCTGATGCCAGTGAGCACCCGCTGCTTACCAGGAGTCTATGGGTTCATGAAATTGCGCATGCCTCCGGGGCACTGCACGTCTCGGTGCAGGCCGGGTCCGCCGACTCCGACCCCCCTCTTGTCTTTACTCGCTGCGGCTGTACAGTTCTCGATGCCAAGACAAACACCTGGCGATTCTCGGCCTTCGAGGAACTCGCTGCTAGCGCATTTGAACAAGACTATGCTCGATCGCAAGGCGCAGAGCTCAATGCCTTCGCTTATATTTTCCCGATAGCGAAGTCACCCCTCTATTCTCCCCCAAGGGACTTCGACGATGGCGGCCTCGGCCGCCAGCTGTTGGCGCTTCAATCTCCCGCCAATGGCGCCCTGCACTCCCTTCGTCTCGGCATCGAGCATAGCCAGTTCTCCATCTTCACTGTCTATGGGGAACTTACCCATATCGCCAATGATATGGCCGAATCACTTTACCCCAAGCTGCCAAGACATGAGGCGATCGAGGCGTTCCGTGCCGATCTGCAGCGCATTCAAATCGGCGAACCGCACAATATAGTGACCGATCGAATCAAAGCCTTTTTCGGTCCACGGGGAGTAGAATTCTTCGCGTCTCTCGGAAGCGAGGACTATACTGAATTATTCAGCGGCTCATATCAGATGCAACTTCTAGCGTGTCTCAACTTCTCTCGAGAACTTCCCGCGCAAGAGGGTCGCTCGATGCAGGATCGCATCTTTGACTTGAACGAAAGGTATTTATCCTGGCAGCGCGAGCAACGACAGGAGCCAGCTCTGCGCCGTCAGGCCGTCAGGCAACATATAGACAAGGCCGTTGGGCATCTCACCCATCTAGCACTGAAAGATTCCATCGAAGCGCTCAGCCGACACGGCATAACCCATGAGGACCTGACAGATGAGGACACCCACACAATCTTGCGAGCTATTCAAAAATTTCAGTACCGGCTGCCAATTAACGCCGCCAAGCACTTCATCTATCACCGCATCCTCAGCGGGCAGGAGTGCCGAATGTTCGAGGCTAAATGGGAACAAGCTGTCGAGCTCACGATAGAGAAGCTGGGCGAGGGAGAGATTGAGGCTGCTGATAGACTCATCAGGAACTATGCCCTGAGCCCCTCTATTGAGCGGGAGCTAAATGTCGACCTGCAATTGGCCTGCAAACGATTGCTCAAGTCAGAGCTGGCTACTCAGTGCATGGTAGCCTTGGCGGAGTTCTGCCAGGAGCATCATATATGCCTTGTAAGCGAAATCGATAGCAGGGAGCGGGAAAGGTTGCAGCGCCTGCTCTCCACTCGCCTGCAGTCGGTAAATAAGCCGAGCGAGTCACAACTTGTCGCAATTGTTGGCATGCTTGGGCTGCATCCGGCCGTTGAATCCTTCGCCGAGCATGGTTATTCATGGGCCGGCATTATTGAAGGAGTAGCCGCCCGTCACCCTGAAACGCTAGAGCTTTGGCGGCGAAGACATGGGATTGATTTGAACTCGGTAAACATACGAGTGGCACTGGCAGAAGGTATTGGAAGGGAAGCCGAAGAATGTTGCTCACTCCTTGGACTTCCTCAAGGGCTTGTTGATACGTCAAGGTATCGGAGCGTGCCGCGTCCGACCTTCAGAGCCTTAGAGTCAACTTTGCAGCTGCGACTTGCGCTCCTGGCGCGAGGGAAAGAAGCATCAGGCGTAGTCGGGTTTCATCTAGACGAAGCAGCCTCGAAGTACGAAAAATCTAGCCTCCCTGAGCTTGCTCAACAGATCCGGCTATTTCGCTAGCCACTCGAACCATATGCTGCTTTCTGCACGCTCGAGAGTCTTCAATCTCCATTCCTGCGAGCATCGCAGATCAAGCATGATATCCGCCTCAACCGTGTAAAGGTTGCCAGTACGATCCATCAGCAAGGCGAAGCGCTTCGGTAACAGCGTCGATACTCATGGCATTAATAATCTGCCCTGTCAGCATATCGAAGTGTCGCCCCACGAACAACGACCGCTGCATGATTATGATCTCCTAACTGTGCCTAACAACATAGGAAATCGCTTGATTTTCGGTGAATCCATCTCCCTCGTCTCCCCATCAAAAATCTCTGTTGGTCTACGACGGATTTAGCGCCGCATTGAGCCGGGGTCGCCGGCATGCTGGCCGGGGGAAGCGGAGAATCGCATGGTGTTCGACTACTTGGTGGTTGGAACCGGACTTACCGGGGCCGTAATCGCCCGTCGCCTGCATGATGCCGGCCGCAGTGTGCTCGTTGTCGATCGCCGTTCCCACATTGGTGGAAACGTTCACGACTTTGCGCATCCCAGCGGTATTCGAATTCATACCTACGGTCCGCATTATTTCCGTACTTCATCTGAGAAAATCTGGCAGTTCGTCACCTCATTTGCCGACTTCTATACCTACGAGGCATGCCTCAAGTCATATGTGGACGGGCAGGTCGAGAACTGGCCCATAGCAGGGAGTTATATAACGCGGCTATTTCCTCAGGGATGGTCACCGGCCTTCTCGGGCACACCTAGAAATTTTGAAGAAGCTTCCCTCGCTACTATGCCGCGAGCCATCTACGAAAAGTTCATCCGGGGGTATACGGAGAAGCAGTGGGGCGTCCCCGCGCGAGATCTCGACGCCGGACTCGCCGGGCGCTTCGATGTCCGTTACGACGATGAGCCCCGGCTCAAGCGCCACAGATATCAAGGATTGCCACTGAACGGGTACGCAGAATTCATGAATAAGATGCTCCGCGGGATCCCTGTCATGCTGAACGTTGACTATCGAACAGAGCAGCACGAGCTCCGGCCCAAAAAGCTTCTGATTTATACGGGACCAATCGACGAATTTTTTAATTATCGACTAGGAAAGCTTAAGTACCGAGGTCAGAAGCGATTTCACGAGTATTATCCCGACGTGGACTACATTCAATGCACCGGCCAAGTAAACTATCCAAGCCAGGAATCTGGCGCGCACGTACGAGTACTCGAATGGAAGCATATGATGCCGCCTTCCTATGCAGGAAGGATTCGAGGCACGGTACTCTCTCGGGAAGAGCCATTTTCCCCCTTAGACTCGGCTGACTATGAATATCCATTTCCCGATCAGTCAAATGCCGAACTCTATGCGCGCTATCGCCGAGACGCTTCGCAACTTTCGAATGTCCTTATTTGTGGTCGTCTTGGCGAGTATCGATATTTTGATATGGATCAGGCAATCGGTCGAGCCATGATGCTCGTCGAACGAATTTTGGCCACCACTCGACTTGATGCCTGCGTCGAGCTCTTAGCGGAGTCTTCAGCTTCAGTCTGCGACATCGACAAATTGCTAAAGGAAAAGGAAGCCCCGCATGTACGTTGAAGCGATTTCTGGAGGCAGCGCGAACTACACCGAGTTCATCAAAGGTAGGTTCGCCGATCCAGATATAGACCAGACGCTGGCTTATCTCCAACGCAACCGACTCTCGATCGATCACTGGGTGGATCGCTGTCAATTTACGGTAGTCCTCTGGGGCTGGCATCCATCCGAGGGCAACACCATGGCCTTCGAGCACGAAACGTTAAAGCGCGTGTTTGTGGGCATGGGGTTCAATGTGATCTGGCTCCCCGTGCAGACCGATCCGTCCGTCGCTTTGTCCAAGATTCCGGGCCCACGCATTTTTATCACTGGCGATCGCGCCATAGGAGCCCCAATTGCTCCATTTGCTCGCGAGGATGATGTCATCATAGCGCATAACGAGAATGCACCAGATCGTTGGAGGGGAATCTTGCATAATTACTGGCAGTACTGGGTCCCCACCAGCATGCTTTTGGGGAAGCCGGCCCCCTACCCCACGGACCTCATGCCGCATGAAATGAGCAAGGATTGGTTGGATCAAAAAAATGATTCCTTGGCTTTCTTCGTCGGCAGTGCATACAGTCCGGCGTTTCAGGAGCAGCATAGGCAGCTGAAATCTCTCTTCTCGTCCCAGGGAATCGAATATGAATTTCTCGAGACCTGGAACTGTCAGGCCATTCATAGGCGCTATGTTGAAGCACGGTGGATCCCGATACCACAGCAGCCGACGCTGACTAGTTTTCTGCCTTCCCGAATCTGCAAAGGCATGGCCCGGGGCTGCGTCCCGCTTTCCATCAATCCCATACTCGAAGTCATGCTGGGCAAGTGGGCCGATGGCTGTATCTTTGGCTCCGATTGGTCTGATGTCTTGCGACAAGTTGAGGAGCTTCGCACGGATCCGGAGCGCCTAAGAGAAAAGTCAAGCGCGGCAATGCGATGGGCACGAGAGCAGAGCGCGTTCCACTTTCTTGAATACCTCTGGCCCGCTCCGGAAAAGACGCGGCCAAGTGATGCGTATTGGAACCTTCGTTCGTCTATGTCTCATGCATCATGGGTAGTGCAGGATGCGTACCAGCTTGAGGAGCTCTTGCAGCGCTATCCCAACAACCGCATACTCATGCATTTTCTCGGTAGAGCCTACGGACACTCGGGGCGCGGACAAGATAGCGACGCGCTGGCGCGAGACTATCAAAAGCTCTTCCCCGGCGATGATCTGGTGCGCTCCTGGAAACCGGACCCAATGACAACAAGTGCCTAGAGTTACAGCTCCAGCTTCCCTCGCTCGACTTCTGCGGTTGCCGCAACAATCTCCGAAAACGCTATCCAGGGTATAGAAGACATCATACCCGGAATTACCTCATGGTTGCGGTCGCCCGGTCTTGATGCTGCTGCGCCGGCCACATACACCCGACCCGGATGATCGGAGGGGAAGGTTGTCTTAGCCCGCCCGCTAGCGACGTCGAAATCAACTACCCCGGTTTGAGGATCTACCTGCAAACCGAACCGTTCCATAGCCTCCGGCAAATTCTGATAACCAATCAATGCGTACAAATGCTTCACATTATCTACCCGACGGGTCCTGCCAAGAGCATCGATAAATGCTACGCTGCGTGTTCCTGCCGACTTATTAATGCTCTCCATCGCCTTCCACTCGCGCACATCGTGAAAAATCCAGCCGTGCTGTAGTGCAAAGTCCAGCCGCGCCTTAATGCGGTCTATATCACCCGCCAGCCGAGAGAGATTAAAGGGTCCTCTAAAGAGCGGCTGCTCCACCTGTCCCGAATGGGGGCTGACAAAGCGCTGAGGATTGCGCAACGACAGTTCCGAATGATGCGTAATAACCACAGGATTTACATCGACGCCCGCAGCGTGCATGCGCTGGAATTCACCGATCATGGCGATAGCGCTGTTGCCGAGCCCTACGATAAAGGGCCGAGTACCCTCGTAGCGGCTATAGTGATCCGGCGATATTTGGTGCTGCCAGCGAATCAATGGCATAGCACCCCCGGCGGGAGGGTGCATCTTCATCGGTCCATGATCAAGAGCTCGTGGTCTTCTATTCCCCGTCGCCACGAGAACACTATCAAAGGACTGCTCCTCGATACGTCCATCAACTTTCATACTGACGATGTACTTCCGGGTTGCCGCGTCGTAGCGCAGGTGTTCAGCCATGGCTTTCTTGACTCGCTGCTCGAGTCCCCCCTCCTGAGCGATCTGATCGAGGAAACGCCTTACATCCATTCCAGGACGGGGTTCTCTTGCCGCTAACTCGATGCCCCAAGCGTTAATGCTGCGGAAAGTATTGTGCCCCTCGTCAACGACATTATTTTGAGTCCAGACCCCACCGAGTTTGCCGGTGGTGCTGATTATAGTCGTGGCGGAGTCGCGATACCCCAGCTCCCCGCGCATTCTAGCCATTAAAATTGCCGCTGGCCCATCGCCGATGATAGCCATGCTCTGCCGTGCGGTTCTTGAATTTACAGTCATGTCGCTCATGTCGGGCGCGCTGGGTCGAGGCCAAACGCGATAGTCCGGGGCTCGAGCTGAAACGATCGACGAAGGATCCTTTTCTACCCGCCGCACCAGATCCAGAGCGAGATTCTCTACCACCGAGGGATTCAATTCTGTTGGCGTATTGGGAAGTAACTGCTCCGCGATGCTGCCAAATGATCCCTCCTCGACCAGAATACGCACCGCATTGCGGCGTTCCGGGGAATCCATCTGGGACAATAGCCCAGTCACCAAACGCTCAAAGTCAGTGGGCGCGCGAAGCGGCAGCACGACATCGGCTGGTACCGATGAATGGCGACTTGTCCGGTTGAGTTCCGCGAGGCTGTTCGCGCGCGCAGCGGGATCAAGCGAAAATACCGAATCAACCACCGGGCTCCAGGGGGAACCGGCTAACGAGCGTGCGATTTCGAATTTCTGCTCTGTCGATGACTGGCTCAAAGCGGTTCGATAGGAGCTTACCAGAAGGTTATCCGGAACGCCCGGTGTACTGCGAATTAAGCGCAGGGCCTCGAGGTAGTAGTACGAGGGATGGCCGGAGTCAAACGCTGCCGTCCAGGCGTCAACGAAAGAATTATCCCAGCCACGATCCCGAAGATAGCTCAGAGCAGCCAGGCGTTCGCTAGCGTCCGAACTCGCCTCCATAAACTGCGCGATCAAATCACCGAATCGTGCATTCGGCATATCCGGAATCTGAGCGCACAGCGCCACAATATCGAGATGGTTCTCATCATAGAAGTATTTAGCTTCGGGAATAATTTCCTCGAGACCCTCTCTCCAGCCGGCTTTGGCTGCCGCCTCGAATATTTTTGTCGCGGCGCTGGCCCTCTGCGCTTCATCATCTTGAGCAAAAAAGCCGGTAACGACTTCAGAGCTGACTGCCCGGTCGCTCAAGCTGCGATCGGCTATGAGCCCCTGGCAGTACTCGCCGAAGGTATCGGGCACTCGCGCCAAGCCCCGAATATGAGCAACCAAGGGCGCGCGCTGCTCGCTTGCTAAGTCGCTCCGCCATTTCCTCTCAACCACCTGGCCAATTGCGCCATCTCGACGAAGCAATTCAAGGCCAACCCGGTAGTCGGACCAATCGCGTCCGAATACATCGGCAGTTAACTCTTCCACTTCCGAGGCTGGAACGTCGCGCATTCCTGCAAATGCAATGAGACGCT